>DASZHF010000222.1:0-13905 GCA_035938095.1 Solirubrobacteraceae bacterium
GTGACGGGCATTTCCGGTCGGATCCGGACTGGGCCGGCCAGGATTCGAACCTGGGACCTACGGATTATGAGTCCGCTGCTCTAACCGCTGAGCTACCGGCCCGGCGGGGGCACGCTAGCAGCGGTCTGCGGCGGAGCACGACCGCTTGGCGATCGTCCAGTGACCCCTGGACGTCCCTAAAGATTGGCCTGGGGCATCCCGATAGCCCTCCTACGTCGCCATGTTCCTGAAAGGACTCGGGATCCAAATCTGATGGAGGCAGGCGTCTCCCCCATTCTCAGCGCTCCCCGGCCTCTGCTGGCCGAGGGTCATCGCCAGACCGCACGCACGCGAGGCCCTCACCCCGATGGGCGGCGCGTTGCCATGACGGTCGTCAAGGCCGTGCGCATCCTCGCCGCCGTTGGCCTTGTCGCCTACGCGAGCCATTCGATGTTCGGATTGGGGGGCTCCGGGGCGACGAAGAGGCTCTTCGAGGACTGGGTCTACAACGGCCTCCTGCTGGCGGCGGCGTCCCTGTGCCTGGTCCGCGCTTGGATGGTCAAGGACGAGTCACGAGCGTGGGTCGTACTCGGCGTCGGCCTGCTGTCGTGGTCGCTCGGGGTGATCATCGCGACCGCCTGGCCGTCGGAGGCCCAGGGCAGCTTCCCCACGGTCTCCGATCTGCTTTCACTAGCCTTCTACCCGGCTGCCTACGCGGGTCTGATCCTGCTCCTGCGCGCTCGCGTGCAGCGCTTCTACGTGACCCTGTGGCTCGACGGGCTCGTCGGAGTCCTCGCCCTGGGAGCGCTGGTGGCCGCCACACTGTTCCCAGCGATCCTCTCGAGCACCGGAGCGGGCGGGACCGCCGTGCTTGCGGACCTCAGCTATCCCGTGGCCGACGTTCTCCTGGTCGGGTTCGTGTTGTGGGTCGTCGCCCTGACGGGCTGGCGTCCGGGCCGCACGCTGGGCCTGGTCGCAATGGCATTTGCCATCGGAGCGCTCATCGACGGCTTCTCGCTGTGGTCGAACGCCACCGGCCAACTGTCGACCACCAAGCTCGACTGGCTGTGGCCAGCCTCGACGCTGCTGCTCGCCACCGCGGGGTTCCAGCCACCGCGGCCCGCCCCGCTCATCCGCCTCTCCGGCCTACGGCCGCTCCTGGTTCCCTCCTTGTTCGCCGCCAGCGCCCTGGTTCTCCTCCTGCTCAGCCGGGTCAAGCCGATCGACACGGTTGCCTTCGCGCTGGCCAGCGCGACGCTGGCGGCCGTGATCGCCCGTATGGCGCTCACCTTCGCCGAGAACCTCCAGATGGTGGACCGCAGCCGCCTTCAGGCGATCACCGACGCGGTGACCGGACTCGGCAATCGGCGGCTGCTGATGACCGACCTGCGGGAGATGCTCCAGGTCACGCATGCCTCGAATCCCGGCACGCTCGTTCTCTTCGACCTGGATGGCTTCAAGCGCTACAACGACACGTTCGGGCATCTCGCCGGTGACGCATTGCTGGCTCGGCTGGGAAGCAAGCTCCAGGAGTCGGTGGCCGCGCACGGTACGGCCTATCGCCTGGGCGGCGACGAGTTCTGTGCCCTGATCCACGCGCACGGCTCGGTCGCGGGCGCCGCCATCGAGGATGCGACCGTCGCCCTGTCCGAGCACGGAAGCGGATTCTCGGTGACCACCTCGTACGGCGCCGTCGACATCCCCAACGAGGCCGACGACAGCACCCTGGCCCTGCAGATCGCTGACCAGCGCCTCTACGCGCACAAGGGTGAACGCCAGGGCGGAGAGAGCCATCAGACCAGCGCCGTGCTCAAGCAGGTCCTCCAGGAGCGCGAGCCCGAGCTGCAGGCCCACCTCGACGGTGTGGCAACGCTTTCCCGCGAGGTCGGCCGCCGGCTGGGCCTGAGCACCGAGGAGCTCGACGAGGTCACCCGCGCCGCGGAGCTTCACGACATCGGCAAGCTCGCGGTCCCCGACAACATCCTGCGCAAGGCCGGCCGCCTCGATCAGTTCGAGCGCGTGCTCATGCAGCAGCACACCCTGGTGGGGGAGCGCATCCTGGGGGCGGCCTTCGCCCTGCGACCGGTCGCCAAGCTGGTACGCGCGACGCACGAGCACTTCGACGGAAATGGCTATCCGGACGGGTTGGCGGGCGAGAAGATTCCGCTCGGCGCTCGGATCATCGCCGTCTGCGACGCGTACGAGGCGATGACGAGCGACCGGCCCTACCAGGCCGCGATCTCCTCCGAGGACGCGCTCGACGAGTTGCGGCGCTGCGCGGGCAGCCAATTTGACCCGGTCGTGGTCGAGGCCTTCTGCCGAGAGGTGGAGGAGGGCCGAGTAGCGCCGGTCGAGAGCCCCGATTCCGAGCCTCACAGCGAGGCCCGCGACGAAGACACGCCCCTCGAAACTCAGCCCCAATCGGAATCGGCCGCCGCCGCGAGTCCGGACCACACGCACACCGGAGGGCGTCAAGCATGAGAAGGTCCCGGAACAGTTGCGCCCGTACGGGGAAGGCCTTCGCGCGAGCCCTGGTCATCGCCGTCACCGTCGTTCTGCTGGTACCGCTGACGGCCAGCGCCGCGACGTACGTGCTGCGGCCGAACAACACCACCGCTCTGCAGGACGGCTGGACGGTAACTCCCAGCTCGAGCACGGCAGATGCAGTCTTGAACAAGCCCGTGGCGCAACCCGCGCTCCCCGTCATTACTTCCTACCTGACGGCGGGCTCGGGAAGCGCCGGCAATTACGCCGGGGTGAGCCTCTCGGACCCGCCGGCGTTCCGAACCGGTGAAACGCTGAAGAGCACCACGGCGTGGGCGTACGCGAGCACCGCTGCCTATCAGACCCTCACGCTGTCGCTGTGGAAGTGGGTGTGGTACTCCGGCTACCAGCAGATCGCGTCGACGACCATCCCGGCCGGAAGCCCAGCCGGCTGGTACTCCGCCACCACTCAGACCAGCCTGGACGGCTTCGGACTTCAGAACCTCTCGATCGGCCTCCAGCCCAGCGGGACCGGCGTCGGGTCCCATGCCTACGCGGCGTACGTGGATGTGGAGACCAACGATCCTGCGGTCTCAACGCCGAGCGCACCGACCCCGACGTTGACACCGCCGTCCGTGGTTTCGAATCCCAAGCCGTTGGTGACCGCCAGCCCGCTGTCGCCGATCTCGCTCGCGGCACCAGTCGTCAAGCTCGCGCCCCGGGCCACGAGCGTTCCCGTGGTGCTGAGCTGCGCCCCCGGTATCCCCCACGGATGCTCGGGCGAGCTGGTCCTGAGCCTGGTCGCACCGGCGGCCAAGGTCAATAACGCACCGGCGGCCCATCCCCGCGCCGTAGCCTCGCGCTGTGCCCGTGGATGTCGCGTGCTCGGGCACACCAAGTTCCAGATCTTGGCCGGCCGTCACAAGACGGTGAAGGTGCACCTGGCCCACAGCGCGAGCTCGGTGTTCCACGGCCGTCACAGCGTGACCATCGAGGCGACCACGATCACCCATGACGGTGCGGGTCACAGCCAGACCGCCAACACCAGGTTGACCCTGACCCGGTCCGGCTCGGGCGCCAAGCCGCGCGCCCGCGGGCCCAACCACCGGGGAGGCGGGAAGTAGACGTGGCCATCCTAAGCGCACATTTCTCAATGACCCGTCCGGCTCGCTGGCCGAGGCGGCTGGCGTGCACCCTCGTAGCCGCGCTCGCGGTGGCCGCACTGCCCACCGCGGCGCAAGCCGCAACTTACGTCCTGCGCCCCAGCAAGACCGTGTCCGGGATGTTCGGATCCGGATGGACCAGCACACCCCAGACCAGCACGCCCGACTCAGTGCTGGCCAAGGCCATCATCCAGCCGACGGCGCCGAGCGCCAGCTCCTTCGTCACCGCCACCAATCCTCCGAGTGGCGACGGCGACGGTGACGGTGGTGGTGGTGGTGGTGGTGGTGGTTATGACGTTCTCGGCGTCCAAGCGGCCGCGCCGCCATCGTTTGGCCCCGGCGAGTCGGTCACCTCGGCCACGGCGTGGGTCTACCTCAATACGGGCACTTCCCAGTCGGTGAGCGTTTACCTCGCGATCGGCTACCAGCCCCTCGCGTCCGCCACGATCCCCGCCGGCAAGCCCGCCGGTTGGTACTCCGTGAGCACGAACAAGGCGCTCGCCTCCACCGATCTCAGCCAGCTGACGATCTGGTTGACAAGCCAAGGACCCAGCGGCGCGACCAATGCCAACGCATACGCCGCGTACGTCCAGCTCGACACCAATGCGCCGGCACACGCTGGCACTGGCGGCCAGCCCACCACCTCCCCCACTCAGACGCCGTCCACCGCCCCGGGCCTCTCGGGTTCTGGCCCGAGCCCGATCAGCGGGTCCCATGCCGTATGGGTGGACACCCCGAACGTGATCGTGAGCGCCAGCCAGAAGGACGTTCCCGTCGACCTGAGTTGTGCGGTGGCCACCCCCGGCGGTTGCCATGGTGTGCTCGAGCTCAGGGTGCTGAGTGGAACGCCGGTCGCGCACGGGTCCGCTGCCGGTGGGCCGCTGGCGGTCACCGCGCGCTGCGCCCGCGGCTGCCGCCTGCTCGGCAGGCAGAGCTTCAACATCGCCGCCGGCCATACCAAGCGCGTCAAGGTGCATCTGGCCCACAGCGCCGGTCACCTGCTCCACGGTCACAAGAGCGTCACTGCGCAGGCGGTTGTGATCACCCATGACGCCACAAACGGCGCCCAGACCGTCAAGACCTCGGTGACCCTGACCCAGGCCCGCCCGAGCGCGAAACCGCAGGGCCCCGGTTCTCCGTCTCACCGGCGGCGACCGACGCAATCCCCGGGCTCTGGTGTCCCGGGCAGCCCGCACACAAACGTCGTTGATGTCAGTACTCCAACCCACGGCAACCCGGTGGGCCCAACCGTCGGATCGATAGTCCCCCGGAGGTAGAGAAACCCCATGAAGCTAGCCGCTCCAGCCAAGGCCTTCTTCGCCGCGCTTGCTCCGGCGCTCGTCGCTGCCGTCCTGCTGCCCGCGACGGCGGGCGCCACGAGCTACCTGCTGCCCCCCACCGGCACGCAGGCGCTGCAGTCGGGATGGAGCGTGACTCCGAGCTCGAGCTCCCCCGACGCGGCTCTCGCCAAAGGCGTCTCGCAACCGGCCGCTCCCGACACCAGCTCCTACCTGAGCGCCGGTGACTCGGGGAGCTGGGTCGCGGTCAGCCTCGCCGCGCCGCCTTCCTTCTCGTCCAATGAGACTCTCAAGCAGACGACGGCTTGGGCCTATGTCAGCACCGGTCCGTCGCGCCCGCTGACGCTCTCGCTGTGGACGGGCAACCCGCTCATGGGATTCACGATTCTGGGCTCGACGACGATCCCCGCCGGCCAGCCCGCGGGCTGGTACTCGGTCACCACCCGGACGCCCCTGGATCCGATCAAGCTCAGCCAGCTGGCCGTCGCCTTCCAGGCTGTCGGTTCGTCAGGCGCCTCCCTCGTCTACGCCGCCTATGGCGAGGTCGACACCCTCGCTCAGGCCCCCATCCAGCCACCCCAGCCCGCGCCTTCCACCCCGGCCGAATCGACCCGGCCCCTCAGCGACGTGTCGGTCCGCACCGCAGCCGTGACGGTGACGTCAACCCAGAAGGACGTACCCGTGGACCTGAGCTGCGCCGCCGCCACGACCGGGGGTTGCCATGGGGTCCTGGTGCTCAGAGTCCTCTCCGGCGCCGCGATAGCGAGCGTTTCCGCCGCGGGGGGCCCGCACGCCGTCGCCGCCCGCTGCGCGCGGGGGTGCCGCGTGCTGGGCAAGCAGAGCTTCAACATCGCCGCGGGGCACACGAAGCGAGTGAAGGTGCATCTCGCGCACAGCGCGCGCCACCTTCTCCAAGGGCACAAGCGAGTCACCGCGCAGGCCGTGACGATCACCACCGACAGCGCCGGGAACAGCCAGATCACCAAGACCGACGTCACCCTTTCCCACGCCAACAGCGGCCCGATCGCACCTCCGAGCCCGGGACCCAACGTCTCCCAGCCCACCTCGAACTCGCTGCCCTGAGCAAGCGCCCCGCGGCCAGGGGCACACGCGCCCGGGCGTGAACGGTCAGACGAGTACTTTTTCGACCGCCCGCTTCAGCTCGGCCGCTGAGAAAGCCCCTTCGATCCGGGTGGCGATGCGCCCGGAACGGTCGATGACGAAGGTCCACGGCTCCGTGGCCAGGTACCAGGCGTTGACCTGGGGGCGCAGGCCTTGGGCCGGGTTGTTGTTCTTGTAGATCTCCTGATGGATGAACGCGACGCGCGGACCGATCTGGGACTTGACCTGCTCCTCGATGTCGACGACCGGGCCGCACACGCGACTCTGGCACAGGCCCGGCGTGGCGAACATCAGCACGACGGGCTTGCGTCCTAGGACCTGGGCGAAGTCGACTTGCTGCAGATCGGGCGCGGGGGGCACGCGCGTGTCGTTGCTCGAGAGGTTTCCGTGCGCCTGGGCGACCGTGGGCGTGTGGATGGGGATGGCCTGCTGTCCTACGGTCGGGGGCTGCGGACCGCGAGGGTCGACGACGAGCTGGTCCACGGTGGTGGCGACCTCGTGGCCCTGGACCTCGGCCAGGGCCGTGATATACCGAGGACCGGATTCGCCGAACGGGACCTGCGCGACGTAGACGAAATGCGCCGCGTTGGGGTCCTCGGCGACCGTGCGGCTTTGAAAGCGAGGCTGGACCGCCAGCGACTCCTCGCGGGCGAAGAACGGGCCGCGGACGGACCCCCCGCTGGGGTCGGACGTGTACAGGGCGACTCGGGATGCGTCGATGAGCTTGTGGGACGTGTCGAACAGGGCGAACGCGAACCGGTTCGGTCCGCGGTTGATGACGAAAGTGCTCGGGGCGAGGACCAAGGTCTCGCGATGTCCGGCTCGGACCTGCCCGAGGGTCCGCCCGCTCCCGCCGGGAAAGCGGATGTTGGCGCTGCCGCTCCCGCCACACCCGGCGAGCGCCGTCGTCCCCAGCAGGGCGATCGCGGCGAGCAGAGCGACGCCCACGCGGGGAGCAGTGGGCATTCCCAACGAGGCCTGGCGCCGGCGCGCCCGAGACGGGAGGGGCATCGGCAGACACTGTAGGAGGTGGTAATCGGGACCAGGGCCGGTCCGGGGGGCGCGCCGTGATTCCCGGCGCCATGGTTTGATTGCGCCCGGCCGGGACCGTTCCAAACGACCGAAGGAGAGCGTAAATGGCAGAGCGGGCAGCGATCGTGACCGGAGCCTCGAGCGGGATCGGGCTCGCCATCGCCCGACTGCTGGGCCAGGAGGGTTACGGCCTGACCGTGGCCGCGCGGCGTCCCGAGAAGCTGCAAGCGGCGGCCGATGAGCTCCGCGGTGAGGGGTTCGACCTGGTCGAGGTTCCGGCCAACCTCACATCCGAGGAGGACGTGCAGAAGGTGGTGGCCGCCCACCGCGACCGCTACGGCCGTCTGGACGTTCTGGTCAACAACGCGGGCGTGGGCATCGGGGCGCCGGTCGGCGAGACGGTGACCAAGCGCCTCGACATGCAGCTCGACCTGAACATCAGATCGATCGTCCTGTTCTACCGGGAGTGCCTTGACATGCTCAAGGCGGCGGGGGCCGAGCACCACAACGCGCTGGTGGTCAACACGGCCTCGATCGCGGGCAAGCACGGGCAGGCGTGGTTGGCGATCTACTCCGCGACCAAGCATGCGGTCGTCGGTTACAGCCACTCGATGAACCAGGAGCTCGCTCCCGAGGGCATCAAGTCGTGCGCGCTGTGCCCGGCGTTCGTCGACACGCCGATGACGGACTTCGTCAAGGGCGAGGTGAGCCCGGAAGAGATGATTCGCCCCGAGGACATCGCGGCGTCGGTGCGCTTCCTCCTCTCGCTCTCGCCGGCGTGCATCGTCCCGGAGATCATGTTCGTCCGGCCAGGGGACTCGCTCTAAGGCGCTGAGACGTTCCGAGGCGGTCGGCGCTCCGACGGCGCGCCGCAAGCCCGATCAGGCGCTCGGGGTCAGCTCGCGCTCGCCGGCGAGCGGCTCGTCCGCCGGCTCCCCGGCTGCCTCAAGAAGCTCGAGCGCCCGCTCGTAGTCGTCGAGCCGGCGCAGCGGGCGCAACCACGCCCACCCGGGGTGGTGACGCAACTCGCGCGAGCGGTCGGGATCTCCGGGCCGGTGCCGGCGCCCGGCGACCAGGTCGGACTCCTCCTGGCCCGAACCGCCGGCGACCTTCCCCCGCTCCGATCCTGCCCCTCGGGCCTCGAGCGCGGAACGGCCCGGCTCGGGGGCGGTCCGGGTCGCGCGGTGCTCGGCGATCACCGTGGCCAGATCGATGTGCTCCTCCGCGAGCAGGCTGGCCTCCAGCTCGAAACGCAGGATGCTCAGCTCGCGCCGGGTCGCGCGCCGAGCGCGGCGCCCGGCGTCAGTGAAGGCGTCCCAGGCCCGGGCAAAGCTCAGGAAGCTCGTGCGCCCTCCGCACCGGTGCGCGGCCAGCATGGGACAGACGCCTCCGTGCCGGTCCGTGTAGGCCCCCACGATGATGTCGTTGCGCTCGATGCCCTCGATCATCGCCGCCCGGGTGTGCTCGGGCAGGCAGTCGATGGCCAGCCGCAACCGCTCTATGGCAGAGGTGGGGCTTCGCATAGGCTGTGCGCCCTCCCACCGGGCGCGCCGCGAGCCTAGGCCAGCGTGTCGCAACCGGCAAGCGATTTCCTTCCGGGGAAAGGAATCTTGCAAATGAAGCTCGGCGTGCACATCGGCTACTGGGGCGTCGGCCTCACCTCCGAGGACCAGCTCGCAATCGTCCACGAGGCCGAGCGGCTGGGCTATGACTCGGTCTGGGCCGCGGAGGCCTACGGCTCGGACGCGGCGACCATCCTGGCCTGGCTGGCGGCGGGCACCTCCCGGATCCGCCTGGGGTCGGCGATCTTCCAGATGCCGGCTCGCAGCCCGGCCATGACGGCGATGACCGCGGCCACGCTCGACCAGCTCTCCGGCGGCCGGATGATCCTGGGGATCGGGACGTCGGGTCCGCAGGTGGCCGAGGGATGGCACGGCCAGCGCTTCGGCCGGCAGCTGCAGCGCACGCGCGAGTACGTGGAGGTGGTGCGTAAGGCGCTCTCCCGTGAGCGGCTCGAGTTCCACGGCGAGACCCTCGACCTGCCGCTTCCCGACGGTCCCGGCAAGGCGCTGAAGCTCACGATCGCGCCCGTCCAGGAGCGCATCCCGATCTACCTCGCCGCGATCGGGCCCAACAACACCAAGCTCGCGGGCGAGATCGCCGACGGCTGGATACCGACGCTGTTCTCGCCCGAGCACGTGGCCGAGCTGCGGCCCCTGCTCGAGGAGGGCGCCGCCCGGGCCGGTCGCTCGCTGGACGGGTTTGACATCGCGCCGACGGTCAACGTGTTCATCAGCGACGACGTGCAGGCTGCACGCGATGCGCAGCGACCCTTTCTGGCGCTGTACATCGGGGGAATGGGTTCGCGGGAACGCAACTTCTACAACCAGCTGGTGCAGCGCTACGGATTCGAGGACGCCGCCCGCGAGGTGCAGGACCTCTATCTGTCCGGCAAGAAGGAGGAGGCTGCGGCCGCCCTCCCCAACGAGCTCATCGACACGGTGACGCTTTGCGGTCCCAAGGACCACGTGCGCGAGCGCCTCCAGGTCTACCGCGAAGCCGGGGTGGGGACGCTCGGCGTGACGCCGATCGCGTTCACCCGCGACGACCGTCTCGAGCAGCTGCGCCTCGTGGCCGAGCTCGCCGCCTGAGTCCCGCGACCGCCGACCGCGACCCTCGACCACGGGCGCTTCGACCAACCCCCGATCACCCGGCGCTTCGCCCGACCCCGGAACCCACGAACCCGCCGGGCCGCGCCTTCGCCTCCTCCTGGGCGCCTTCGGCGACCCCGGTCACGCCTTCCCCATGATCGCGCTGGGGCGCGAGCTGGTCCGGCGTGGTCACGGGGTGACGCTGCAGACCTGGGGGCGCTGGCGCGAGGACGTCGAGCGCGAGGGCATGCGCTTCGAGCCGGCCCCCGAGTACCAGGTGTTCCCCGGCCGCGGTCGTCCTCTGAAGCCTTACGTGGCCGCGGTCAGAGCGGCCCGCGAGACCGAGCCCCTGATGGACCAGCTCGCCCCCGACGCGGTGGTGGCCGACATCCTCACCCTCGCCCCCGCGTTGGCGGCCGAGGTGGCGGGCGTCCCGGTGGCCACGCTCATACCCCATGTGCATCCGGCCGGGGCGCCCGGCTTTCCGGTCTATTCGCTGGGAGCGCGGCTGCCCCGAACACCCGTGGGGCGGATGTTCTGGCGGGGCCTGGAGCGACCGCTGAGGTCCGGGCTGCGCCAAGGCCGCGACGAGCTCAACGAGACCCGCAATCGGCTAGGGCTGGCGCCCGTGGATCACTTCCACGGGGGCATCAGCCGCGACCTGTGCATCGTGGCGACGTTCCCACAGCTCGAATACCCGCGCGACTGGCCGCCGCACACGCACGTGGTCGGACCCCTGATGTGGGAGCAGCCCGCCGGCGAGGTGGAGCTGCCGCCGGGCGAGGAGCCGCTCGTTCTGGTCGCACCGTCGACGTCGCAGGATCGTGAGCATAGGCTGCTGCGCGCGGCGCTCGACGGGCTGGCCGACCTCCCGGTCCGCGTGCTGGCTACCTGGAACCGGCGGCCCCCGACGGGCGCGCCGCTACCCGTGCCGGCGAACGCGCGCGTCGTCGACTGGGTGCGCTACTCGACGACGATGCCCCGCTGCGATGTGGTGGTGTGTCACGGAGGGCACGGCACCGTGGTCCGAGCCCTGGCGTCGGGATGCACAGTGGTCGCGTGCCCCGCTGAGGGCGATATGAACGAGAACGCGGCGCGCATCGACTGGGCCGGCGTCGGCGTTCGGCTGCCGCGTCGCTGGGCGACGCCGCGCGGGGTGCGCCTGGCTGTGCAGCGAGCGCTGGCGCGGCCTGGAATAAGGGGGCCTACCAGCGAGTTCGTCACATGGCTGCCGGCACACGATCCGGCGGCGCGCGCAGTCAACCTGGTTGAAGAGCTGGCGAGCGTAAATACACACCGGTAAGCGACATGCCCCTCTTTGGTCACACGGGGCGAAACTTATGCCAGCCCTCTTCGACGATGCCAGCCAGTGAGGTCGAACTCGGCGGGTGGGGCTCGAACCCACAACCTCTCGGTTAACAGCCGAGCGCTCGCCCAATCGAGCTGCCGCCGATCGAAGGGGTGATTCTAGCCAACCGCGGCGAGTCCGCCTTCGACCTCCGCGTGGCAGTTGGCACACAGTAGGACACACTTCTGAGCCTCCACTCGAGCCCGGGCCAGCGAGCGCGTCACACCGTCCGTGCTCAGCGCAAACCTCTTATCTGCTGGATCGATGTGGTGGAACTCCAGCGCCCCGACGTAGCGGCTATACCCGCAGAGCTTGCACCGCCCACCAGCCTCTGCTACGAGAATTGCCTTCATCTTTCGCCGTCGGCGCGTGACAGCTTCCCGGCGACAGCGCAAGCAGCGGTAGTAGCCCCGGCCCTCGAGCCAGAAGTCGGTTACGCCGTGATGGCGGCATTCTCGACGGATGATCGCCCGCCCTTTTTTGCGCGCTTCGCGCGTCTCTCGGCCAAATCGCCCCCGAGTTCGCAGCCCGAACCTCATCATCCAGTGTCTGACGGTTCGCTGGCTGACTCCCAGTTCCGCGGCGATCGCCCGGATCGGAGCGCCGGCCGCGATCAGCCGCTCGACTTCATCTCGACTGAGCCCACCCCGCGCGGCGTGCTTCTCCTTGTTTACAGCCTCCAGCCCGTGTTTCTTCAACCAGTAGCCGACCGTCGATGGATGCCGACCGACGCGTTTGCCGATCTGCTCAAGCGATAGCCCTCGGTCGAGAAAGTCCTGCAAGTCCGCCTTATCCATGCCTCCAGTTTCGAGCATGGGTCGGACGGAAAAAGCGAACGTGTGTTCGTCCGGCGGCGTCTCGCAAGCGGGCCTCCTCCGGCGCCCAGACCCCGCCGGCGGGCCACGCCAGTGCTCCGCCCGCCCTACCCCTCCCCCACCCCCACGGCCATGGCCCGATCGAAAGCCTTGTCGACCTCGACCTTGACCCGGGCGCGCCGGGTGGCCAGCTCGGCGACATCGCCGCTCCCGCTCGCGCGCGCCGCGACGATCTCCCGATCAACGGCGGCCAGCTCCAGCTGAAGGGCCTCCAGCTCGAGCGTCGCCACGTGGGCGGACTCGTTCGCGGCTCGCACGGACAGCTCCGCGATCAGCCGCCCCAGCTCGACATCGTCCTCGGGCAGGCCCTCGCCGGGCGACTCAAGGTGCTCGCGCAAATAGACGGCCGCCCGGCGGGTCAGCTCGCCGCTGAAGAACTGCTCCTCGGGCCTCAGTCGCTCCAGCGCCGAGCGACCGGGATCGGGGAGCGCCAGGCACAGGGCCAGGAACGTCCGCTCGGTCTTCTCGCGCCGCTCCAGCGGCCGGCCCGCCTCCCGACCGCCGCCCCCACGCACCGCGCCGGCCCCGCCAGCCCCCCCGGCCCCCCCGGCCCCGCCGGCCCCGTCACCCCCGCCCGCTCCGCTCACACCAGCCCGACCGCCGCCCACCCCCACGCCGCCAGCACCCGAACGACCACCACCCGCCACCAACGACCCCACCAGCGCCGGCGACAGCTCGAGCCGGTCCGCCGTGATCCGCAACAGCTCGTCTCGCATGGCGCTGGGACCCAGGGCGGCAAACACCGGCCGCAGCTCGTCGAGCACCCGGTCGCGCCCCTCCGCAGTGCCCAGGTCGCCCGCCTCCAGCGCCTGCTCCACCCGGAACCGGACGAAGGGCACCGACCTGCCCAGCCGGGCCCGCATCCCGGCCGCACCCTCGACCGCCACCAGCTCGGCGGGATCGGTGCCGGCCGGCAGCGCCACAACTCGCAGCTGCGCCTGTCGACCCTCGGCCACCTGGGCAGCACGCAGCATCGCCTGCTGACCCGCGCTGTCCGCGTCAAGGGCCAGCTCGATGCGCGAGGCCATCCGCCCCAGCTCGGTCACCTGCTCCGGCGTCACCGCGGTCCCCATCAACCCCACCGCGTTGCGGATCCCCGCCTGGTGCAGCGCCAGCACGTCCGTGTAGCCCTCACACACCACGACCGTCCCTGCCCGGCTCGCGTGCGCGCGGGCCAGATGGACGCCGTAGAGCTGTCGCCCCTTGTGGTAGAGCTCGCCCTCGGCGCTGTTTAGGTACTTGGGTCCCTGGTTCTCGCGCAACGCGCGCGCCCCGAATCCCAGCACCCGTCCGCGCCCGTCCGCGAGCGGGAACATGATCCGCTCGCGGAAGCGGTCATAGGGCCGTCCCGCCCCGCGCGAACGCTGGGCCAGCCCCGCCTCCAGGAGCTCCTGCTCGCTGAACCCGTTTCGGCGCGAGGCGAGCAAGACCCGGTCCCACGCGCTGGGCGCGTACCCGATCCGGAACTCGCGCAGCACCTCCTCCTCCAGCCCCCGCCCGGCCAGGTACTCGCGGGCGCGCCCCGCCTCCCCGGACTCCCACAGATAGCGCTCGTAGAACCCCGCCGTTCGCTCCAGCAGCTCGAGCAGCCGCTCGCGCCGCCTCCGCCGCTCCGCGTCGCGCGCGTCCTCGGCCTCGGCCTCGAGCTCGACCCCATACCGGTCGGCCAAAAGCTCGAGCGCCCCCTTGAAGTCCACCCCCTCCGTCTCCTGCACGAAGGTGAACGCGTCGCCCGACGCCTCGCACCCGAAGCAGTAGTAGAGCTTCTCGGTCGGGTCGATCCCGAACGACGGCGTCCGCTCCTCGTGGAACGGGCACAGCCCGGTCATCCGGTTGGCGCCCGCCCGGCGCAGCTCGGTCCGCGAGGAGACCAGGTCGACCATGTCCACCGCGTCGCGGACACGTTGCTTGCTCTCCTGCGTGTAGCGGGCCACGGCTCTACGCTAGCCGTTG
>DASZHF010000223.1:0-26113 GCA_035938095.1 Solirubrobacteraceae bacterium
GGCGGGAACCGCGAGCGAGCTTCCGAACGTGACCACGTCGGCCTGGCTCGCGGCGGGCGAGGCCAGGGCGCCGATCACCAGAAGCAGGGCAGGGGCCAGGCGGCGAAGGCTGAGAGGGGCCATCGGGGCGACTATCGGCGCGCCCGCAGGCAAGGTTGAGCGTGCTCGATCCCGTTGGCCGGACGATCGGAGGTCCTGCGCCTCTGGGGACCCCACCCGTTATCCTGCGGCCGTCTAGAGGTCATAAGGTCCAGCCCGGGGGTAGTAGGAGGCGGGCTGGATCGTTCGATTTTCGTCCTGACGGAGCGGCCGGACGCTGGCCCGTGGGCGCTGCCCGGTCTGGGCAGGCCGGGGACGGTCCCCCAGCGGGGACCGGACGGGGGCGTCGTGGCTGCGCACAGGGGGTGTTCCGTAGGCTGCGACCGCGCAGGCCACAGCTGCACGACAACCGAACGTTCCGCTTCGGGAAAATGCGGATTCGGCTCGTCGCCGTGGGCGCGGCGGCGTCGGCGAGCCTCTGGCTAGCCCCCGTCGTGGGTTCGCCCGCCGATCCGTGCGGGCCGGGCGACGTCTCGCTCGGTCCCGGGTCCCAGCCCGCCGCCTGCTGGCGGCCCTACGCCGCGGGCAGCCCGTTCAACCGCCCGATCCCCCCCAACCCGCCCCTGGACCCGCATTCGGGAGCCATCGTGCACCGGGTGCTCGGATTCGGCCGGCCGCAGAACCTGCTCGCGGGCACCGCCGGCCGGGGCGAGCTCGACGGAGGTCGCCCGATCTACTTCTCACGACCCGGGGATCCGGTCTTCAAGCCCCACTGCACCGAACACTGGGGCCGGTGCACCATCGAGGGAGCGCTGATCCGGATTCCAGACCGGGCGCAGCCAGCGGGCGGGTCCGACGCACACCTGACCGTCATCGACCCCGCCAGCGGGTGGGAGTACGACTTCTGGGGCGTGAGCTCCAAGCCCGGAGGCGGCGGAACCCTGGTCATCCGGTGGGGCGGCAAGACACGCGTCGACGGGAGCGGGCTCGGCTCCGACGCGGTGGCCGCCCAGTACGGGACGGCCGCCGGCGTGCTGCGGGCCGAGGAACTGGCGTCGGGGCAGATCGATCACGCACTGTTCATGACCGTCAAGTGCGATTCGGGCCGCCATGTGTACCCGGCCACCAAGCACGGGTCGCCATGCTCCTCCGACAACCTGCCCAACACCGACGCCCCGGCCGAGGGAACCCGCTTCCAGCTCGCGATGTCCGACGGCCAGATCAGCGCGCTGTCCGTTCCCGATTGGAAGAAGGTGATCCTCAGAGCGATGGCGCGCTACGGGATGATCGTGGGCGACACCGGGGGCACGTGGGGCATCGGCGTCGACTCCGGCGTCGTCTACACGAGCTTCGGCCAACCCGACCGATGGGTGACGCTGGCCCAGCAGTGGGGTGTTCCGTACTACGCGGGCGACCGCGACTACATCTTCGACCTCGGAGGCGGGGTGGAGTGGGGGCGCTACCTGCGCGTGGTCAGCAGCTGCGTCTCGCGCGGCAGCTGTGGTGGCGGCAGTGGCGGTGGCCCCGGGCCGCCCCACCCGGGCGCCTCCGCGCCGCTGGCGCTGCGCTCCCGCGGCGCGCACCAGGCGCACGGCCATGGGCGAGGGCACCCGCACGCGCCGCGGCCTCGCGGGCGCTGAGCTACACGCGCGGTAGCTCCTGGACCAGGCTGAGGACGGGCGCAAACAGATCGCCCTCGCGCTGCACGCGGGCGAGGACCTGCTCGGACTCGAAGGTCAGCCGCTGCGAATCTCCCGATGCCCGGGCCTCCTCGACGTCGGGCCAGGTGACCGGGGTCGACACGGTCGGGCGTTCCATCGCGCGGGCCGAGTACACGCATACGGTCGTCTTGTGCTCGTCGTTCTGACTCCAGTCGATGAGCACCTTGCCGCGGCGGGCGCCTTTGGTCATGCGCGCGGTTACCAACTCCGGCATCTGCCCCTCGAGCATCTCGGCCACCTGGCGGGCGAACGGCTTGGTCTGCGCATAGCTGGTGTCGGTATTGAGAGGGACATAGACCTGCAGGCCCTTGGAGCCGGACGTCTTGGCGAAGCTCTCGAGCCCGATCCCCGCGAACAGCCCGTGCAGGACCAGGGCGACCTCGCAGCAGTCGATGATCGTCGCGGGTGGCCCCGGGTCGAGGTCGAAGACCAGCATCGTCGGGCGCTCGATGGTGCGCGCATGTGACAGCGAGGTGTGCAGCTCAATGTCAGCCAGGTTGGCCGCCCACACCAGAGTGGTCGCGTCCTGGACCAGGCAGAAGTCGATCGTGGCCCGGTTGTGCCGGCTCCAGACGGCGGCGGTCTGCACCCACTCGGGACGGTGCGACGGGCACTGCTTCTCGTAGAAGTGCGGGCCTTCCACGCCATCGGGGTAACGCTTGAGCGTCAGCGGGCGATCACGCAGGTGCGGCAGGACGGCGTCGGCCACGCGCGCGTAATAGGAGATGAGATCGCCCTTCGTGAAGCCCACCTTCGGGTAGAGGACCTTGTCCCAGTTCGTGATCTTGAGGTGGCGTCCCTCGAGCTCGACCTCGAGCCCGCCCCCCGGGATCTCGCGGACGTCGTCGAACAGATCGTGGGGGCCGGGCCGAAGCTTCGGGGCGACGGGCCCGCGACGGCTCCGCCGGGACGCCGACCGGGGCGGGCCCGAGCCGTCCGCGCGGGCGGGCTCTGCCCGGCCCCGGTCCGCGCGCCCGGGCCCGGCGGGATCCTCCTCGCGCCTGACCTCGCTGGGCTCCTTGTCCTCGCGCAGCCCCTTGAACGAGGGGGCGCGGAGCATGCCCGCCGGCGTCCACTCGGAGAACTCGACCTCGGCCACCAGGCCGGGTTCGCAGAACACGGCGCCGCGCGGGAGCTTGGTGGGCTCGGCGAACGGGCTGGTCCTGCGCCGTAGGGGACGCAGCCTGGCGCTCAGGTCCGCCAGCGTTCGATCGGTGAAGCCAGTCCCCACCCGGCCGGCGTAGTGCAGGAAACCGTCGTCGTCGTAGTAGCCCACCAGCAGCGCCCCGATGCGCTCCTGACGGCGCCCCTCGCCCGGCACCCAGCCCCCGATGACCAGCTCCTGACGGCGGGTGTTCTTCACCTTGATCCACGCCGCGCTGCGCCGGCCGGGCTCATAGGGCGAATCCAGGCGCTTGGCGATTAGGCCTTCGAGGCCCTGACGGGCGCTGGCCTCCAGGAGAGCGGCGCCATCTCCCACCTGCGCCGCCGGTGTCTGCCAGGCGGGGCCCTGAAGCCCGAGTCCGTCGAGCAGGGCCCGGCGTTCCTGGTAGGGGCGCTCCAGGAGCAGCCGGCCGTCGAGGTAGAGCACGTCGAAGAGCACGTAGACGACCGGGTTATCGCGGGCGCGTCGGCGCACCACGCTCTCAGAACTCACGTGCATGCGCTCCTGGAGGCGGGCGAAGCTGGGCCGCCCGTCGGCATCGAAGGCCACGACCTCCCCATCCAGGACCGCCGTGCGGGAACCCAGCGCCCTGCTCAGCCGCCGGATCTCGGGGTAGTGGTCGGTGATGTCGCGCCCGTTGCGGCTGCGTAGCGTCAGCCGGCCCGGCTGGGCGTAGGCGAGCGCCCTGACGCCGTCCCACTTGATCTCGAACGCCCACGCATCCTCGTCGCGCGGGAGCGGGCCGGACCGCGCGAGCATGGGTACGAGCTCGTCGGGGAAGGGGTCCCGCGCGCCGTCCTGGGGCGGGTCCATGCGGTGGATCATCCAGTCGCGGCGATCGCGCCCGGTCTGAAACAGGGCGTAACGGCCCTGCACCCGCTCGCCATGGAAGGTGAGCATCACCTTGCGGTCCTCCCACTTCTCGAGCTCGTAGGTTCCCCGGTCCCATATGCGCATCGTGCCGGCCCCGTAGTTGCCCTTGGGGATGTCGCCCTCGAAGTCCAGGTACTCGAGCGGGTGATCCTCCGTACGAATCGCCTTGCGGTTCTCACTCGGATCGCCGGGGACGCCGTTGGGCACCGCCCAGGAGGCAAGCGCCCCGTCGTGCTCCAGGCGCAGGTCCCAGTGCAGCCGCGTGGCCGAGTGCTCCTGGATGACGAAGCGGGGCGGCGACTGCCGCTGACTCCCGTCTCGGCGCGTGCGGGATCGCGCGCGAGCGGCGGGCTCCGGCGTGCTCGCGAAGTCGCGCTTGGCCCGGTAGCCGGCTAGGCCGGCGTGGCCGGCGCGGTCTCGGCCGGATGGCTGGCGGCCCATTCGATGATCGCCTGCGAGCCGTCGACTGCGCTGCCGTCGTCGAGCTCGAGCACCGGAACCCAGTGGTTGCCAGTCAGCTGTTTGACCCGGCGCCGACCGGCGGTGCGGTTCATGGCGTCGGGCAGCCACCCGAGACCGTAGGACCGCACCACCTCAGGTTGGTGCCCGGCCTCTCGCAGCGCGCGGTAGGCATTGCCGCAGGGGTGACCTCCGGGGCGGGGAGTGGCGGTGAACGTTCCGTAGCAGACGTAGAGCTTCACGATGACTCCAGGTGGACTTGGTTAGCGGTGCGCGCCGGTGCGCAAGCTGATCCTAGGGGTGTGCGCCCGGCGAAGGAGCCCCGAGCCGCGAGGACATGATCTCAATGGCCTGCGGGTTGTCGTCGACGAGCACGAAGCGGCGGCCCAGCGCCCGGCACACGGCACCCAGCGTTCCCGATCCGGCGAAGAAGTCCAGGCACCACCCGCCGGGGCGCGACGATGCCGCGACCAGCCGGCGAACGACACCCTCGGGCTTCTGGGTGGGATAGCCGGTCTTCTCTCGTCCGGTGGTGGGAACGATCGTGTGCCAGATCACGTCCGTCGGGAGCTTGCCCCGTGCGGCCTTCTCGGGACTCACCAGCCCCGGCGCCATGTAGGGCTCGCGTTCGACCTCGGCGGAGTCGAAGTGGTAGCGCCGCGGATCTTTGACGTAGACGAGGATCGTGTCGTGCTTGGCCGGCCAGCGCCGCCGGGGCCGGCCCCCGTAGTCATAGGCCCAGATGATCTCGTTGAGGAAGCACTCGCGGCCGAAGAGCTCGTCCAGCAGCAGCTTGCAGTAGTGCGCCTCTCGGTAGTCGACGTGTAGGTACAGCGTCCCGTGCTCCGCCAGCAGCCGATGGGCTTCCTCGAGTCGGGGGGTCACGAACTCCAGGTAGTCGAAGTAGGAATCCTCGTAGGCCAGTGCCCGCAGGAGGCGCGAGCGATACCGGCGCCCCCCGAACCCGGTTCGGTCTCCGTGCTCGTCGGCGACGACGCTCACGGTCCTCCGGGTCTGGCGCCGGCCGGTGTTGAAGGGGGGGTCGATGTAGATCAGATCGAAGTGGCCGCCGGGGAGGCGGGGCAGAACGGCCCGATTGTCGGCATGGACGATGAGGTCCTGGCCGTCGAGCACGATCTCGCCGGAGTCGACGTCGAGGTCATCGGCGGTGAGCAATCGCATCCCAGGCGAAGCTAGCGCGCCACCCGGCGCGAGCGACGGGGATATGCTCAGGCCGGATGAGCGACCCAAGCGCGAGGACCCTTCATTGCCTGGTCGAGATCCCAAAGGGAAGCCGCAACAAGTACGAGTACGACTTCGCCCTCGGGGCCATCAAGCTCGACCGATTCCTGTTCTCCTCCGTCGTGTATCCCACCGACTACGGCTTCATCCCCGAGACGCTCGCCAGCGACGGGGACCCGCTGGACGCAATGGTGTGCGTCTCGGAGTCAACATTTCCCGGCTGCGTGATACCGGTCAAGCCGATCGCGCTGTTCAAGATGCGCGACGACGCCGGGGTAGACGACAAGGTCTGCTGCGTTCCCCTGCACGACCCAAACTGGAACACGATCGACAAGCTCGAGGATCTGCCCCAGAACCTGCGCGACGAGATCTCCCACTTCTTCTCCATCTACAAGCAACCGGAGGGCAAGGTGGTCAAGGTCGACGGCTGGTACTCGCGCGAGGAGGCGCTGCATACCATCGACGAGGCGCACGCCCGCTGGGCCGCGGGGCAGGCGTGAGATGACCGTGGCAGTGAGCGCTCCCGAGGAAGTGCTCGGGGATCTGCCCGAATTCCCGTTCGAGTCCCGCTGGCGTGACTGGGAGAACCTGCGGCTGGCCCACCTGGACGAGGGCGAGGGCAGCCCCGTGATCTTCATGCACGGCGAGCCGACGTGGTCGTTCCTGTGGCGCAAGGTGATCCCGCCGGTCCGCGATGCCGGCTTCCGGTGCATCGCCCCCGACCTCCCCGGGTTCGGGCGCTCGGACAAGCCGGTCGACATGGGCTGGTACTCCTACGACCGCCATACGGCGGCCCTGATCGAGCTCCTCGAGGAGCTCGACCTGAGCGGGGCGACCATGGTCGTGCACGACTGGGGCGGGCCCATCGGGCTGCGGGCTGCGATCGAACGGCCCGAGAGGGTCGATCGGCTCGTGATCCTGGACACCGGGCTGTTCACGGGCCGCCAGCGGATGAGCGACGCGTGGATGGCCTTCCGCGATTTCGTCGAGCGCACCGAGGACCTGCCCGTGTCGCTTCTGGTCCGGCGCGCATGCCACACCGATCCCGGGGACGAGGTGGCCGC
This sequence comes from Solirubrobacteraceae bacterium, assembly GCA_035938095.1. Lineage (GTDB taxonomy): Bacteria > Actinomycetota > Thermoleophilia > Solirubrobacterales > Solirubrobacteraceae > AC-64. The sequence continues at coordinate 6,564 of DASZHF010000223.1, forward strand.
CGCCTACGACCTCCCGTTCCCCGACCAGGCATCCAAGGCGGGGGCGCGGGCGTTTCCGCTCATGCTGCCCCTCTCGCCCGACGCGCCCGGCGCGCAGGCCGGCCAGCGCGTTCTCGAGGCGCTACGCGAGGACACCCGGCCCACCTTGATGCTGTGGGCCGACTCGGATCCGGTTCTGACGCTCGAGACTGGCGAGCGCTTCGCCCAGGCGATCGGGCGCGGCAGCCCTCAGGTGATCGCCTCCGCCGGGCACTTCCTCCAAGAGGATCAGGGGCCGGAGATCGGGCGGCGCATCGCCGAGTGGCTGACCGCCGGTTAGACGGGCTCGCGCTCTCGCTCGGGCTCGGCCGGGATCTGAGCATCGGGCTCGAGCCCGGGCTCGCTGCGCGATGCCCGCTCCTCGTAGCCACGCCGGACGCCCGTGTCGGGCTCGGCCAGGATGCGATCGGCGCGTAGCAACCGGGCGATGCCCTCGGCGCCGGCGCGGGGCATGAGGGTGATCAGGCGGTTAATCACCTTCGTCGAGCGCGGCACCCACACGTCCACGCGGCCGTAGCGGAGCGCGTCGACGATCGCGTCGGCCACCTCCTCGGGCTCGAGCTTCTTCACCCCGCGCGCGTCCATCAGCCCCGAGCCCAGCTCCGTGTTGACCACCGCTGGCATCACGTAGGAGACGTCGATGTCGGTGTCGCGCAGCTCGGCTCGCACGGCCTCGGAGAGGCCGATCACCGCGTGCTTGGTGGCGCAGTAGGTTGCGCCTCCCGGGAAGCCGGCCTTGCCGGCCTGGGAGGCGATGTTGATCACGTGCCCCCGGTTGCGGGTCTGCATCCGGGGCAGCACGAGCTTCATGCCGAGGATCACCCCGTGAAGGTTGATGTCGACCATGCGGTGAGCGGTGGCGTCGGACTCGTCCAGGAAGCGCCCCAGCTGCATGATCCCGGCGTTGTTGATGAGGATGTCGACCGGACCGAGGCGACTCTCCACCTCGTCGAGGAACGCGGCGAACGAGCCCCGGTCGGTGACGTTGAGGGGAAGGCCGATCGTTCCGTCTCCCAGCTCGGTGGCGGTGCGTTCCGCCGCCTCGAGATCGAGGTCGCCGATGGCCACCTTCATTCCCTCGCGCACGAAGGCCTGCGCCGTGGCGCGGCCGATTCCGCGAGCGCCGCCGGTGATGGCGGCGACCTTTCCGTGCAGTGGGCGCGGCTCCTTGGCCATCAATTCCTCCTGTCGCTGCTGTCGTCTGCGCTGATTGCGGGGCTAAACCGTACCGGGCGGGCGCACGGAGCGAAAATCGTGTGACCGCCTCAGGGTCTGAGCGGGGCGCGCGGTCCAGGCCGGCCGGCGGCCGACAACTCCGATCGGTTAGCGTTGCGGGGCCCAGCTGGCAGCGTTCCGCGAGGAGGGAAGCGGCTTGAACGAAGCGGTTCATCGGCCCCAGGTGCTGGCCATCGACGCCGGCGGCACGATGACCGATACCTTCGTGGTCGACGAGGTGGGCAACTTCGTCGTCGGCAAGGCCCAGACCACTCCCGAGGACGAGTCGCGCGGCTTTGACCACTCCGCGCGCGACGCGCTGCGCCAATGGGGCAGCGCTCCCGAGCAGGCGTTCCCGATGATCTCGAGCGGGATCTTCTCGGGCACGGCGATGCTCAACCGGCTGTTGAGTCGCCAGGGCCGCCGGGTGGGAGCGATCGTGACCGCCGGCCACGAGGACGTGCTCAAGATGGAGCGCGGCATCCAAACCTATCTCGGGTATCCCTACTCGGACAGGCTGCACGTCGCGACGCATTACCACAACGAGCCCCTGATCCCGCGCGACCGAATGCACGGGGTCCGCGGCCGGATCGACGTGTTCGGCGAGGAGGTGCTCCCGCTGCGGGAGGAGGACGCCCGGGCGGCGGCCCGCTCGCTGCTCGACGCTGGAGTGGAGGGGATCGTGATCTCGCTCCTGTTCAGCTACCGCAACGGGGAGCACGAGCAGCGCGTGGCCGAGATCGTGCGCGAAGAGATCGACGCCCGCGGACTCGATGGGTCGGCGCCCGGGCTGTTCCTGGCCTCCGAGCTCTACCCTCAGCGACGCGACCTGCCGCGGCTGAACTCGACTGTGATCGAGGCCTACGCGGCCGAGCCGTCCCGGGGGACGCTGCGCGCGCTCGCCGCGCGGACCAAGGAGGCGGGAGCGGGTTTCGAGCTCCGGGTCATGGCCTCTCATGGAGGGACGATCTCGATCGAGGCCCAGGAGCTCGCCCGCACGCTGGTGTCGGGTCCGATCGGCGGCGTGGTGGGAGGCCGCGTGCTATCCCGGCGCCTGGGGTTGCCCAACGTCCTGTGCACCGACATCGGCGGTACCTCGTTCGACGTGGCGCTGCTCACCGGCGAGGACTTCGAGGTTACGCCGACCCCGGACATCGCCCGCTTCGTGCTGAACATGCCCCTGGTGCGGATCGACTCCATCGGGGCCGGCTGCGGCTCGTTCGTACGGGTGAACCCCAACTCGCTTCGTCCGGAGCTCGGACCCGACTCGGCCGGAGCGAAGATCGGCGTGTGCTGGCCCGAGGGCGGACTGGACACGATCTCGGTGACCGACCTCAACCTGGTTCTGGGCCGCATCAACCCCGACTACTTCTTGGGGGGCGAGGTCAGGCTCGACGTCGAGCGCGCCCGAGCCGCCGTGGATGAGCAGTTGGCCAAGCCGCTGGGCCTCGAGCTCGAGGATGCGGCCGCCGGAGTGATCGAGCTGTTCGAGCAGACGCTGCGCAACGAGGCCGTCGGGCGCGTCCTGGGCAAGGGCTACTCGCCGGTCGACTACGCGCTGCTGTGCTACGGCGGCGGGGGGCCGCTGCACGTCGCGGGCTACAGCGAGGACGTGCCTTACCGCGACGTGCTGGTCCCCGCCTGGGCGGCGGGCTTCTCGGCCTACGGATGCGCCTGCGCCGACTTCGAGTATCGCTTCGAGACGACCGTCGACCTGCCCGTGCTGCCCGCGGCCGATGATCTCGACAAGGGCGGCGTCGCGATCCTGCTCACCGGGGCCTGGCTGGGGATGCAGGAGAAGGTGCTCGCGGAGTTCGCCAAGTCGGGCGTGCAGGCCGACCAGGTGACTTTCCGGCACGCCGCCCGCATGCAGTACTACGGCCAGCTCAATGATCTGGAGATCGTCTCGCCTCACCCCGAGCTGGAGGACGAAGCAGACCTGGATGACCTGATCGCGGCCTTCGAGGACGCCTACGGACGCCTGTACGCGCGCAGTGCTCGCTCCCCCGAGCTCGGATACGTGATCACCCAGGCCATCGTGCTCGGCACCACTCCGGTGAGCAAGCCGGCGCTCCCCGACCAGCCCGAGGGCAGCGAGGCGCCCTCGAGCGCGGCCTCGAAGGGCACGCGCGAAGTGCGGTGGGCGACCGACCGGGCCAGCACCGAGATCCTGGTGATGGAGGAGCTGGCGCCGGGCAACGTGATCGAGGGCCCGGCGATCGTGGAATCGGAGGCGACGACCCTGGCCATTCCACCCGGGCGCCGCGCCCGGTTGGACGGCCACCTGATCTTCCACGTGTCGTCCGGCGGCCGCGGCTCGGCCGAGGAGGTCGGCTCGGCCGAGCAGGTTGGCTCAGCCGGGGAAGTTGGCTCGGCCCAGGAGGTCGGCTCGGCCGAGGAGGTGCAGTCGCGATGAACCCGATCGTCGAAGCGACCAGCGAGCTCGAACCCCGGACCGGCAGGGCTTCCGATGCCCGCCCGCTGGGCTGGGACGGGCGCACCCTGAGCGGGATGCTCGAAGAGAGCGAGCGGCTGTTCGCGGAGACCGGCCGCTACTGGGGCCTCGAGCGCCTCGCGCTCAAGGAGTCCGAGCCCATCGGCTACGAAAAGCTGTTCTCGCGCCTGCGAGGAGGACTGGTGTCAGCCCGCGAGACGGCCATGAACATCTCCGCCTCGCCAATCGTGCGCGAGCTGGGCGAGCTGTGCTTCGCGCTGTACACGCCCGAGGGTGACTCGATCGCGCTGTCCACCGGGATCATCGTCCACGTCCACACCATGTCCGACGCGATCAAGTGGATGGTCCGGCACGGCTACGAGCGTAACCCCGGCCTGCGACCCGGCGACATCTTCGCCAACAACGAGCCCACGATCGGCGACGTACACAACGCGGACGTCCAGACCTTCGTCCCGATCTTCTGGCCCGCCGAGCCCGGCGCTGAACTCGTGGCCTGGGCGGGCGGCGTCACCCACGTGCTCGATATCGGGGCAACCACCCCAGGGGGCGTGCCCGTCGGCCCGACCAACCGCCTCGAGGACGGGATCGACCTTCCGTGCATGAAGATCGGCGAGGACGACGAGCTCGCCACCTGGCATCTGCGGCGCATCGAGACGCAGACTCGGGCGCCGATGTACTACCTGCTGGACGAGCGCACCAGGCTCGCGGGATGCCACATGGTGCGCGAGGCGGTCGAGCGCGTCATCCTCGAGGAGGGCATCGACCGCTTCAAGCAGTTCTCGCGCGAGGTCATAGAGGAGGGCCGGCGGTCCTTCAAGTCACGCATTCGCGAGATGACGGTTCCCGGGCGATACCGGTCGCCGGCCTTCATGGATGTCACGTTCTCCGGGAAGCCCTCGCTTCCGGCGCACGCCCAGCGCGACTTCCTCATGCACTCGCCGTTCGAGGTCCGGATTGCGACCGACGGCGGGTTCGAGCTCGACTACGACGGCGCGAGCGCGTGGGGGTACCACTCCATGAACTGCACGCCCTCGGGGATGCAGGGCGCCATATGGGTGCAGTTCACCCAGACCCTGATCTGCAACGACAAGGTCAACGACGGCGCCTATCTCGCGCTCAAGACGAACTTTCCGGAGGGCACGATCTCCAACCTCGGTGACGCGCCGGGGTCGACCGGGATCGCATGGGCGTTCTTGCAGCCGTCGTTCACCGGATTCCCGCGGGTCATCTCGCGGGCGGTGCAAGCACGCGGGTTCATCGAGGAGGTGATCGGCGCCTACAGCGTGTCCGGGAACGTGCTTCAGGGCGGTGGGATCGATCAGTACGGAAACCCGAGCGCCATCATGAACTTCGAGATCGCGGCCCAGGGAATGGGGGCCAAGTACGTGCTCGACGGCACCGACTGGTGCGCGGCCATGTTCAACCCGGAGGGCGACATGGGAGACGTCGAGATGTGGGAGTTGATCTCGCCGTTCGTGTACCTGTCCCGCCGGGTGAAGGCCTCGAGCGCCGGCTGCGGCCGCCATCGGGGTGGCTCCTCGTACGAGTCGCTGTTCCTGGTGTGGAAGACGCCGTTCTGGGAGGTGCAGAACCTGGGCACGGGATTGGTGTTCAGCTCGCCCGGCCTGTTCGGCGGATATCCGGGCTCCGCTGCGTACATCCACAACCTGCGGGACAACGACCTGTTCGAGCGCGCGGCCCGCGGCGACGCCTATCCCGTGGCCGATGGCTCCTACGAGCACCCCGCCCTGCTGGAGATCCAGGGCGAGCGCGAGCTCAAGCAGGACAACTTCACTACCCTCGCGCCGATCTCGTCCGGGGACCTCTACCTGTCGGTCATGAAGGGCGGCTCCGGCCTCGGAGATCCGCTGCTTCGGCCCCCGGAGTCGGTGGCCGAGGACGTCCGGGGCGAGCACCTGCTCCCGCGCTTCGCGGCGAGCGTCTACGGCGTCGTGCTCACGGGAGCCGAGCAAGACGGCGCGGCCGGCGGCGGGGCGGGTGCCGACGCGGCGGCGGAAGTGGACTCCGCGGCAACGGATCGGATGCGGAGTCAGGCGCACCTCGAGCGCCTGGCGCGCGCCGTACCGACGCGCGAGTGGATGCGGGCCGAGCGGGAGCGCGTCCTGGCCGGGGAGCTCATCGCGCCGCTGAAGGACATGTACGCCGAGTCGATGAAGCTGTCGCCCCGGTGGGCCGCGGAGTTCCGCGGGTTCTGGGAGCTGCCCGAGAGCTTCGAGTTCGCAGACGCGGTCACGCCCACCGTCCCGGCCGCCCACGCGTCGCCCGGCCGGGTGTCGCCCGAGGAGACGGTCGCCGCCTACCTCGAGCGCTGCGCCGAGGAGGCCGAGGCCCAGCGAGCCGAGAACGCGACGGCCAGGAGCGCCGCGGAGGCCGTTGACGGACGCGTGGCAACCACCGACGGCCGGACGCTGGAACCCGAGACGCTGGCCGCCCTGTTCGAGGAACGGCTGGCCCGCCGGGAGGTGAGGGACATCCAGTCGTCGTTCAAGAATCCCGACCGCTTCGATCAATGGTTGACGCTGCTCCAGGGGCGCGTCCCCTACCCCGAACCGATCGTCCTGCCCGCCGGCGAGGGCCTGAACATCGTCCGGCGCGGAGAGCGGGAGTACGCGACCCGCTGCGATTGCGGGCACTGGTTCGGCGACTGGCGCTCCAACTGGAAACTCGACGCCGTGGTGCATGTGCGCCGCACCAACGAGTCGCTACGCGAGGTCTACCCGGAGCGAGGTCACTGCGATCCGGACTGGATGGAGCTGCGCGAGTACCACTGTCCCTCCTGCGCGCGCCAACTCGAAGTCGAGGCGCTACCGCCCGGATACCCGGTGGTGCACGAGTTCCTGCCCGACCTCGAAGGCTTCTACTCCGCCTGGCTGGGGCGCGACCTACCTTAACGCCCCAAGGGCGCGGGGCTAATGGCCGCCGCCCGCACCGTTCCCGCCCTGGCCTCCCTGGCCTCCCTGGTCGCCCTGTCCTCCCTGGCCGCCGCCCTGGCCGCCGTGTCCTCCCTGGCCGCCCTGGTCACCCTGGCGTCCCAGTCCTCCGTGTCCTCCCTGGTCACCCTGGCCGCCGTGTCCTCCCTGGCCGCCCTGGCCCCCCTGCCCGCCGCCCTGGTCACCCTGCGCCCCCTGGCCGCCGTTTCCTCCCTGATCGCCCTGGCCCCCGCCGTGGCCCGGCCCACCGTGTCCATGATCGCCTCCGCCAGACCCGCCTCCCCCGGAGCCCGAGGCTGGACCGGGCCCACCGCCCGCTGACGGCGACGATCCGCCCGCGGGTGGGGCTCCGCCCCCGGCACCTGGACGGGGATGCCCGGTGCCTCCAGGGGCCGCACCCGCCGGCCGGCCGGCTCCGGGCCCACCGCCGCCGCCGCCGCCGGATGGGCGTGACGAGCGGCCCGGAGCCGAGTTGTGGCGCGCGGAAATCTGTTGGACGCTGGATCCGCGATGGCGGTGCGCCGCGGCGTAGCGGTGGCGATGGCGGCGCAGGTGAGCGCGCCGGGCGCGGCGCTGCAGGACGGCTCTCGAGCGGTCCACGAGTTGGAGCCCAAGGGCACCCGCGCCACGTTCGGCCACTGCGGGGCCCACTGCGGCCGTCGAGCGAGGAGCCTCCGTCACCCAGGAGGGGGCCACCGCTCCCGCCGAGCTCGGGAGTAGCCCTGCAGATCCGACCACGCCCAGTCCGAGGGGAAGCCCCGAGCCCGCGGCCCCCGCTCCATTGGCGCTGCTCACATTCTCGGCGCTGACCAGCGGGGACGAGGGATGGCCGTGGGCAACGTGAAGGGTGAGGTAGCCCGCCCCGCTGACCCCGCCGAGCAGGAGCGCCCCGGCCAGAACCTTGACCGCCAGCCCCTTGCCCGCGAGCGCAACCAGCGTGCCGCCGCCAGACGCCGCAACTCCACCGGAGGCCGCTCCGCCGCCCGCGGAGGTCGCGGCGGCTCCCGACCCGCTCGCAGTGGCAGCGGTGGCACCGTTGGCACCGCCCGCGGTGGCGGCGGTGGCACCGTTGGCTCCGCCAGCGGCCGCCGAGCCGCCCACCGCAGCCCCCGAACCGCCAGCGATCGTGGCGCCGTGTCCAGCGGCGAACGCGGCGGCCAGGATGTTGTGGCGCAGAACCAGCGAGGGGAGCACCGGAAGGACCACCGCGATCGCGGCGCGCTGCCGGCGCACCTCCTGACTGAAGGCGCGGCAGCCGGCGCATTCGGCGACGTGACGGCGCAGCGGCGCCCGCCGCAGAGCCGGACCCGAGGCCACCGCGAGCTCCCGGCGGATCTCGGCGCACGGGATCGAGCGCGCGTCGCGCTGGCCGGCCAGCGACTCGCGGGCCTGGAAAACGAGCGCCTTGACCTTCTCCCGCCGAACGCCCATGATCATCCCGATCTCCTCGTGCGGGTGGGCGCCGAGCTCGGCCAACAGCAAGGCCGAGCGCTGGTCGACCGGCAACCGGGCCAGGTCAGCGAGCAGCTCGCGCAGGTCGGCGCGGCGCTGGACCTCTTCCGCGAGTCCTTCGGTCGCGGGCTGGACGTCGTCGAGCGCCACGCCGTCGCGGCGCGCCCGCAGCATCGACAGGCAACGGTTGCGGGCGATCGTGTACAGCCAGGGCCGCAGCACGACCGGGCGGTCGGAGGCCAACAGGTCTCGGTAGGCCGAAACGAACGTCTGCTGCGCGGCGTCCTCGGCCTCGTCGACGCTGCCCAGCATGTGCCGGCAGTAGGACAGCATGCCGCGGTTGTAGCGGTCGTAGATGACCTCGAAGGCGTCCTCGTGACCCTGGCGCAGGCGCGCGACGAGGCGGTCGTCGGAGGCGGCGCGCAAGAACCGGCGAGACCGGGGCCCGGTCTCCATACCCAAAACGAGCGCGCCTTCCATGGGCCTGATTTCAGCCTGTCTTCAGGGTCAAATACGCGTGCGAGGCACACACCTTCCAATAACGCACGCCTCACTCACGGGTTGGGCACTTGGGCCCGTCTGCCACTTTACCCGCCCAGAGCGATAGTTATGCTCAGGTCGATGGCCTCGTTTCGGCATGACGGCCACCGGCTGGCCTACAGGGTCTATGAACCGGCTACGCCCGCCGTGCGGCGCCCGGGACCCGCCGGCTCGAACCGCCCGCTCATCCTGGTTCACGGCCTGCTGCTCTCCCAGCGCATGCACATGCCGCTCGCCCGCGACCTGGCCGCCCACGGCAACCGCGTGATCACGATCGACCTCCTCGGTCACGGGAGCTCGGATCGGCCTCGGGACATGTGGCGCTACTCGATGGAGATCTTCGCCGGGCAGGTGGTGGCGCTAATGGACCATCTCGAGCTCGAGCAGGCGGTCGTGGGCGGGACCTCGCTGGGGGCGAACGCAACGCTCGAGGTGGCCGCCCGCGCCCCCGTGCGCCTGCGGGGGATGCTGGTCGAGATGCCGGTGCTCGACAACGCGCTGCTGGCCTGCGCGGTGGCATTCACCCCGCTGCTGATCTCGCTGACCTTCGGCGAGCCGATCATGCGCCTGGTCTCCCGGCTCACCCGGGCCGTTCCCTCCCGCCTGCTCCCCTTCTACGCGGACGTGGCCCTGGATACCGTGCGCCAGGACCCCGCGCCGAGCGCTGCCGTGCTGCAGGGCCTGTTCTTCGGGCGCGTCGCTCCTCCCCGCAGCGAGCGGCGCACCTTCAACAGCCCCGCCCTTGTCATCGGCCACCACCGCGATCCGGTGCACCCGTTCTCCGACGCCGGCATGCTGGTCGACGAGCTGGGCGACGCGCGTCTGGTCGAGGCCGACTCGCTGATCGAGCTGCGCTTCTCGCCCGAGCGCCTGACCAACGAGATCGCCGAATTCCTGGACCAGTGCTGGGAAGGGCGGCCGAACGTGGACGAGCGCGGAAGGGCCGGACGCCCCAGTGCCGGCCAGCCCCGCGCCGCGGCACCCGCAAGCGCGAGCGAGCGGGGGGCGGCGGCCGCGAGCCGGCCGGCGACGCGCTCCGCCGCCACGGGACGGCGAAGCCCGCGCTCCCGGCGAGCTGCCGGCGGCTAACCGGAGCTCGCTCGCTACGCTTGGCCACGGATGGCGAGCCGACAGCAGGAGAAGGAACGCCGCCGCCAGGAGCGGCTGGCGATGGAGCAGGCGGCCGCCACCACCGCGCGGCGCCGCCACCGGCTTCAGATGGCCTCCGGCGCGGTCCTGGCCCTGGCGGCCGTGGCCGCCGTGGCCGTAGCCGTCGCGAGCGGCGGCGGGGGCGGTGGGTCGAGCTCACAGGCCAGGCGCGTGGCCAACACGAGCGGGGTGAGGATCCCCCGGCCCACTATCACCGACCTCAACCAGGCGGCCAAGGCCGCCGGCTGCTCGCTGCACAACTATCCCGACGCCGGGCACCAGCACACCACGGGAACCGTCAACTACGCGACCAACCCTCCCAGCTCGGGGCCGCACAACCCGATCCCCGCCTCGGACGGGATCTACAACCCCGGACAGACGCCGGCCAAGGAGCATCTGGTCCACGCGCTCGAGCACGGGCGGATCGAGATCGAGTACGGGGGCGGGGCCACGCTGTCTCAGATCCAGCAACTCGAGGTGCTGTTCAACGAGCCGCTGGCCAGCAAGACCGGTCAGGGGACCCCGAACGGGTACAAGAAGCTTCTGTTCCAGAACAACACGAACATGCCCTACGCCGTGGCCGCGGTCGCCTGGCAGCACGTGCTCGGCTGCCCGAGCTTCAACCCGCGCGTGTTCGACGCCATCCGCGACTTCTCGCAGAAGTACGTGGACACCGCGATCGAGTCGTCCTACATCCCCTTCCCCGAGTAAACGGGCGCCCAGGGCGGAGAAGCAAGCGGCACTCGGGCGGAGAACCACCCGGCCGAATAAACGGCCCCCGGGGCGGAGAACCACCCCGGGGGCCGGGAACCACTTCTGTTGGCGCGGGCGACCGCGCGAGGCTTTAGGCGGCCTCGCGCAGGGCCTGCAGCTCGGGACGGTCCGCGAGCTGGCGCAGGGCCCGGGCCTCGAGCTCCTGCGTGCGGCGCTCGGATAGCCCGAGCTCGCGACCGGTCCGCGCGACCGACGCTCCCTCGGTCCCGCCCACGCCGAAGCGCAGGCGAATGACCTTGCGCTCCAGCTCCGGCAGGGAGGCGACGGCCCGCTCGACCATCGTGCTGGACAGCCCGGCTAGGACCTGCTCCTCGAGCGGCTGCTGGCCATCCGGGAGGAGGTCGCCCAGCTCGGTGTCGCCGTCCTCGTTGACCGTCTGGTCCAGGCTGGCCGGGGTACGGGCAGCCTCGAGGATCTGGGTGACGTGGTCTGCGTCCATGTCGGCCGCCTCGGCAAGCTCCTCGATCGTGGGCTCGCGATCCAGGCGATCGGCGAGCTCGCGCTCGATACGGTTGAGCTGGCGCAGGCGCTGACCGATGTGCACGGGCAGGCGGATGGTCCGACCGCCGTTCTCGAGTCCGCGCTGGATGGCCTGCCGGATCCACAGAGTTGCGTAGGTGGAGAACCGGAAGCCCTTGCGCCAGTCGAACTTCTCGACCGCGCGGATCAGGCCCAGGGTGCCCTCCTGCACGAGGTCGGTCATCGACAGGCCGTGGCCCTGGTAGCGGCGGGCGATGGACACGACCAGTCGCAGGTTGGAGTTGATCATGCGCTCCTTGGCGACCAGGTCGCCGCGCTCGCAACGCTTGGCGAGCTCGATCTCTTCGGCCGGGGTGAGCAGCCGATAGCGCCCAGCCCGCGCCATGAAGAGGTCCAGCGTCTCAGGAACCGCTTCGACGGCCTCGGCCGCCTCCACAGGCGTGAGGTTGGGGTTTTTTAGCTTCTGTGTCATGGGACTTGCTTTCTTCACTGACAATTTCTCAAGCGGAGATAAATCTCGACTCCGTATGTCGGAATTGTACGGGAATTTAGTTGTTTCGTCAACATCTAGACGCTTCGGCCCGTACGGGCGGGGCGTCCAGGTCCTACCGCACCCGGCCCCGCCCACCGTGGAATGAGGCCTGCCGGGGCTGTCCCACAAGCGCCACGCTTCCCTGCCGAGAAGCCGCCGCCCCTGTAATCGCCCCGTAGCCCGGGCCTACTGTGACACCGGCCGGGCAGGGGAAGTTTCGGTGTCCGGTCGCGGACCCCTCCCTGCCCGGGAGGGGGTGCACGAATCGGTGCCGGGAACGGACGCTTGGCCCGTCGGCCCTGCGAGAACGGTCCTGAGATTAGCGGAAGGCCGCGACCTCGGCGATCTTGATGGTGCTGACCGAGGGCGGCGCCGCGGCTATCCACAGAGCGATCGACTGCAGCCGCTGCCCGCCAGTCGTGAGCGTCGCTCGAACCTGTCGCTTCGTGAGGCTGGCGGAACCGACGTGAACCCAGGCCGGATCGGTGATCGAGGCGGGCGCCTGCCCCTGGGTGCCGTAGATCTGGATGCTCAGCCCCCGCGTGCCTTGGATGCGGAGGAAGCCGACCTTGTGCGGGGCCTTGAGGTCGATGACGAGACCGCTGTCGATCCGGCCGTTCGCGTCGGCCTGCGCCGTCCACGCCGTGGTCGGGTCAGCGTCGGTCGCGAGGGACGGGTCGCCGTAGCGGGTGACCGGGAAGGCGTACGGGTTGTAGGTGCTGGCCGCGTTGGTGTCGAGGACGATTTGCTTGCGCCCGGTGCCCACCGGATTGCCAGCGGGCACGGGATTGGCCGCCTTGGGCACCGTCACCTTCGGTGTCTTGGGCAGGAGGGACGGCGGGGTGGGCTTGAGCGACTTCGGCTTGGGGATGTGGAGCCGGGGCTTTCGCGATATCAGGTGCCGGTGACGGCGAGGCGTGACCGGCGTCGATGCGGTGGCGGGCAGGGTCGGTGTGGGCACGACCGGCGCAACCTGGGCGACCTGCGGCTGGTGGCTGACCGACCGGTGAGAGCTGGAGGACAGAGCCGCGTAGGTGGCGGCCACCGCGCCCGATGCGAGCAGGAGGGTGAGCCCGACGACGGACCCGGCGAGGCGCCAGCTCGTCCGGCGGCCGAGCCGGCCCGGGGCGGCCGACCCGCACTCCAGGCACCAGTTCTGGCCGCTGGCCAGCGGAGCTCCGCACGAGGAGCAGGAGCCGGCCGAGGTGACAGCCGGCGCAGGGGCCGCCGCTGCCGGCGCGCCCGAGGGCGCCGCGGACTCGGGCGGTACCGCACGTACGGGAGGGGCCGCCGCCTCGGCGCTCGAGGGCTCTGCCTGGGCGGCCGGTGCCTCTGCCACCACCGGTTGCACGCACGCTATTTTGACATCTTCGGGCGGCGGTGCGCTCCAGCCCCCGAATCGCGGGGCGGCGGAGGGCCGCCGGGGACGATGTCGCGGGGCGGTGGCGGGCCCCCGGGGACGATGTCCCGGGGCGGCGGAGGGCCCCCGGGGACGATGTCGCGGCCGGTGGGGCGCAGTTCCTGGTCGAGCTCGAGCTGCCAGTAGTAGCGGGTGAACGTCACCCCCGTGCGGTACTGACCGACGTGGGGCTCGACCTCCTCGCCGGCGGCCATCCGGACGATCAGCTCCGGGTAGGTGCGACCCGGAAGGGCGGCGAGCATGGGGGCCGGGAACGCGCCCCCAAAGCGGGGGTTGACGTCGGTGATGCCGAGCCCGTGTTCGGGGTCGCGGAACACCTGGACCGTGCACGGCCCGCGCACGCCGAGCCCCTCCACGACGCGGCGGCCCAGCTCGACCAGCTCGGGGTCGTCGATCACCGTGCCCTTGATCGACTCCCCCCCGCGGGACTCGAGCATCGTCCTCGGTATCGCGTTCAGGCACCTTCCGGCGAGATCCGACAGGCAGTCGATCGAGAACTCTGGCCCATCCATGTGGCGCTGAACCATCACGGGCTCGGCCACGTAGCGGCAGAAGAACTCGGCCTGATCCGCGTCGTCGGCCCGGTGGATCGAGCGAGCGCCCGATCCCTGCCGCGGCTTGACCATGACCGGATAGGAGGGAGGCTCCTGCCCCGGGAGGACGGTGGGTGGGCTGGGAAGCCCGAGCCGCTCGAGGAGCACGTGGGCCTCGTACTTGTCGTAGGTGGCGGCGGCGACCACCGGATCGGGGACCAGCGCGGGCAGCTTCCCCTGCGAGCGGGCGTGGGCCAGGGCCTCGATGTCGAGGTCGGTGAGCGGCACCACGACGCCGACTCCGAACTGGTGGCACAGCCGCTCGAGCGCGGGGACGTAGCCGGGGTCGGAGATCGGGGGGACCGCTCGCCGGACGTGGGCGGCGTACTGGGCCGGCGCCAGTGGGTTGGGGTCGACCGCCACCACGGTCGCATGCAGGGCGAATGCCGAGACGATGTCGTAGCGCTTGCCGACCCCGGTGAGCAGGACGGCGGGAACGGCGCCACCGGGGGCGGGCGAATCGCCCGCCGGCTCGCGCGCATCGGGCGTCACTGCACCCACCCTCCGGTCTGCCCCTTGTACAGCCCGCGCCCGGTGAGGACCATCAGCGCGGTCCGAACCAGGATCTCCATGTCGAGACGCAGCGAGCGGTGATCGATGTACCACAGGTCGAGCTCGATGCGCTCCGACCACGGAAGCGACGTACGACCGTTGACCTGCGCCCACCCGGTCAGCCCCGGCTTGACGGCCAGACGCCCGCGCTGGCGCTCGTCGTATTGCTCGACCTGGACGGGGAGCGTGGGACGAGGACCGACGAGCGTCATCTCGCCTCGCAGGACGTTCAGGAAGTTCGGCAGCTCGTCCAGCGACCATCGCCTCAGCAGCGCCCCGACGCGGGTGATGCGCGGATCGTTCTCGTTGACCGACAGCCCGGCCCCGATGGACTCCGCCCCGGGGACCATGGTGCGCAGCTTCAGTACGTCGAACCCGCGCCCGTCCCGCCCGATCCGGCGCTGGCGGTAGATGGGATGGCCCGGAGACTCGATCATGATCGCCAGTGCGGCGAGGCCCATCACCGGGGCGCTCAGGAGCAGCCCGACGCCGCCGACCAGGATGTCCAGCGCGCGGCGGACCATCAGCGGGTCATCGGGTCCCCTCCGCCGCCTCCCACCCGGCGGGCGTTCCTCGGCGGGCCCAGTCCCAGAGGCCGGCGGCCGCCGAGGCCGTGGTCAGCACGTAGTAGCGCGCGACGAGCAGCGGCCGGAGCGGAAAGGCGCGCGCAAGGCCGGCGGCGATGAGGAGCAGGAGCTGGAGGGCGAACACGACCACGTACACGGTTCCCTGGCCGAGCAGCGCCGCGTTGGCCGCCAGGGCCACCAGGTGCAGGCCCGGCGACGCGTATCGAAGCAGCCGGTGCGAGACGATCATGAGGGCGTACAGCGGGCGGTAGGCGTGCAGACGCAGCATCCCCCCGCGCAGGACGATCGGCCACGTGTGGCTCATCATGCGGCGCTTGCGCGCGAACTCGCCCTCGATCGTGGGCACCATCTTCTCGCTGGCCAGCGCCTCGGGGACGTAGACCGCCCGCCAGCCCCGCTGCACGAAGTTGAACGGGAACGAGAGGTCGTGACCCATCACGGGATCGACGACCAGATACGCCGCGCGCCGGGTGGCGTAGAGGGCGCCGTTGCCCGCGGTGATCGAAGCCAGGCGCGACTCGAGCGAGCGCAGCGCCAGCTCGTAGCGCCAGTACAGCCCCTCCTGGTTGTCCGCTCCGGCGCCGCCGGCCCGGGCGCGGGCCGGGGAGGCGTCGCTCGGCTCACTCCGCCCGAAGCGCACCTGGCCGCAGGCGTAGCCGACGGCGGGATCGGCGAAGGCTCCGACCAGGGCGCGCAGCGCGCCCCGGTCCAGCGTGGCGTTGGCGTCCGAGAAGGCGACGATCTCGCCGCGGGCGCGCTCGACGCCTTCGTCCTGGGCGCGCACCTTGCCCTCGCGCGGAAGCTCGAGCACGAGGTCGGCGCCGGCCTCGCGGGCCAGCTCGGCGGTGCGGTCGGTGCACCCGTCGCAGCACACGATCAGCTCGAGGGCCTCCCGCGGGTAGTCGAGTGCGAGCGCGTTCGCGACCTTGGCCGCCATCACCCGCTCCTCGTCGTGCGCGGCCACGATCAACGACACCACGGTCGGCCCGTGATCGGGCGCCCGGAGCTCGCCCGGCGCCCGCCCGTGATCGGGCGCCCGCCCCTGCTCGGGCGCACGGCGAACGCGGGCCAGCACGGCCAGCAGCAGCCCGTAGCCGACCTGTGCGTAGACCAGTAAGGCCAGCGCAACCCACATGATTACTTTCAGCGCGTCGATCATCGGGCCGGGGAGGAGGTTGACACGAGCGTCTCGTAGAGCTCGGCAGTCCGGCGGGCGGCGGTGTCCCACGCGTACGGGCCGGCCGCGGCAGCGCGGGCGGCGTCGCCCAGGCGGCCCCGGGCGGCCGGGTCGACCACCAGCTCGGCGAGGGTGCGGCCCAGCGCCTCCGGGTCACCGGGCGCGACCAGGCGCGCGGCTCCCTCGCGGGCGATCTCCGAGAAGCCGCCCACGTCGGTGAGCACGAGCGGTCGCCCGAAGGCGAGCGCCGTGAACAGGACGCCCGACTGGTCGATCTGGCGGTAGGGCAGGACGACGACGTCGGCGCGCCGGAAGTAGGCCGGGATCTCCGGATCGGTCACGAACCGCGGCACCCAGCGAACGCTGGGCGGGGCCGTCGCCCGCAGGCGCTCGATGTCCATGCGCGGCATCCCGACGATCCAGAGCTCGGCGCCTTCCACCTGGCGCCAGGCGTCGAGCAGGACGTCGATGCCCTTGTAGGGGCGCATCAGGCCGAAGCACAGGACGACGGGTTGCTCCACCGCCGCGAGCGGAGGCGGGAGGGGCTGCTCGCGCTCGAGCCCGGTCAGGTAGGTGAACGCCCCATGGTGGATGGTGTGCACCTTGGCCGGTGCCACGCCGAGCTCCTCCACGAGTCGCGCGCGCCCGTGATCGGAGTGCACGATGACCGCGTCGACGCGCTCGTACAGTCGTCGTTGCGCGCTCAGCTGCCCGGGCCGGGGCTCGCGCGGGAGGATGTCGTGGGCGGTCAGCACCAGGGGCCGGCCGCGGGGCAGCAGATGCACGTCCAGCGGCTGCACGGTCAGCCACTGGAAGTGAACGACGTCCGCGCGCGCCGCCGCCCGCCGGTAGCGCGCCATGTCGGGGATGTGCTGGGCGAGCTTGGTGGCCAGCCGCAGGCGCGAGGAGGTGCCGTCCGCGCCGGGTGCGGGCGCGCCCGCTGCGGGCGAGCCCGGGGCGACGCGGTCCCAGGCGGCCCGGCCCGGGCCGAGCCGGTAGAAGAACTCGTGCACCTCATAGCCCGAGGCCGGGGGGACCGGGCCGTAGGCGAACCGGCTGGTGAACAGCTCGACCTCGAGCCCCAGACGGGCCAGTGCGGCGCACAGCGCGCGGTCATAGGGCGGCGTGAAGGCGGAGGGGTCGAGAACGTGCACGCGCATGCGCGGTGAGCACAATAGGCGCCGTGACCGCCGCCGCCCTGGACCCAGCGACCGCCTCTTCCGCCGTGGAGGTCTCCTACTGCGTGGTCAACACGGGCCAGCGCGAGCTGCTGATCCGGTGCCTGGACGCCATCGCCCGTGAGCAGGCCAGCCTCCCCTTTGCCACCGAGGTCCTGGTGCTCGATAACGCCTCCGACGACGGCTCGGCTCAGGCCGCGGGGTCCCATCGGGTCGTCACCGAGCTGATCGCGCTCGATCGGCGGCGCGGCAAGGCCGAGAACGACAGCGCGCTCCTCGAGCGCGCCCGCGGCCGCTACTGCCTGCTGCTCAACGAGGACTCCGAGCTCTGCGGGGGTGCCAGCGCCCGGCTGCACGCGGTGCTCGACGAGCGCGCCGACGCCGCGGCCGCGGCCGCGGCGCTCCAGCGTCCGGACGGGCGCCTGCAGCCCTCCGCGTGGCGCTTTCCCTCCCCGCGGACGGCGCTGGCCGGGGCGCTGTTCCTGCACCCGTGGCTGACGGTCCAGAGCGCGCCCGTGGCCGCCGGGCCCCCCCGTGAGGTCGACTGGGCCCAGTCGTCGGCGATGCTCGTGCGCCGGCAGGCCGCCGAGGGAGTGGGCTGGCTGGACCCTCAATTCTTCGTGTACTCCGACGAGGTCGACTTCTGCCGCCGTTTGCACGACGCCGGCTGGAAGGTGCTGCATGTGCCCGACGCGGTCGCCGTCCATCACGAGCAGCTGGCCGCGGGGCCGGTGCCGGAGCGGCGCATCGTGGAGTTTGCGCGCAACCGCGATGCCTACATGCGCAAGCACCACTCAGCCGCAGCGGCGCGCGCCGTGCGCTGGCTGACCGCGTGGTCCTACGCCGTGCGCGCGCTGGCGGCGCTGGTGCTGCCAGGACATCAGCCGCGCCGCTATTGGCGCCACGTGACGGCGTCCCTGCGTCCCGAGCGCGGCGAGGGGTTGCGCGAGGCTGCCGACGCCTACAACCGCTCGCGGGCGGGAGGGGGTTCGCCGGGCCCGGGGGACTGAGCCGGCGCCCCGGCCCCCGGCGGCCCGGCCCCCGGACGCTCGGCTCCCGGACGCTGGGCCCGCGGCCGCGCCGCGATCTGCCCGACCAGGGCCCGGGCCTGCTCGACCTCCGAGCGGCTGAAGAACCCGAGTCCCGCGAGCGCGAGAGGGATGACCGCCAAGGCTCCGAGGCGCAGCAGGAACCCGACCGCTCCGGAGGCTGGGAGCAGCAGCTCGCCCGCCACGGAGACCGTGGCGAGCACCGCCACCAGCTGCCCCAGTCGGGCCCATTCGAAGGACACCGGGAACAGGCGGCGCGTGAGCAGTTGCATCACGGCCAGCATCACCAGGTAGGCGCCGCACAGCGCGATGCCGGCCCCCGAGATGCCGAGCGGGTCGACGAGCGCGACGAGCAGCCCCACGTTGACGGCGAGGCCGCTGAGCGCCGCGACCAGGTTGCGCGTCGTGACCCGGGCCCGGCCGGCCACCACGACGAGCACGACGAACAGCCCGTACAGCGCCCACCCCAGGGCCAGCCACGGAAGGGCGGCGTAGGCCCCGTAGAACCTGTGGGCCGCGAGCAGATGGATGGCCCAGCGCCCGAGCAGGGTGACGGCGGCCACCGTGAAGCCGGTGACGAGCGCGTAGTAGGTGGCCACCCGCGCGTACAGGCGCGCCGCCTGGGCGTCGTCGGTGATCGAGTACGCGAGCGGGGGCCACGCGTACTGGAACCCGCGCACCGTCAGGGTGACCACCGTCGCCACCTTCACGGCCAGCGCGTAGAGACCAGCCGAGGCGTGGCTGTGGGCCCGGTACAGGTAGGCGCGATCGATTACGTTGAGCGCGTACACGCTCGCATCGGCCGGCACCATCGGTAGCCCGAAGCGCAGCATCGGCACCAGGTCGGCGCGCCGCCAGCGCAGCCCCACTCGGTCGCGCAGGGCGATCCACAGGCCGACCAGGACGACGGTCGAGGCCACGAAGTTGCCGGCCAGCAGTCCGCGCGCGCGCTGGTGGGCGACCACCACCAGGACGACGGTGAGCGTCACGGTGAGCAGGACGTTGATCACCGAAGCGGTGAGGTAGGCGCGGACGCGCTCGTCCACGCGCAGCAGCGCGTAGGCGACCTCCAGGTTCGTGAACGTCCACAGCCCGAGCACCGCGATGCGCATCAGGATCGGGTCCTCGAAACCCAGCACCAGGCGCGAGAGCGGACCGGCCAGGATCGCCGCCGGAAGTGCGCAGGTCGTGGTGACGAGCACCACGAAGCCCACCGCCAGTCGCGCGATCCGCACCCGGCGCGCAGGATCGTCGTCGTCGTAGTAGAAGCGCACGAACGCCTCGCCGACCCCGAGGCGCACGAAGATGCTGAGCAGGATGACGCCGGTGAGCAGCGTCTCGGCGGCGCCATAGTCGGCCGGTGAGAGGTAGCGGGTGTAGACCGGCAGCGTCCCGACCGCGATGAGC
>DASZHF010000224.1:0-27494 GCA_035938095.1 Solirubrobacteraceae bacterium
GGCCGGATCTGCGCAGGGACGACCGGCCCGGCACGGCGGGCACGGGCGGCAGCGGGGCGGGCGCGGATGCCGGTGGCGCCGATGACGACGGGCGGTCTCTGCGGACCGCGTCCTCGAACCGGGGACGGCCGCAGATGTCCCGGAGGCGGTGGCCGACCCGGCCTGGAGACAGGGGGTCGCCCGGGCGCCGGACCGCATGGCGGCCGCAGCCAGTTGTGCGGCCGTCGCCTGGGCGCCCAGAGCTGGTGGTGCGGCGGCGATCACGCCGCAGGCCGCGGTCAGCGCGAGCCGTCCACGGCGGCTGGCGCGCGGGCTCGGACCGCGCGTCGGGGTCACCACTGTCGAACTACTTGACCTCGACCCCCGCGCCGGCCTCTTCGAGCTCCTGCTTGAGCTTGTCGGCCTCCTCGCGGTCGATGCCCTCCTTGACCGGCTTGGGCGCTTCGTCGACGAGGGCCTTGGCCTCCTTGAGGCCGAGGCCGGTGGCGGCGCGCACCACCTTGATCACCTGGATCTTCTTGTCGCCGGCGCCCGTCAGGACGACGTCGAACGCGGTCTGCTCCTCCTCGGCCTCTCCGCCGCCGTCGGCCGCGGCTCCAGCCGCCGGTGCCGCCGCGGCCACGGCCGTGGCCGAAACACCGAACTCCTCCTCGAGCGCCTTGATGCGCTCGGACAGCTCGAGCACCGAGATGCCCTTGAGCTCGTCGATCCACTCCTGCGTGGTTGGCATGTTCACTCCTTCTCGTCGGCGCCGCCGCCCGATGGGGGCGGAGCGCCAGTGTCGGTCTCGTCGTTAGCCGGAGAGGGCTCCGGGTCAGCTTGTTCCGGGGTTTCCGCCGCGGCCTGTTCTGGGGTTTCCGCGGCGGCCTGTTCCGGGGCCTCCGTGGCGGCCTCGGCCGGGGCGTCCGTGGCGGCCTCGGCGGGGGCGTCCGTGGCGGCCTCGGCGCCGGTACCCGCGGGTGCGCCCGCTTCCGGCTGGGCCTCGGCCTGGGACTCCGTTGGTGCCCCGGCCACGGCGTCGATATCTGCAGGCGGCTGGACCCCTTCATCTTCCTTGTCCGCGGCCGCCCCGGGCTCCGCAGACGCCTCGGGCTCCGCCGCCGCGGCCGGTTCCGCGGCCGCCTCCGGTTCCGCGGCCACCTCGGGCTCGGTGGCCGCCTCGGGTTCCGCGGCCGCCTCGGGCTCCGCGCCCTGCACGAGCCCCTGCTCCGCGATCTGGCCGAGCTGGAGCGCCAGTCCCTGGATGAGCGCGTTGAGGGTGCGGACCAGCCCGGAGATGGGATGGGCGACGACACCCACCAGCTGTCCGTAGAGCACGTCGCGGGCGGGGAGGCGGGCGATGGCCCGGATCTGGTCCGGCTCGACGGGGGCGCCCTCCAGGATCCCGCCCTTGAACGGGAGCAGGTCGGTCGCCCGGGCGTAGTCGGCAATCGCCTTGGCGGCCAGCGCCGCGTCCCCGTGGACGAAGGTCAGCGCGGTGGGGCCGTCCAGGAGCTCCTTGAGCTGCTCGGCCCCGGCGCGGTCGGCCGCGCGCTCAGTGAGCGAGTTCTTGACCACCCGGAAGGTCGCCCCGGCGTCACGCAGGCGGCCCCGCAGCTCGGCGGCCTGGGGCACCGAGATCCCGCGGTAGTCGACCGCGAAGACCGCTTCGGCCTCCTGGATCTGGCTGGCGATCTCCTCGATCACCGCCGCCTTCTGCTCTCGGTTCATGTGGTCGCTCTCGATTCGGGCTTGGAGTTTGTCCGCCAGAACGCGCGACGCCCGCACTGGGGCGGGCGTCAGAAGCAGCGCAACGCTGCACTCGGATCGCGCCGCCTGCCCCGGTCCTACGCGCGTGGCCGCCGGGGGTCTCGGGCTGCGCCGTCGTCTAAACGGTCTGTGAATGCTACGGGTCGCTGAATCCTACGCGGCTGCGGATGCCTCCTCGACGATGTCGCGAGTGCGGGTGGGATCGACCTTCACGCTGGGCCCCATGGTCGGAGCCAGCGTCACCGAGCGCAGGTAGCGACCCTTGGCGGCGGAGGGCTTGGCCCGGATCAGCTCCTCGAGGACGGCGGCGTAGTTCTCCAGCAACGCTCGCGATTCGAAGCTCGCCTTTCCGATCACCAGGTGGACGATCGCGGTCCGGTCGGTCCGGTACTCGACCTTGCCGGCCTTGGACTCCTCCACCGCCTTGCGGACGTCCATGGTGACCGTTCCCACCTTGGGGTTGGGCATCTTGCCCTGAGGTCCGAGGATCCGCCCCAGTCGCCCGACGACCGGCATCAGGTCGGGGGTGGCGATGGCGACGTCGAACTCGTCGAACCCGCCCTGGACACGCTCGGCCAGGTCCTCCGCACCGACCACGTCGGCGCCGGCCTCCTGGGCCTCGCGGGCCTTGTCGCCCTGGGCGAAGACCGCGACCTTGATGTCCTTACCCAGGCCGTGGGGGAGCGCGACGGTGCCCCGGAGCTGCTCGTCGGCGTGGCGGACGTTGAGCCCGGTGCGCACGTGAACCTCGACGGACTCGTCGAAGTTGGCGCGCGGCATTGATTTGATCAGGGCCACGGCTTCGGCGGGGGTGTACTCGTGCTCGCGATCGACCTCCGAGCGGGCCTCCAGGTAACGCTTGCCGTGGTGGGGCATGGCTAGTCCTTCGTCCGGTGCGGGTGGTTTGCGTAGTGGCTCACTGCTAGACGACGTCCACGCCCATCGACCGGGCCGTGCCGGCGATGATCTTGGCGGCCTGATCGATGTCGGTGGCGTTGAGGTCGGCGAGCTTGCGTTCGGCGATCGCGCGCAGCTGGGCCTGGGTGATCTTGCCCACCTTCGTGCGGTTGGGCTCGCCCGAGCCCTTCTCCAGGCCGATGGCCTGCTTGATCAGCACGGCCGCGGGCGGTGTCTTGGTGATGAACGTGAACGAGCGGTCCTCGTAGACCGTGATCACGACCGGGATCACCGTCCCCGCGTCCTGCTGGGTCTGGGCGTTGAACGCCTTGACGAACTCCATGATGTTGATCCCGTGCTGGCCCAGGGCCGGTCCGACCGGGGGCGCGGGGCTGGCCGCGCCGCCAACGGCTTGGAGCTTGATCGTGGTGAGGACCTTCTTGGCCATGACGGGCGGGGGCTAGAGCTTCTTGACCTGGTCGAAGCCGACCTCGACCGGGGTCTCACGGCCGAAGATCGAGACGAGCACCTTCAGGCGCCCGGCATCTTCGTTGATCTCCGAGATCTCGCCCGAGAAGTCCGAGAGCGGGCCCGAGACCACCTTGACCGACTCGCCCAGGGAGAACTGGGCCCGAGTGCGCTCCCGCACCGCCACCTCCTTGTGCAACAGCCGGTCGACCTCGCCCTGGGTGAGGGGGACCGGCTCGTTCGACGCGCCCACGAAGCCCGTGACGCCGGGCGTTCCCTTGACCAGGCTCCAGGAGTCCTCGTTGAGGTCCATGTTGACCAGCACGTAGCCGGGCATGGTGCGCTTCTCGACGGTCACCTTCTGGTTGTCCTTCATCTCGGAAACGGCCTCGGTGGGCACCACGACCTGGCGCACGGCGCGCTGCTGCCCGAGTGAGACCACTCGGTGCTCGAGGTTCTGCTTGACCTTGTTCTCGTGACCGGAATAGGTGTTGACGACGTACCAGCGAAACATTTTGAGTCAGGGGGGTAGAGGGTGGGCTACTGGGGCTGCGTAGAGGACCTGGGACTGCTCGGCGCCGACGTGAGGCTAGCGGGGACCGCCGGTCGGGGGCCTAAAGGATGGCGTTGACGATCTTCCCCGCCACCCAGTCGGCGACGCCCAGGTAGACGCCGGCGATGGCCACGAAGCCCAGCACCACCGCCGTGGCCTGGGCCACCTGACGCCGGTCGGGCCACTGCACCCGCTGGAGCTCGGCCCAGCTGGCGCGCAGGAAGCTTAGGACACGGTTCTCACCGTCGGCGCGAGCGCCACGCGCGGGCGTCGGCGCCGAGCCGCGCGCCACGGGGCGCGCCGGTAGACCCCCGCCACCTCCGCCGGCGGCATCGGCCTCGGGCTCGCGGTCGTCCGCTTCCTCGGCCTCCTCGGACTCGTCGAAGTCCTCGGGCTCGTCGGGCTCGGCCCGCTCGGCGGCGCCCGGGATCGCGGTCTCGGCGGCCGCGACCCTGTCGGTCGTCTCGGGCGGGCCCGAGCCGTCGCCTCCGCGGCGTCCGTCGCCCATCTCGTCCAGGTCGCCGAGGTGCGAGCCGGCAATCAGAGCCGCATCGAACTCCTCGACCTCCCCCGAGGCATGCTCGAGCGAGCCGGGGACGTTCTCGTGATGGGTCTGGTGCCGGGTCTCCCCCCGGGTGTCGGCGGGTGGGGGGAGCGTGCCCGCCTTGCTCCGGCGCTGCTGGCGCTGCTTGGCACGTTTGCGATCGCGAGCCACTGGCTGGGCGCTAACGGGTCTCCCGGTGGCTGGTGTGCTTGCGGCACCAGCGACAGTACTTACGCAGGGTGATGCGATCCGGGTCGTTGCGCTTGCTCTTGTTGGTCTGATAGTTGCGCCGCTTGCACTCCTCGCACGCGAGGGTGACTGCGATTCGCACGTCTCCGCGGGCCATGGCGTTCCCCGGGTGGTGGTTTGCTGCTGACCGCCGCGTCGAACCCCGCCGCGGCGCGAGGTCCAGCCAGTCTAGCGCGCGGGGGAGCGCCCAGCCGGTGGTCGGCGGGCGGACGGCGCGGGCCGGGAAAGGGTCAGCGCCGGCCCCGCGCCGGCGCAGTCACCCGCCGCGGGGGCACGCTGAACAGGGAGTCAAGGGGGGCGGTGCACGCGCACGACGCCTGACCGAGATGGTCCAGTCCGAACGCGTCCTCGACCGTGCGCAGGAGCGAATAGTGGTCAAACGATCCGCTGCCCGGCGCCCCCCGCCGCACCTGGGGCCCGGTGAGGACGGTGACCACCTGGCCGCCGTGGGCGAGCTGGCAGCAGCCGCGATCCGAGCTCCCCTCGTCCCAGGTGATGGCCAGGAAGCCGCGGGGACCGAGCTGGGAGAGCAGTGAGGGCACGAGGCGGGACAGGAAGTGATCGGCGGTGGACAGCGAGCAGTCGTGCCCGTCGTCGCACAGGTTGGGCGTGATCCAGACGAAGTCGGGCAGACGCCGGGCGGCCAGGTCGCGCGCGAGGGCGGAGAGCGGGACCACGCGGGAGCAGCGGGTCGCGCTGTTGGCGATCGAGGGGTAGTAGAGGAAGGGATCGTGCTTCTTGGCGTAACCCCCGGCCGAGGCCCCCTTGAAGCACGGCTTGGGGAGGCCCTCCATGTACGCGCGCCAGGAGTGGCCCGCGCCGCCGAGCTGGTCGGCCAGATTCGGCCCCCGGGCCACGCAGTCCGTGCAGTCGGAGGTGATGCCGAACGTCTGGCCGCCGGTCAGGGCCAGGTAGTTGGGCAGCGACGGATGCGAGATGGCGAAGTAGTTGCGCGCGAGCGCCCCGGTGCGCGCGAGGCGGTTGACGTACGGCGCGGCGCGGTTGCCGATCACCTCGGAGAACTCGCGGTTCTCCATCACGATCACCATCACGTGCGAGGAGCGGCTGGCGGCCAGCGATCCCGGTGGCGGGAGCGCGAGCGGGGGCCCGGGGCGGGCGTCCCCGCACGCGCCGGTCGCCAGCGCGAGCAGCTGCGCCAGGAGCACCGTGCCCAGAAGCCCCAGGCGCCGCGTCGTTCGAGTCCCCCCCGACCGCATTGAGGTCAGATTAGGGGAGCCCTCCTAACATGGCCGGCGGTGCTGGACGGCTCGCCGCGACGCATGACCCCCGCCTGGCTGCTGGCGGGCGCGACGCTGCTCGCGAATTGCGGTCTCCTGGCCAGCTGCGGCGGGGGCGAGGGAACGTCGTCGCAGCCGGGCCGATCGGAGCACGGAGCCTCGCAGCGGAGCGCTGTGCCGGCCGCGAGCCGCCTTCCGTCGCCGAGATCGGCCCGCGGCCACGAGCCGTCTGCCGCCGCTCAAGCCGCCGCCGTGAACCGGCTCATCCCCCTCGGGCTGCCCGTCTACTGTGGCGGCGCGCGCGGCCATTACGTGGCGTTGACCTTCGACGACGGCCCCGGCCCCTACACCCACCTGGCGCTGCGCAAGCTCCGCTTCTTCGGCGACCGAGCCACCTTCTTCCTGGTGGGAAAGGAGCTCGCGACGCAGCCGAGCGTCCCTCGTCAGGAAGGTGAGATCGCGGCCCTGGGCGATCACACCTGGACCCATCCCGTGCTGCCCGCTCTGTCGCCGTCGAGGATTCGTGAAGAGCTGCTCACGGCCAAGATCGCCGTCGCCCAAGCCTCGGGGCAACCCGTGACGCTGTTCCGCCCACCCTATGAGGCGCGCACTCCCGCCATCGACCGCCAGGCGCGTGATCTGGGGATGCTCGAGATCCTGTGGGACGTCGACAGCCGGGACTCGGCGGGAGCCAACTACGCGGGCATCGCCGCCAACGTCATCCAGGGGCTCAGGCCGGGCTCGATCATCCTCATGCACGAGAATCGCGGCCAGACCATCCGGGCGCTGCTCACCATCCTCCCCGCGCTCCGGCGCCGGCATCTGCGGGCAGTCAGCGTGCCCGAGCTGCTCGCGCTGGATCCGCCCTCGCTGCGCCAGCTGCGGGCCGGACCGCGCGGGTGTGCGCCGCTGACCAACGCCCCGGCGAGCCCGACCGGCGGCGGCTGAGCCGCCGGGCCAGAGGCCGGCGCCGCCCCGAGGGCGCGGTCGGCCATCCGTCCACTGCGCTGAAGCGACCGTGATGCCGCGGTCGATTCACGTGTCGACGGCACATGTTCATGACGGCACCCGTGAGGCATCCGGCCGCTGCGCGCGCGGCATCTCACCGGCGCCGGCACCGGCGGCGCCGAGCAGGCCAGCACGGTCGCCGGCGCCGGCATCGCTTGTCGCTGGCCCAGCGCCGGGCGGAGGCGCATCGGCTCCTGTGGCGCGCGGGCTTCGGCCCGCGCCCGGGCGACGTGGAACGACTGGCCCGGATGTCTCGCGAGCAGGCCGTGCACAGCCTGACCCGGCCGCGCGGAGCCCCCCACCTGGTCGGTCCCGAGCCCCATCACCAGGACGGAACGCCCCTGGCCCCGTTCGACCGCTACGGCGACGACCAGCTGTGGTGGCTGGACCGCATGGTGCGCTCGGACCAGCCGCTGGTCGAGCGCCTGACGCTCGTCTTTCACGACTGGTTTGCCACCTCCAACGAGAAGGTCGACAGCCAGCACCAGATGATCGACCAGAACAACCTTTTGCGCACCCACGCGCTGGGGTCGTTCGCCGACCTCTTCTACGCGATCACCGTCGACCCCGCGATGCTCATCTGGCTCGACGGCTCGTCCAACACCAAGGACGACGTCAACGAGAACTACGGCCGCGAGATGATGGAGCTGTTCTCGCTGGGGGCGGACCGCGGGGCCTACACCGAGCAGGACGTGCGCGAGCAGGCGCGCGCGCTCAGCGGCTGGACCAGCGACTGGTCAGACGGCCAGGGCAACTCCAACTTCCGCTACGAGCCCGGCCTCCACGACGACCAGCCCAAGACGGTCTTCGGCAAGCAGGGGGCGTGGGGTTGGCGCGACGCGGTCCGACTGTGCCTCGAGCACCCGCTCCATCCGTCGTTCTTCGTCACCAAGCTGTGGTCGTACTTCATCCCGGCCCCCCCGAGCGCATCGACGGTGGCCGCCCTGAGCCGCACGTACAAGAACAGCAAGTACTCGATTCGTGCGGTGCTCGAGGCCATCCTCCTGAACGAGACCTTCTACTCGGGTCCGATGATGGTCAAGCCGCCCGTCGTCTACGCCGCGGGGCTGCTGCGCGCCGTCGGGCGAGGCGTCGACACCGACGACTGGGTCGGGCACGCCGAGCAGACCGGGCAGGTGCTCTTCCACCCTCCGAACGTCTCGGGGTGGACCAAGGACAGGTGGCTGGACACGTCCACCTTCAAGGGCCGCTGGGAGACCGCCGAGGCAGCGATCGATCCGCTGCACATCGTGCCGGACGACTCCCAGCATCCCTACTCGGCGGTGGAGACCCCCGAGCAGGCGCTCGCCGCGGCGCTGCGCTTCGCGGGCGACCCGCCCCTGAGCGCGGCGACGGCGAGCTACCTGCTGGCCTTCGCGCGCAGCTGCATGCCGCCCCCGAGCTACAAGGGGGAGGAGTCAAAGCTGCGCGCCCTGCGCCAGAACGCGCTGCGCCACCTGATCCTCACCTGCCCGGATTACCAGGTGTCGTGATGGGCGACGGCTGCTGCTCTGACTACACCCGGGCGCGCCTGCTCAAGGCGGCGGTCGCTCGGGCCGGGCGCGGACTGCCGCCGATCGAGCCCGGGATGCCGGCGCCGGCCGGCACGGGCATGCGCCGGCGGACGTTCCTGTCCGGGGCGGCGGGGCTGGCCCTGTCGGTCTACGGGGCGGCCCACGGCGGCCTGCCGTCCTTCGAGGAGGGGATCGCTCAGGCCGCCGGGACGGGACCGGGACCGGTGCTGGTGTCGATCTTCATGCCCGGGGGCGTCGACTCGATGTCCCTGCTGGCCCCCGTGGGCGATCCCAAGTATCAGCAGCTGCGCCCGACCTTGAAGCTGGCCCCCGGCGCCGGACCGGAGCTGCGAGAGGACCCGCGTCTGATGTGGCACCCGGCGGCGCAGGGGCTGAGCAAGCTCTACGCCGAGGGCAAGGTCTCGGTCTTCCCGGCCATCGGCTACGACCACCCCGACCAGTCGCACTTCACCTCGCGCCACTACTGGGAGGTGGGAGAGCTCAACCCCAAGAATCAGCTCGGCTGGCTGGGGCGCTACCTGGACGCGGCGGGCACCCCGGATAACCCATTGCAGGGCCTGTCGCTCTCCTACGGACTGTCCCCCACGCTCGCCACGGCGCGCAATCCGGTGGCGGCGCTGGAGAGCCCGCAGTCCTACACGTTCTCGAGCCCCGGGGTTTGGAACCCGGTGAGCACCCCCATGCTGGGGGCGATGGGCGGGCTGGGTTCGCTCCCCACCCCGTCGAGCGAGGTCCAGCTCGCCGGCGCCCGCGGGGTGGCCAGCGCGGCCGGCAGGCTGCTGACCCAGCTGTCCGCCTTCGTCACCCCGGACGGGGACCCGCACTACAACTCGCCGGTCGCCTATCCGGCCAACTCGAACTTCGCCCAGCGCCTGGCGGGCCTGGCCGCCATGATCGCCGGCGGCTTGCCGCTGCGCGTGGTGACGGTCGATGCCGACGACGGCGACTTCGACACCCACGCCGAGCAGGGCAAGAACTTCGCCCCCCGGATCCAGGGCGTCATGGATGCGCTGCTCGCCTTCCAGCGTGACCTCGAGGCGCGCGGCCTGGCCGGCCGGGTCCTGATCAGCCTGTGGAGCGAGTTCGGTCGCCGCCCCGGGGAGAACGGCTCGGGCACCGACCACGGCGCGGCGGGCTCGGCGTTCGTGATCGGTGAGCGGTCCGCCGCCACCATGGTCGGCGAGTTCCCCGGCCTGGACGTGCTGGACGACAACGACAACCTCCGGGCGACCAGCGACTTCAGGGGTCTGTACTGCTCGCTGCTCGAACAGTGGCTGGGGACCGACGCCGTCGCCGTGATCCCCGGCGCCGGCTCGTTCGCGCGCCCGAAGGTGGTGCGGTGATCTCGGGCCGGCTGGCGGCGCTGGCCGCGCTGGGCGGCGCGGGCGCTGCCCTGCTCGGTGGCGGCCCGCTGGCGGCCTCGGCTCACCGCGCGGGCGGCCGGCCTTCCCCGCGTCCCGTCGACCGTGCCTGCCGGGCGGCGCACCGCAGCGCCGCCGGAGCCGTGCGCCGTGGACGGCGTGCGTGCGTGCGGCGCCTGGGCCCTCCCCCCGCACCGGTCTCTCCGCTGCCCTCCGGACTGGGCCCGGCTCGCGCGACCGCCAGCGCGGTGGGCGTCCACGAGCACGAGTTCCGGATCAGTCTGACCCGGAACGAGGTGATCGGCGGCCGGGTGCTGGTCGAGCTCGACAACGAGGGACAGGACCCGCACGACCTCCAGATCGCCCGGGTCGGCCCAGGCCCGCAGCCGGTCGACTCGGGAGCGGCGGCGGCCGATGCGGCGCTCTCCCCGCAGGTGAGCTTCCCCACTCTGTCGGCCGGTCGGCGCCAGACGCAAACGGTGACGCTGGGCCCGGGCGTGTGGCGTCTGTGGTGCTCGCTCCCCGGGCACGACGCCGCGGGCATGCACGCGCTCCTGCGCGTCGTCGGGTAGCGACCGCTGCCGCGGGCTGGACCCGGGGCGGAGCCCGCCGCGGCGGGCTGGGCTCCGGCACGCAGGCCGCCGCCGCGGGCTGGACCCGGGGCGCGGGTGATGGGACGCAAACGGGGCGCCCTGGGGCGCCCCGTTTGGCCTGGCCTGGAGGGGTCATTCCAGACCGAGGCGTCATGACCAGCCGCTGCGGTCCTGGACCCTGTCGCGGTCCGTTGACCTATGTGGTCCTGGGACAGGCGAGCTGACAGGGCATTACGCGAGGGCCCCGCGGCCTGGACATCTGTTCGATCTCGGCGTCCGATCGGGCGAGCGCCGGTAACGAATGGCCAGGCCGACTGTCCGCGGGAAGACAACCGGCCATTTGCGGCCGAAAACCACGCAAAGGACTGCACATGAGCCCTCGCATGTTCAACGGATTGCTTCCGACCCAGTCCGACGCCCGGCTGGCGCGTCTGGTCAGGGACGGCCACGAGCGCGCATTCGACGTCATCGTCGAGCGCTATCGCCGCCCGCTGCGTCGCTACTGCCAGCGGATGCTTTCCGAGGCGCTCGCCGAGGACGTCGTGCAGCAGACCTTCATGCACGCCTGGTCGGCCCTCCAGGACGGAATGGAGATCAGGGACCTGAGGCCGTGGCTGTACCGCGTCGCCCACAACGCCGCGATCAACACGCTGAAGCGGGCCGGGTACCACTACGAGCAGCTCGAGGACTCCTTCCAGGGGCAGGAGAGCCCGGACGTTCAGGCGGAGCGCAAGGCGGAGATGCGCTCGGTGCTGGCCAACGTCGCGGCCCTGCCGCTCACCCAGCGCGAGGCGTTGCTGCGCACCGCGGTCGACGGAGAGAGCCGCTCGGACGTGGCCCGGCACCTGGGAACCACGGACGGAGCCGTCGGGCAGCTACTGCACCGTGCGCGCACCACGCTCAGAGCGGCCGCCTCGGCCATCACCCCTCTGCCCCTGTTCGCGATGGGCTCGCGCTCTTCGAACGGCGCCGGGCCGGCCACCCGCATCATGGAGCTCATGGGGGGCGGTGGCGGAGCGGGGATGGCCGGCCTGGCCCTCAAGGGTGGGGCCGTACTGGCCACCGCCGGCGCGATGGCGGGCGTTCCGGTAGCGGTCCATCACTTCTCCGCCCCCGCGTCCCACACCGACCCGCCCGCGCTCGCGCTCGTGGCCAGCGTCCGCCACTCCGGCGCTGCCGGCGCGCCGCTGTCCGCGGGATTGACGGGCGCAGGCTCGAGCCGAGCGGGCAGTCCCTTCCTGTCCGGGATTGCGCTCGAGGCCAATCCCGGCCCGGGCGGCGCCGCCGGCTCCGGGTTGCCGAGCGGGCTGATGGGTGTCCCGGTGAGCGCTTCCGGGAGCACGCCCGGTGGCGCCCCCGACGCCAGCCCATCGGCCAGCCCCACCTCCGACGGCTCGGGTGCCTCGGCCGGCGGCGACGGCGGCTCGAGGAACTCTGGGGATTCGCGGACCAAGGCTGTGGCCAGCTCGGTTTCGCCGGTGGACTCGGGCGGTTCCGTTGGGACCGCCGGCGATGGCGCAGCGGGCAACTCGAGCGGCGCCGACCAGTCGTCGGGAGCCTCGAGCGGCAGCGACCAGACGGTCGCGTCGGATGTGAGCGCGGGCGATTCGAGCTCGAGCAGCTCGGGCGCGGGCGACTCGAGCTCAAGCGGCTCAGGCGACGCCGGATCCTCCGGCTCGACCGGCGCGGACTCGAGCTCGGGCTCGTCCAGCGGCGACAGCAGCTCCTCGACGGGGGCCAGCGGGGCCGACAGCTCGGGCACGGTGTCGCCCGATGTCGCACCGGCGGATCCCTCCGCCACCCCGGCTGGCCCCTAGCCCAGCCCGCCGAAGAACTGCCAGATAACGGTCGTCGCCGATCGCGGTCCGGGCAGCCGACCCGGAGGAGGCGACCCGGGCCAGACGTGCCCGGCGTTGAGGATCTTCAGCTGGCTGACCTGGGTGTTGGCGCTGCAGCGCCAGCTGAGCCGGATCGTGTGGGCCGAGGGCCGGCTGCTGGATCCGGGCTCCTGGCAGCGGTCGAGCCGTCTCCACAGGGACACGAAGCCGGGCACGCTGCCGCTGTGGTCGCCGCTGCGTCCGCGGTAAGGAACCACCGGGTCCTTCAGACCGTGGATCTCGAGCACGGAGAGCGGGCGCGATGGATGACACGCGGGCAGGCTGCGGTAGTCGCCGGCCACCATCGCGACGCCGGCCAGGCGATCGGCGAGCACGCACGCCACTCGGGCCGCCTCGCCGCCCCCGTTGGACACGCCAACCAGGAAGATCCTTCGCGGGTCGATGCACAGCCCGGCGCTCAGCTGGTCCACGGTGGAGCGGATGAAGTCGACGTCCTCCGCCGCCCGCGGCTCACCGGCGTACAGGGCCCACTGGCCGCCGGGCGCGCTCGGATAGGCGACCACGAACTGCCGGGCGTCGGCGAGCGCAGAGAACCCGGTGCCGCGCGCCATCGCCGCGCCGTCCGCCCGGAATCCGTGCAACGCGACCACCAGGGGGAGCTGGCTTCCGGCCGGTGCGCCGGTCGGGACGTGAACGAGGACGCTTCGCGGCCGTCCGTCGACTACGAGTTGGATCGTGCTGCTCCCGGCGACCGGAGCGGAGGAGCACGGCGAGGACCCGGCGCCGGCCGCGGCGGCCGACCCGGCGCCGGTCGCGGCGGCCCGCCCGGCGCCGGCCGCGGCGGCGCCCAACGGACAGGCGATGACCGTCGGACAGGCGACCAGCACGGCGAGGACAGCCCTGCGCGACACGAACCGCGAGAGAATAGGACCCCCGACCAAGGAGGAGGCCCATGCCCCCCGACTACACCGCGCTCCGCATCAACGACATCGAAGCCATCTACGCCGGAAGCTTCCTCCGCGCCCGGGCGGCGCTGGGAGTGAGCGCGTTCGGCATGCAGATACTCGAGATGGCGCCCAGCGAGGAGCGCTATCCCGAGCACGATCACGCTGAGAGTGGCCAGGAGGAGGTCTACGTAGCGCTGCGGGGCGGCGGCGAAATCGAGATCGACGGCGAACGGGTCCCACTCGATCCCGAGGTCCTGGTTCGCGTCGGTCCCGCCAGCCGGCGCAAGATCCGGTCGGGCCCGGAGGGCCTGCGCTTGCTCGCGCTCGGAGGCGCCCCGGGCGCTGTCTACGAACCCCCGGCGGTCACCGAGCTCGGCGCGCCGGATCCAGCCGCCTCCTGAGCCGCGCCTGCTGACCTCACTCCGAGCCGGGCCTTCGGCCCGGAGCTAGACGAACGTCCGGCGCCGAGCCGCCCCTGGGCGCGTATCGACGGATGTCCGATTGCATATCCCCCGCGCTCCTGCTTCCATGCTTGCGATCGGCCACGGACGGCCGATCTCTTTACGCAAGGAGACCTTTCGGGGACATGGGAGTCCATTTGAAGCGGTTGGCCAGCCCGAGTAAGGGCCAGCCTGGCGGCTGCTGCCGCCGCCGCGGCGGCACCCACCCTCGAGGGCGGACGAGCGGTTTGGGACCGACTGCTCGTCATGCCGAACGCCGGCGCGGTGGCGCGTTGACCGGCGCTGGTGGGACGCGGGCCTGCTAGCCCGCGTCCCACCGTTCGGCACCACCACCGGCTGATTCGCGCCGCCGAGCCCTCACTCGGACCGCCGAGCCTCACTCTGAGCGCCGAGCCTCACTCGGAGCGCCGAGCCTCACTCGTAGACCGTCACGGCGGCCAGGATCACGTACAGCGCGATCAGGGCCCAGCCCTCGAACGGGGTCGCCTCCCCGTCGCCGGTGATCTGCCATACGGCAATGGCCATCAGCAACAGCGCTCCGATGTAGACCGGCGCCAGCGAGAAGGTCAGCGACGTGGCAAACGGGAGCGAGCAGAGCACCACGAGCGGGAAGAGAAACGCGGCGATCTGCGCAACCGAGCTCTTGACCACGGCGATGGCGAGCTCGTACTGGCCCCTGGCGGCGAACACGATTCCAACAATGTTCTCCACCGCGTTGCCGGCGATCGCCACGATCACCAGGCCGGCGAAGGCCTGCGAGAGATGCAGGCGGTGGATCGTGGGCCGCAGCGAATGGATGAACCAGTCCGATACGAATGCGGCGCCCACCCCGCTGACCGCCAGCAGCATCAGCGACGCCCGCAGCGTCATACGCGGACCATTGAGACCCGGGGCCTCGGACCCGGCCCCCCCGGCCCCGGCCCCCGCGAACCCTCCCCCTCGCGGCCCTCCCCGGCGCACGAACGGGATAACCCAGGCGAGGTAGACGGCCAGCAGGCAGCCGGCGCCGATCGCGGATACGGCATTCACGTGCCGGCTGGCCGGGTCGTGTGAGGCCAGCGACAGGCCGACCAGGACGATGATGAACACCGTGGTCAGCAGCAGCGTGGCGGTGTCGTTGGGCAGCCGCGGGTGGAATCGCATGACCCGGTCGGGCTCCCGCCGCGAGCCCACGACGATGACGAGCCCGAGCACGAGCAGCGCGTTGGCGAACAGCGAGCCGAGGATCGACGTCTGGGCGACCACCACCTCGCCCGCGTTGAGAGCGAAGATCACCACGAACAGCTCGGGCAGATTGGCCACGGTCGCTTGCAGGAGCCCGGTCGCCGCCGGCCCGAGGCGCTGGCCCAACTGCTCGGTCGCGAGCGAGACCACCCAGGCGAGGCCGGCAAGCGCGGCCGTTGCCAACCCGAAGGCCAGCGTCGCCGTCCAGCCCGCGTAGTCGGCCACGCCGGCCAGGGCCGCGCATAGAGCGGTGAGCGCCAGCACGACACGCTCGACAGGGCTCAGCCGGGCCATGGCGGCGCCCGAGCATAGACGCCGCCCCGGGCGGGTTACTCTCCCGCGCATGCGCATGGCCACCTTTCTGCCCCCGGGAGCGTCGGCGCCGGTGGCCGGCGAGGTCGCTGACGGTCGGGTGGCCGCCTTCGACGACGGGACCACCGTGCTCGATCGCTTGCGCGACGGCAAGCTCGAGCCGGCGCGGGGACCAGCCTGGGCGCTGGACGAGGTCGAGCTCCTGGCTCCCATTCCCCGCCCCCCAGCCATCTTCGCCATCGGCCTCAACTACGCGGCCCACGTCGCCGAGACGGGTGGCGAGCTACCCGAGCGGCCCGTCGTCTTCCTCAAGCTCCCGCTGTCAGCCGCCCCGCCCAACCGGCCCGTGCCCTGCCCGGCGGTCGTGCGCCGCCTGGACTACGAGGGCGAGCTGACAGCAGTCATGGGCGCCGGCGGCCAGGTGGCCGGCTACACCGTGGCCGACGACGTGACCGCCCGGGACCTGCAGGGGCGCGAGGCCCAGTGGACCCGGGCCAAGGGCGCCGACGCGTTCTGCCCCTACGGCCCTTGGATCACGACCGCCGACGAGGTCTCCGATCCACACGCTCTGGCGCTGCGAACCTGGGTCAACGGCGAGCCCCGCCAGGACGCGTCGACGTCGGACCTGATCTTCGGAGTGCCCGACCTCGTCGCCTTCATCTCGGAGACCTGCACCCTGGAACCCGGCAGCCTGATCCTGACCGGCACCCCGAGCGGCGTGGGGATGAGCATGGACCCGCCTCGGTTTCTGTCGTCGGGTGACGTCGTGCGAATCGAGATCGAGGGCCTGGGCGCGATCGAGCACCCGATCGCCTGACGACGCTAGTGCTGATGGATCACCCGGTCGATGAGGCCGTACTCCGCGGCCTCGTCGGGCTTGAAGAAGCGGTCGCGCTCCATGTCGCTGCGCACGCGCTCGATCGACTGCCCGGTGTGAAGTGCGTAGATCTCATCGATGCGCTCGCGCGTCTTGATGATCTCCCGCGCGTGGATCTCGATCTCGGTGGCCTGGCCCTCGAACCCCGCCGAGGGCTGGTGGATGAGGATGCGGCTGTTGGGCAGCGACATGCGCTTGCCCTTCGCGCCGCCGGTGAGCAGTAGCGAGCCCAGCGACATGGCCACGCCAACGCAGATGGTCGACACGTCCGGCTTGATGAACTGCATGGTGTCGTAGATGGCAAGTCCCGAGTAGATCGAGCCGCCGGGGCTGTTGATGTAGATCGAGATGTCCTTGTCGGGATCCACCGACTCCAGATGCAGCAGCTGGGCGACGACGAGGTTCGCGATCTGATCGTCGATCGGGCTGCCCAGGAACACGATGCGCTCGTTCAGAAGGCGCGAGTAGATGTCGTACTCTCGCTCGCCGCGGGCGCTGCGCTCGATGACCATGGGGACCAGGGGCATAGCCCTACCCTTGCAGATCCGGCTCCCGGGCCCGTCGCGCCGCTAGCCTGGCCCGACCCTGAGGGCTCGGCTGCCGCCCATCGCGCTGGTGCTCATCGGAGTGGCCTCGATCCAGTTCGGGGCCGCGCTGGCCGCGACGCTGTTCTCTCAGGCCGGGCCCGCCGGCACGGCGCTGTTGCGCCTGGCGTTCGCGGCGCTGATCCTGCTCGCGATCGCGCGGCCGTCGGTGCGCGCGCACCCGCCGGCCCGGCTGCGCCTCGCGGCGCTGCTCGGGGTCGTGCTCGCCGCCATGAACCTCTCCTTCTACGAGGCGCTCGCTCGCATTCCGCTGGGCGCCGCCGTGACGATCGAGTTCATCGGTCCGCTCGGCGTGGCCGTGGCCAGCTCGCGCCGGGCCCTGGACCTGCTCTGGGTGGCGCTCGCGGCGACCGGCATCGCCCTGCTCTCGGGCGGCCTGCACGGCGCCCACAGCGTGGCCGGCCTCGCCCTGGCCGCCCTGGCCGGTTGCTTCTGGGCCGCCTACATCCTCATCAACTCGCGCGCGGCGGCGGCCTTCTCGGGAGCGTCGGGTCTGGCGCTGAGTATGACGGTAGGAGCATCAGTGGTTCTGGGCCCGGGCCTGGCTGGAGCGGGTCTCAACCTGTTCGATCCGAAGCTGCTGATTCTCGGAATCGCGGTGGCCCTGCTCGGCTCGGTCATCCCCTACTCGCTGGAGACCGAGGCGCTACGGCGCCTGCGGGCCGGCGTGTTCAGCGTGCTCATGAGCCTCGAGCCTGCGGTCGCCGCGCTGGCCGGGTGGATCGTGCTCGGACAGCGGCTGAGCGCGGCTCAGGCGGTCGCCATCGCGCTGGTGGTGATCGCCAGCGCCGGAGCCTCGCGCGCGGGGGGGGCTCCCCCGGTGGAGGTTTGAGCTGCGAGTAAGGCTTCGACGCGAGCGCAGCGTGGCGCTAGTGTCTTCCGAGCGTCGTGTTCAACCTGAACCTGCCCAACTTCCTCACCCTGGTCAGGATCATGCTCGTCCCGGTAGTGGTGGTCGCGCTGCTCGACCGCACCCCCGGCGGCGACCTCCTGGCCGCGATCGTGTTCGCGGTCGCCTCGCTCACCGACCTGATCGACGGCTACCTGGCCCGGTCACGCGATTGGGTGACCAACTTCGGCAAACTCATGGACCCCGTCGCGGACAAGCTCCTGGTGGTTGCCGCCCTGCTGGCGCTGGTCTCGCTGCACCGTCTCGACGGCTGGGTGGCGATGGTGATCATCGCCCGCGAGTTCGCGGTCACGGTAACCCGGCTGGCCGTGTCCCAGAGCGGAGTCGTGATCCCGGCCAATCGCTGGGGCAAGGCCAAGACGGTCATGCAGGTGGCGACGGTCTTCCTTCTCATCGCGGTCACCGGGCACCCTCTGTGGCTGACGCTGCTCGTCGACCTGACCGTCGCGGTGACCGTGCTCTCCGGGGTCGACTACTTCTTCGGGTTGCGCCGCCGCCTGAGCGAGGCCCGCCTCCCCGGCGAGACGAGCTCGGGCGGAGCCGGCTGAGGGCCGCGTCAGGCCGGCGCTGAACGCGGGACCGACGCGAGCTCAGACCGCAGACCGGCGTTCTCCTCCTCGAGACGGGCCACCCGCTCCTCCAGCTCGCGGGCCCGGAAGTGATCGACGCTGGGGACGCCCCAGGTAACTGCGTCCTCCCGGCGTGGCTCGATCGCCACCTCCGTCGCGATGCGTCCCTCGAACCAGCGCACGTCCAGGTGCACGACCCCGATCTCCAGGTGGTGGGGCCCGGGGTCAAACGGAGTGGGCACGCAGATCACGACGCGCGTCGTCTCTCCGGGATCGACAATCTCGCTGAACGGCTGCCGGATGTCGCGCACGATGCGCCCGCTCTCGGGCTGGCGCCAGCGCACGCCGAGCTGGACGAGCGGGTTCGTGCGATCCCCACCGGGCCAGCGCTCGGTTCCCGTGTTCGTCACGAGCACCTCGAAGTGCTGGAGCGCCGCCGCCGGCATGCTCAGCGGACGATCCACGAACGTGACGCTCGCCCGATAGGCGCTCTCTGGCAGTGTGCGCCGCACGTTGAACTGCTCGACCTCGGTGAACGGGACGTCGCGCACCGGCGGTCCGCCGCCGGGGCTGGCTGGCGCCTCCCCCGGGCCGACGATCAGATCCACGAGCGGCCGATCGGCTTCGGGAACGATCGCGGTATCGACGTTGTCCAGGCCCTCCGGGAGGTACATGCCATTAACCGGGAACTCGTTCCAGATCAGAGCTGGGGCCTCGGCCTCGTAGTCGAGGCTCTTGCGACTGCGGCTCTCCAGCGAGGAGAGGACGAGGTCGGCGTGGTAGAAGGGCACGTCGATGAGGCGGCGCCCCGGCACCGGCCGGCCGACGGTATGAGGTGTGCCGGCAAAGCTCCAGACGGCGGGCAGGTTACGCAGCAGCCGAGCCTGAAAGTCGAACCGCCAGGGGGCGCGAGTGATGTAGCGCCCGGGATCGGGATACAGCCAGCGACGCCTGAACACGATCTCGTTGAGCCGCCGGTCGGCGATCAGCTCGCGCAGCGACGCGAGCATCTCGACGCTGGGAGCCTCGTCGTCGTCAAGGCGCAGCAGCCATTCACCACTGCACTGGCTCTGGACCCAGCCGATCAGAGCCGAGGGCGAGCCGGGCAACTGGTAGCGCAGACGGCGGTCCGCCAGATCGCCGCACACCGCGAGCGTGTCGGTCGTGTCCGCTGCGTTGACCGCCAGGACGACCTCGTCGACATGCGGACGCAAGCACTCGAGCAGCCGGCGCACCCGGGACGCGTGGCCGACCGTCGTCATGCAGAGCGAGAGGGAGGGCGGCCTGTGTGGGCCGCTCGAGCGGGAGGGCGGCCCGGGTGAGGCGGTCGAGCCGGAGGGCGGCCCGTTCGGGGCGGTCGAGCGGGAGGGCGGCCCGTTCGGGGCGCTGCGGCCATCCGGGACCGTCATGCGGCCCTAGGATAGCCCGATCTTCGAACCGGCCCAGCCCACGCGAACCCCGGATCTGCGGCCCCCGCAGGCGCCCCCCGCCGACGTCGGGGTCGTGATCGTGTGCCACAACCAGGCGGCGGTCCTACCCGCCTGTCTTGAGAGCCTGCTGGCCCGGACCGGAGACGCCAGCATGGCCCTGACGGTCGTCGACAGTGGCTCGCACGACGACATCGAGAGGGTCGCGAGGAGCTATCCGGTGACCTTCCTGCGCGGACCGAATATGGGATTCGCGGCCGCCGTGAACCGCGCCCTGGCCGCCGGGGCTGTCGGGCGGGCGCGTTACCTGCTGCTGGTGAACCCGGACACCGAGATGCGGACTGGCACCCTCTCCCAGTTACTGGCCCTGTGCGACAAGCGCCCTCGCTGCGGGGTGGTCGGCACCCATCAGGTGGACGAGTACGGCGAGTTGATCCCGACGATGGCCCGGGAGCCCTCCCCCGCCGACTACTGGCATACCTGGCGTACCGGGCTCCCGGTCTGGCACTGGGACGGCGCCCGGTACCAAGCTGAATCGCGCTGCGCCTGGGTCTCCGGGAGCTGGATGCTGATTCGCCGCCAGGCCCTCGAGCAGGTGGGAAGGCTGGACGAGCGCTTCTTCCTGTACTCGGAGGAGACCGACCTATGCAAGCGGATCCGCGATCGGGGCTGGGAGGTCGCATATCTGCCGCAGGTCACGGTGATGCACCGCGTGGCGGACCGACCGTTCAACGCCCACCTTTGGCGCGTGCTCGTGTGGTCCCAGCTCCTGTACATGCGCAAGTGGTTCGGGGTGCGCGAGCGAGCAAGCATGCGGCTCGCCCTGGCCGCGACCAGCGCTCGGGGGATCCTGCGCGCGCGGCGTACCGGCAAGCCCGACGCGCCCGACCGCGTGGCCCTGGCCGCCAGCCTCTGGTTTCGCCCGGGCCGGTACGGACCCGAGCCCGAAGGCGAGACGTCACGATGACGCAGCCTCGGCGCCGGGCCCCCGCACAGCTACGTGCGTTCGGCATCCTCATGGTCCGCGACGAGGTCGACCTGGTCGCCCTGAGCCTGCGCTATCACCTCGGCCAGGGCTTGGAGCGCGTGCTGGTCGTCGACAACGGCTCCACCGATGGCACGCGGGATGAGCTGCGCCGCGTCGGTCGGGTCCTGCCGGTCGAGTGGACCAGTGACGCCGGGCCGTTCCACCAAGGCCTGGCGTTCACAGAGATGGCCCGGGAAGCGGCCAGGCGCGGCGCCGACTGGGTGGTCCCGCTGGACGCCGACGACTTCTGGCACGCGCCGGGCGGCCTGATTGCGGCGATGGCTCAGACCGGCGCGGGGGCGTTGCAGGCGCCGCACATCCACTTCATTCAGCGGCGGGGCCAGCGAACCGGAGCCCCCGAGGCCCTGATGACGATGACTCGCCGGGTCTCCGAGCCGGTCGACCCCGTCGCAGGCACGGAGGCGGTCGAGGCCTGCGAGCTGGCCTACGTCGAGGTGGGTAGCCCGCCCAAGCACCTGGTCCGTTGCGGCCCCGGCGTCGAGATCGGTCCCGGCAACCATTGGGTGAGCGGGGCGCCCGGACCCATGGAGCGCCCACTCTCGCTGGCCTGTCTGCACGCCCCGCTGCGCTGCCCCCGCGATCTGCTCCGCAAGGTGGAGTTCGGCCGCCGGGTCGAAGCCCGATCGTTCCGGACGGACCAGAACGAATCCTGGCACGTGCGTCGCTGGCGACGCCTGGCCGACGAGCACGCGCTGTCGGGGGAGTGGAGCGCGAACTCATATCTCGCCGACCACCTGAATGTCTATGGGCGCCGGCGGCCCTTGATGCTCGACACCCGTTTGCGCGACGCCCTCGCCCCCTGGGTCCGCCCGGCCGAGTCGCGCGCTCCCCGGGCCCGCCCGGCCCAGTCGCGCGCTCCCCGGGCGCGCCCGGCCCAGCCCCTCCCAGAAGGCTCCGCGCGCTCAGAGAAAGAGCGATCGGTGGCGAGCGCTGCCGGTCAGGCGGCCGGCTGAGAGGGCCGCGCGCTGGACCCACCGGCCACGCTCCGCGGGGCAGCGCACCGCCTCGGGCAGTCCCACCAGCAGACCGCGCCACCGAGCCCGAGCCTCTGACCAGGGCGTGGCGGGCATCCCGGCTGAGCGAAAGCGCCGGTGCAGCCACGCGTCGCCACGGCCATAGGTGAAGTACTGGCGCGCGAAAGAGCCCAGCCGCCGTCGGTAGCGCTGATGGACGACCGCGTCGGGCGCAAATGCCAGCCGCAGCCCCGAGAGCTGCGCCCGCCAGCAGACGGCGACGTCCTCCCCGCAGGCCGCGCGGTCGTCGAAGCCCCCCAGGGCGTGTAGGACATCCGCCCACACAGCGAGATTCGACCCCCCGGCCATCGGCAGGAAGTCGTGAAGCGTGACGGCTCTGTCTGCCGGCGGCGCCACGTTCCACTCCCGGCGCAGCGGATCGTTGAGCAGCTGGACGTCGTTGCGCCCGGCCACCAGGTCCGCGGC
The DNA here is from genome assembly GCA_035938095.1 of Solirubrobacteraceae bacterium. Taxonomy (GTDB): domain Bacteria; phylum Actinomycetota; class Thermoleophilia; order Solirubrobacterales; family Solirubrobacteraceae; genus AC-64. The sequence continues at coordinate 21,853 of DASZHF010000224.1, forward strand.
CCGGGCCTCCCGCACCAGAGCCGACAGCCAGCCTGCGGACACGACATCATCGGCGTCGCAGAACGCGAGCAACTCGCCGCGAGCCGCGGCCGCGCCGGCGTTGCGCGCGTGACCCGGTCCCCGCCGGCCCCGGGCGTCCACCACCCGGCGATCCGCCCGTCCCGCCGCCCAGGCGCCGGCGACGGCGCCGCTGGCGTCCGTCGACCCGTTGTCGGCCACCACGACCTCGAAGCGCCCGTCGTAATCCTGATCCTCCAGAGCCTCCAGCTGGGTCCCCAGCGTGCGAGCCCCGTTGCGGACGGGGACGACGACGCTCACCAGGTCCGGCGACCGGCGACGCCCATGCTCGCGGCGGCACACGTGAGTGGGAGCGACCGTCACCGATGGCTATCTTGCCAGCGCCTTGCCCGAACCGCGGATCGAACTGCTGAGCATGACCGACCTGCGATTCCTGCCTCAGCTCCTGATCCTGGCCCGGTCGGTCGCGAGCCGCTCGCCGCGCGCGACGCTGCGAGTGCTGTGCATGGACGAGGCCAGCTTGGGCTTCCTGAGCTCGCGTCGGTTGCCCGGCGTGTCGCCAATGGCACTGGACGAGCTGGAGAACGAGGACCGGGAGTTGCGAGCTGTCCGCGCGTCGCGCCGCTGGCACGAGTACTGCTGGTCGGCCGTGCCCGCCTTCTGCCTATCGGCGCTGACGGCCGCGCGGGCGCCGGAGGTCGCGATCTGGCTGGATGCCGATCTCAAGTTACTCGCGGGCATCGACCCCTTGCTGACAGAGCTGAGCGACTCCTCGGTTCTACTCGTGCCCCACCGCTACTTCCAGCTCTACCCGTCCGCCGCACGCGCGCCGTACCTGCGCGAGACCTATGGCTCCTATAACGGCGGGACCCTGGTCGTGCGCGGAGACGAGACGGGGGTCGCGGCCTTGCGCCTGTGGCGCGCCCTGACCTTGGAGTGGTGCCGCGACCAGCCCGAGCCCGGACGGTTCGGTAACCAGCTGCACCTGGAGGGCTTCCCCGACCGCTGGCCCGACGTGCGTGTCGCGACGGACCACGCGGTCGGGCTCGCGCCCTGGAACGCAGGCCAGCATCACCTCACCGGGAGCGCGCAGGCGCCCCTGGTGGACGGACGGCCGGTGAGCTTCTACCACTATCAGTCGCTGCGCGTGCATCGTCTGCCTCGGCGCCTGCGCTGGGTGCCGCGCCCGCCGAGCTACCTGAAGCTCGCGGCTCCGCTCGTGGTTCGCACCAAGCCATGGTTTCGTCTGACTCGCGCCGAGCGCCGGCTGTTGTGGCGTCCGTACCTGAACGAGCTCGCGCCCGCGGTGTGCGAGGTGGCCGCGGCCGAACCCCGGCTACTGGAGACGATGCCCGTCCTGCGAGTCGCCGACCTCGCGCACGACTGGTGGCACAAGCTCCGCCTCAACCTCGACCGCCGGTGGCTGCGGCGGGCGGCCAAAGCACTGGTGCCCAAGGCGCTCGTTGACCCGGTGCCCAAGGCGCTCGTTGACTTCGACCAGAGGTCGAGCGACCACTGACCAGTCATAGCGCCGCTGCACCAGCGCGCGACCCTCCACGGACAGGCGGAGGGCGAGTGCGTCGTCACGGACGACTCGCGCTGCGAGCTGGGCAATCTCGCTGGGCGCCTCGGCCGTGAGCACGTGCTTGCCCGGCTCGAGCCCGAGCCCACCCACAGCGAACGGCGTCGCCACGACCGGGATCCCGGCCGCGAGCGCCTCGAGCACCTTCAGGCGGGTCCCGCCGCCGCAGCGCACCGGCACGACCAGGACGCGGCTCTCATGCAGGTGGGGCAGCGCGTCCTCCACCTCGCCGGTCAACTGAACTCCCGGCGTGACTCGAGCAGCCAGCTCGGCCGGCGGCCCCCCACCCACCAGCGAGAGCCGCGCCTGCGGGATGACCGCGCGCACGCGCGGCATGATCGAATCGATCAGCTCGAGTGCCGCCTCGACGTTGGGGCGCCAGCCGTAGTGGCCCACGTACAGCAACCGAGCGCCGGGGAGCGGCGCGGCGTACGTAATTGCGTTGACGTCCACGCCGTTGGGGACCACCACCGGCCAGCGAGCGCCCCACGACTCGACCGTCTCCGCCTCGCGCTCGCTGGTCACGCAGATGGCATCCACGCGCCGGACGATGCGCTGCTCGAAGGCTCTCGTCTTGAGCGCTTCCCAGCGCCAGAAACAGCGGTGCGCCCGCCGCGAGTCGATGCTGGCCAGCGTGCGCATCACTTCGGTCATCAGGTTGTGGGCGTCGAGGATCACCGGGGCGTTCGCTCGCCGGGCCGGCCGCAGCAGCGGGAGCGTGTGCGCGATCACGGTGTCCCAGCGTCCCTGCGCCACGTGGCGCTCGAGCGGCCGCCCCCGCGGGATGGCCACCTCCCAGGGCTGCCACAGCATGCGCCCCCACTCATGACGCGGGCGTCCCCACCCCCAGTCCAGGCCGGTCAGAGTGAAGGGCTCCTTCGCTCCAGACGGAGCATCTCCCCATACCGCTACATCGACCGAGGCGCTCCGCGCAAGCTCGCGGGTCAGGTGCAGCACCCGCAGGCGCAACCCGAAGCGAGGCGGGACGGGGCTCTCGCCGGCCAGGACCAAGGTTCGCACGGCGCTGAGTTCTAGCGCGCGATTTGGTTAATTGACGCGCGCACGTGCTTTCGCCAGGCCGGGTGATGCTCGGCCGGGGCTCAGCCGCCCGATGGTCGGCCGGAGCTCAGGCGCCGGGCGTAGAGGCGTGCAGCCACTCGTGCATCGCTGTGTGACGGCGCGGCGCCCGCCCCTCTTGGATCTCCGCCCGCAGCTCTTCGAGCGTGCCGAAGCGCTCGGCCACGACGTTGTGCTGATGGATTGTCTCCAGGTTTTCCTGTCGGGCGGAGATGAACGTCTGGCCGTCGAGATCGGAGAACGCGCGCACCACACCCGCGATCATCTCCCGGACGCAATCCTCGGCGAATCGGGGTCGGCGATGCGCTTTCTCGACGACCGCCGCCTCGTCCGAGCGCTTCATCAACTCGTATATCTCCGAGGACATCGACTGCTCGACGATCGCCAGCAGATCGCCCGCATCGATGGGTTGCTGGTTGCCCTCGACACTCCCGAGGTGCAACGTCCCCAGTCCACGTTGGTTGTGAGTGGCCACGGGCACGTGCTCGAATATGCGATCGATCTCCTCGTCGGTGAAGTCGTCGTCGAGCAGCCGTTCCCGAGCCCGCCCTGCCACGAGCTGCTGCGCGCACGGACATGCGGTCATGCCCTGGGCGGCCACGCCCACGACTCGCCGCACGCCGTGCTCCGACGCCACCGCCGATCCGAACAATGTGTAGATCTCCTGTGTCGGCGTTCCCGACACGGGCGCCGGCTTGTGCTCGGGGTAGCGCGCGGCGATCGTCACCTCGGCCCGTAGCGCGCCCTGCCGGTCGCGCACCAGCCGCGCGATCTGCTCGGCGAGCGCCTCGGCCTTGAACGTGGATTCGCCGAGGATGACTTCGCCGATGGCGTCATTCACTACTTCCTCGAAGCGCGACATGTGCGCACCCTTCTGCCGCGGCCCGAGATCCACGAAGCACTCGAGCCGAGCGTAGAAGAGCTGGTCGCTGTCGTGCTCACGCAGGTGGATGACCTTCTCGACCCCCGTGACACCCACGCGCGAAAGACCGATGTGCACGGTCGGAGGTTGTGCCTGCACATCGGACGCCGTTAGAGAGACCGCTCCGCGTTCCATCACGTCCCCAAGCGTACCGACGAAGATTTGCCAGCTCGGGATCGACCCACCACGCGGCCGGGATCTGGGTGACGCAGGCGCGCGGCGGGCCCGTCGGGCGACCCCGATCGAGCGATTCGAGTCGGGCCCGAGTGGACTCCGAACGCACCGATCCGAGCGAGCCCCGGCTAGATGGAACGGGGCGGCTGTGTTAGGGCGAGCACAAACCAGCCCGCAAATAGTCCCCTCCCCAAAATTGGGGATTGTGCCGCACTCGGGGGGCTGCTATCACTCCAGAGGTCGCTGAAAGCCACTCCGTCATAGAACGAGAGATCTAAGGCTCAGCCCCGCGCGGTAACACCGCGAAAAGCAAACAATTGAGGGAGGAGATCGGAAGGGGGCCCCCGGGCACTCTTCTATCGACACCATGGGGGACAGAGGGTTGAGCAACAAGGCCGACGTAATTCTGGTTGACGACGTCTCCGTGCTCGAGATCGACGAGGTGCGGACGCTCCTTGCCGAGGGTCAGGAGCGCGGTGCGCTGACCTTCGACGCGATCGCCCGATGCCTCGAGGAGTTCGAGGTCACGCGGGAGCAGATCCAGGAGCTCCACGCCCACCTCGAGGAGCAGGGCATCGAGGTCGTGGCGGGTGGTGACGACGTCCCGGTACTGGACACAAGCTCGTCCGATGCCGCAGGCAACGGCTCGGAGTCGTCCGGCGAGCTCGGCCGCAAGTCCTCCGTCGATCTCAACGTGGAGCCGAGCCTCGATTCACTGCGCCTGTACCTGCGCTCAATCGGCAAGGTGCCACTCCTCAGCGCCCAGGAGGAGATCTGGCTGGCCAAGCGAATCGAGCGCGGCGACATGAGCGCGAAGGAGCAGATGGTCCAGGCGAACCTGCGCCTTGTCGTGTCGATCGCAAAGTCCTACCTGGGACGCGGCCTGAGCTTCCTCGACCTGATACAGGAGGGCTCGCTCGGTCTGATCCGGGCGGTCGAGAAGTTCGATTACCGTCGCGGGTACAAGTTCTCCACGTACGCGACCTGGTGGATCCGCCAGGCAGTGACGCGGGCGATCGCCGACAAGGGCCGCACCATCCGGATCCCGGTCCACATGGTGGAGAAGCTCAACAAGGTCGTCCACGTCGAGCGCCAGCTGCTTCAGTCGCTCGGGCGCGAGCCGACGGCGGAGGAGATCGCCCACGCGCTCGAGTGCGACCCGCGTGAGGTCCGCGACATCCAGCGCATGTCCCAGCAGCCGGTCTCGCTGGAGAGGCCGATCGGCGAGGAGGACGACACCGAGCTTGGCGATCTGGTGGAGGACATCTCGGCCGAGTCGCCCTTCGACATCGCCTCCGAGAACATGCGCAAGGAGAACGTGTTGCGCGTTCTGGCCGCCCTGCCGAGCCGGGAGCGCGAGGTCATCGAGCTTCGCTACGGGCTTCGCGGGGGCCGGCCGAGGACCCTCGAGGAAGTCGGTCACGCCTTCAACGTCACCCGTGAACGCGTTCGCCAGATCGAGAACCACACGCTGAAGAAGCTCGAGTCGCTGCCCGAGGCCCAGCGCCTGCGGGACGCCAGCTAGACGAGTCGGGGTCCCCAGAGCGCCAGTACACTGGCTGCACCGCGGGGCGTGGATCCCGCGTCCGGGACGCTCTCGGTTTGGGGGGATGCCCGAGTGGTTAAAGGGGACCGGCTGTAAACCGGTTGGCTCCGCCTACGTAGGTTCGAATCCTACTCCCCCCATTTCTTGTGATTCGCTCGCAGGACGTCGACGGAAGGTCACTTGCGCCGTCCGATGGGTTCCGAGCGGCGGCCTTGGAGCCGAAACGGGCCGATCTCTTTGAAGCCGCAAACTGCGACCTATTCCCGGACCCGCAAAGAGCGGGATAGAGCCCGGTCGCGTCCGTCGATAGCTCTAGCTTGTGC
>DASZHF010000225.1:0-5864 GCA_035938095.1 Solirubrobacteraceae bacterium
ATCAGCCCTCCACCCCCTTCGGCATCGCCCCCAACGAATCCCCCGGACCCGACCACCACCACGCCACCCCCATTTCGACCGGGGGTCGGCTTTGGCGCGGGCTGGCGGCCGACCTATCGGCCCAGGTCATGGTATTCACGTCCGCGCACCTACAAGTCTCCGAAGGCCACCCCGGGCAGCGTAACGCCCTCCGACGGCCAGGCTCCGGATGCCTCTCCGACGAATAGTGATGCGAGCGCCCCTGCGGCCCCGGAGCGCCCAACCCATGACCCTGAAAACGCTCAGGACCCCCGGGCTGCTAGCAGGTAAAGGAGGAAGCGGGTGCGCCAGCCGTCACGCCGCTCCACCGTGGCGGTAACCATGCCCTCATTGGCCGAGGTGCAACAGGAGCCGACCATCCTGACCGGACTCCCTCTACCCGTCATCGCCGATATGCTCCGCGCCATCGGCCAACTCCTGGTCGCGACGTGCCCCCGCCGTGATGCCTGCCACAAGGAACAGACCGGAACCGTCCTCGGCCGGGCCTCTTGACACCCATGCCCCCCTCGGCCACCATCCACGCCACGCAGCGGGTGATCCCTCGTTCGTTGAGGTGGCGCATGAAACTGTCGTCGGCGATCACGGCCTTCATCTCGGAGATCCGGGTCAACAGGAGCAAGCTAACCGTCGTCGGATACGAGTCCCATCTCCGCCGACTCGCCGCGAAGGCCCAGGTCGATACGGTCCTGCGCTTCACTCCTGAACTGGTCAAGCTCGAGCTGGAAACGGCGTCCGCGGCCGGCGCCAAGATGTCGACGCTCCATGTCAAGCGAGCGTGCTTCAATACGTTCGGGCGATGGGGTGTGAAGAACAAGCTCTGGCTGGTCAACCCGGTGGAGCAGATCGAGTCGATCCGGCGGCCAAAGCACCTGCCGCGGCCTTTCTCAGGCGAGGAGATCGAACGTCTCCGGGCACTGAGACTGCCGGAGGACCAGGCACTCCTGATGCAGCTTTTCTTCCTGACCGGACTGCGTGTGACGCCAGTGTGCAACCTGAAGGTGGGCGACGTGAGCTTTTCGCCGGCCCAGATCCGCGCCTGGGTGAAGGGCGCCAAAACGCAGGTGATCCAGATTCACCCCGCGCTCGTGACCCCGCTGCGCGCCTACATCACCAAGCGGACGGACGGCAAGGCTCAGACCTTCCTGTTCCAGAACCGCCAGGGCGGGCCGATGCATCGCCGGACCGTCGAGCGGCTGACCGGGATCTGGGGGCGGAAAGCCGGGGTGGTGAACTGCATCCCGCATCGCTTCCGCCACTCCTTCGGCACGGAGCTGTTGCGCAACACCAGGGACATTAGGGCGGTACAGGAGGCCCTCGGGCACGCCGACATCGGCTCGACGATGGGCTATACCGAACTCGCGAACGACCGACTGGCGCAGGCCATCCAGACGCTCTCTTGGGGCGAGACATGAGCGGTTGCAGTCACGCAGTTATGCGACACTCGATGTGGCTGGTAATGTCTCATCCCAAGGTGAGCCGAAACACGGTGTCCAAATACCTGAAGTCTTTAAAGGCGCCAGAGAGGGCCGATAAGCCGGGTTCTGTCTGACCGCCGGGGTTGCCCCCGTCGGCGAGATGATCATTTCTCTAGGACGCCGGTTACCCGGCGCCTCGAGCGGCCATACCCGAGAGCCCCACGCGGGCCGCGCTTCACCTGCTCTTGCGAGCGGGATCGCTCTCCTATTTGGCCTTGCTCCGGGTGGGGTTTACCGAGCCGGCCCGGTCGCCCGGGTCGCTGGTGAGCTCTTACCTCACCGTTTCACCCTTACCGCCCGTGAAGGCGGCGGTCTATTCTCTGTGGCACTGATCCGTGGGGTCGCCCCCCCTGGCCGTTAGCCAGCACCCTGCCCTGCGGAGCCCGGACTTTCCTCCCGTGCGGTTGCCCACACCGGCGATCATCCAGCCCTCTCTGACGCAATCAAAGAGCGTGTGTCGCTGACGAGCAGTATAGCTCACGCGGCTGGGGCCCGCGGGCTCACCGGCTCGAGCGCGCCGATCTCGACGTCCACGCCCGGGGAATGGTGGCAGAGCGGGGGCGGCGGCACCGGGCCGGGCAGACGCGCGGCGGCCAGGAGCGACTCGTCCAGCCGCTCGACGGTGGCGGCTCGCAGCGGATAGGGCGAGTGGCGCACGCGGCCCCGCCGCACCAGGCCGCGCCGACGCAGGTAGAGGCGATAGCGCTCGATCAGGAAATGATCGAGGCTGCCCGGCCGCGCCGGCTCGCGCGGCTCCCCCACCGTCCACGTGATCTCGAGGGTGGCAGGGCGCGCGCTCCGCCGTCTCGACGTGTAGGCGATGCGCGGACCGTCCACGCGCCGCGACATGACCGCGTGGAAATAGGGCAGGCCGTAGCAGAGGCGTGCCGCCACCACCGCGGAGCGAGAGGCGGCTTCGAGCGAGAAGAAATAGATGCCGGGCTCGCCGTCCGGGCCACGGACGTACGTGCGCAGGTTGGTCTCGAGGAAGGCGACCGAGAGGGCGGCGGGAAGCTGGGCGGGGCGGGAGTCGAGGATCAGAAACGGGATCAGGGTGATCCAGGCGGACCCGTCGAGGCAGTCGAGGTCGAGCTCGGCCGGGACCAGCGGGCGTAGCCGATCCGCCGGTACCGGCCAATGGACGAACAGCAGGTCGCGCCAGCGCTGCCGGACGACAGCCCGGACAGCGCCGGGCGCGCTCACGGCTCCTGGCGCTTGGCCGCCTTCCGGCTCGCGCGCCGCTCGAGCTCCCAGTAGCGCCGATCGCGCTCCTCCAGGATCTCCTCCGAGCTGCGCAGCGGGGCCTGCTGTGCGTGCTCCACGCCCAGGGCGTGGCCGATCTCGTCGACGATGTCCTGATCCGGCGTGGACACGCTGCCACCGACCGCCTCCTCGCCCGAGCTCTGTGCGCGCTGCCAGTCCGCGTCGATGTCGCCGGCGCTGGCCGCGGGGCCCGTCTCGTGGTGCTCGGTCAGATCGCGCAGGAGGCCGACCGTCTGCCCGCGGTCCTCGCCGCCTTCCCGCCCACGCCGGGTGGCCGGCGTCCGCTTCTTCGCGCGGCCGGCCGCCTTCCGGGAGGCCGGCGCGGCCCGCTTCGCCCGGGTGCGGCGCGTCGGGGCGCGCTTCGTCCGCGTCCGCTTCGTGCCCGCGCGTCTGGTCGCGGTACGCCGGCTCGTGGCCCGCTTCGCTGCCGCTCGTCTGGGCTTCGCCTTGCGCTTGCTCATGGTCCACCTCCCGGCTTCGGGCGGTTCCGACCGACACTCTGTGATAGGAATCGTTGGCATGGTCTCACGAATCGTCCTCGTGTGGCTGCTGGCGACCCTCGGTCTGGCCGGGGGGCTCCCGGGCGGGGCGGCCGGGCAGGGGAGCGCTCCGACCGCCACCCTCGCGGACGGGCGCGTGGGCCAGATCCACTTCGAGAGCCGCACGCCGGCCGGGTACTTCGCCCTCGCGCGGCGCGCGGCGTCGCCGACCGCGGTGGTCGTCGGCACCTTACGGCTGCCGCCCAAGGATGCGCCCCCCAGGGATGCGAAAGACGCGGCCGGGCGCGTGCCCGCGATGGTGATCGCCCACGGCAGCGCCGGCGTCGACGTGCGGGAGATGGGCTGGGCGGACCGGCTCGGCTCCCTCGGCCTGGCCACCTTCGTGGTCGACAGCTTCACCCCCCGCAACGTGCGCGAGACCGCCACCGACCAGGGCCGTCTGCCCACCGCGGCCAACGTGGCCGACGCGCTGGCCGCGCTGCGGCTGCTCGCCACCCACCCGCGCATCGACGGGGACCGCATCGGGGTGATCGGCTTCTCCAAGGGCGGGCAGGTCGCGCTCTACACCGCGCTGGAGCCGTTCCGCCGCGCGATCATCGACGACGATCGGCGCTTCGCCGCGCACGTGGCGCTCTACCCGTACTGCAGCGACTGGTATACCGCGGCCCACGTGACCGGCGCGCCGCTGCTGTTCCTGCTGGGCGGGCGCGACGACTACACCCCGGCGGAGGCGTGCCGGGGCTACGCGGAGTGGTTCAAGACCGCGGGCGCCGAGACCACCGTGGTCACCTACGCGAGCGCGTATCACGACTTCGACGCGGAGCGGTCGCCGCGCTACGAGCGCGCGCTCGTCACCGGCCGCGGCTGCGACATGGCGGTGGACCTCGACCACTTCACGGTCGCGCGGCGTGGCACCGGGGAAGACATCACCGCGAGCGCGGGCCAGTACGGGCGCAATTGCCTCTCCCGCGGGGCCACCATCGGTGGCGACGCGGAGGCGCGGCGCCGGGCTCCCGAGGACGTCGCCGCCTTCCTGCGGCGCGTGCTCAAGCCCGAGACGCATTGACGGCCTCCCGGCCGGTCTGCTAGGGTTGCCGCGCGAATCGCTTCTCTCATTCCTCTCGAACGACGCGGTCAGGGAGGTGGCAATGGCGCAAGAAGCGTACGATCCGGAACGCAGCGCGGTCTCGCGGCGCACGATGCTCCGCAGCGTGGGAGCCGCGGTCGGCGCCGCGGTGCTGGCCCCGCGACTCGTGGGCGCGCAGACCCCGCCGGTAGGGCCGCCCAGCACCATCACCCAGCCGCCCCGCGACTTCAGCCCGCGCGGCGCGCCCACCACGTACTTCACCGATCCCGACGTGCTCACCGTGCAGCCGGCCTTCGACGGACTCCGGCAGCCCAACGCCCCGATCCAGCGCCTGTGGACGGGCTCGCTCTGGGCCGAGGGCCCCGCGTGGAACGCGCAGGGCCGCTACCTGGTGTGGAGCGACATCCCCAACAACCGGCAGCTGCGCTGGATCGAGGACAACGGGCACGTCAGCGTGTTCCGCATGCCGTCGAACAACAGCAACGGCAACACCTTCGACTTTCAGGGGCGCCAGCTCTCCTGCGAGCACGTCACCCGGCGCGTGGTGCGCTACGAGCTGGACGGCTCGGTCAGCCTCATCGCGGGGCAGTTCAACGGCAAGCGGCTCAACTCGCCCAACGACGTGGTGCCGCATCCGGACGGCAGCTACTGGTTCACCGATCCGCCCTACGGGGCCCAGCTCTACGAGGGCACGGTGGACGCGGCGGGCGGTCCCGCGAACACCGGCGGCCGTCTCAACCCGAAGCTCGGGCAGCCGCTCGAGCTCGGCTCCTACAAGCGCGAGCTGCCCACCGCGGTGTACCGCGTCGACAAGAGCGGCACGCTCACCCAGGTGGTGGGCGAGAACGAGGTGCCGGACCCGAACGGGCTCTGCTTCTCGCCGGACTACAAGAAGCTCTACGTGATCAGCACCGGCAAGGGCCCGGGCGACACGGGACCCGGCGGTAAAGGCGACATGACGGTCTTCGACGTGGGCTCGGACAACAAGCTCTCCAATCGCAAGCTCTTCAGCGACTTCATGATCGACGGAGTGAAGTGCGGGCCGGACGGCGTGCGCGCCGACGTGGACGGCAACCTGTGGTGCTCCAGTAACGCGGGGCGCGCGGTCGGTTACAGTGGCGTCACGGTGTGGAACCCGCAGGGCCAGCTCATCGGACGCATCCGGCTGCCCGAGATCTGCGGCAACGTCTGCTTCGGCGGGCCCAAGCGCAACCGCCTGTTCATGGCCGCGAGCCAGTCCCTCTACGCGGTCTACACCGCGACCCAGGGCGCCGCCCCCGGCTAACCGCCATCCGGGGTCAGGTCTTGCATTCCGACATCGTAGGCCGACGACGTGGGCCGACAGTGTCGCAATGTAAGACCTGACCCCATCCGCCATCCACGCCAGCCGTGAAGCTCGGGATCTGGAGCAGGCGCGCCTGATCCGCCAGCTGGGGTTCGACTCGATCTGGGGCGGCGAGCATCATGCCACGCCCGGCTTCCACTATTTCCCGCTGCTGC
>DASZHF010000226.1:0-4766 GCA_035938095.1 Solirubrobacteraceae bacterium
CCGCCTCGGCGAGCTTCGCGGTGCTCCCGTCAATCCGGACGAGCTGCCCCCGAGCTGGATCTTGGGAACCGTGGATGAGGCGGCCGAGCAGCTCGCGGCGCTGCGTGGCGCCGGCGTCGATCGCGTCATGTGCCAGCACCTCCTGCACGACGATCTCGACGCGGTCGCGATCCTGGGCGACGATCTCGCGCCGCTCCTCGCCTGATCTCGCGCACCGAGCGCGCTCGGGGACTGCCGCCGTGGGAGTAGTATCGCCCCCAGTCTGCGGTGTCCGTACGCCACTGGACACAGCCGCTCGCCGAGCTCCAGGAAGGCCGCTAAATCGGGTTGGGATGACTAGTCCAGAGGAACCTATGTCTGGCCGGCCGTCAGCCACGATCGTGTTCGACTTCGCGCACAACGCGGTGATCCAGGCCGGCGCCAGTGCCGACGCCGACCGCCGCTACCAGGAGTTCATCGCCCAGCAGCAGGCTCAGTCTTCTTCATCCCGTCGCTCCTAGTGAACATCGACTGGGCAGTCGCGTGCCGGTACGCCGAGTCGGATGGCACCGTGGCAACCATCGTCGGGGCGGGGATGGATGTGGTGTTCCAATCGGAGTTGCCCGCGCCGGTCGGGGTCATGATGGCCGTTCGCTTGGCCGCGCCCGCCGAAGACTTCGAAGGGGGACGAACACATACGTTCACCTGCCGGGTACTCACGCCGGACCAGTCACCGGTCCGGGGCCCGGACGGGGCGGAGATCCCGGCCCTGGAGGCGGAGGTGGGGGCTCAGGGTCCGCTTCGCCAACTCGTCCCCGGCTGGCTCGTTAACCCGATGATCGCGGTTGGGGTGCAGTGGATCGCCGAGGACTACGGCACCTACAGCGTCCGGGTTGCGGTCTCCGACGTCGAGCATCTCAGCCCTCTGCACGTGCTCCCGCCCGACGCCGAGCCCCAGGACGCCGCTTAGCTCCGAGCCCCCGACCTGGACGGCGCCGCGGTGATGACGGCCAACGTCCAGCCCGAGCCGCGTCCCATCCGAGGCGTGAAGGAGGACCTCCAGCCCGACTCTCGCCGGCCGCGCCAGAAACGCAACTTTGGCTCTAGAAAGCCAGATTCGGGGGGCCTGACCGCCGACGATGAACCCCGTGCCGACGGCGAAGCGCGGGCCCGGCGGGCGCTCTCGAAGAGCCTCCGCAGGCCCCCGGCTCGGTAGTCGGAGTGCCGCCCTTGACGCCGGGTGGCCGGCCCGTATGATCGTAGCTTGGCGCCGCTCCCTCGAACCCCGAAGCACGTTCCTTGGGACCGGCGGATTGGAACATGAGTTCACGGAAGAACCGATCCGATCCTCGCCCCGGCCGCAGCCGGTCGCGCCGCGGGGCGCGCAGCGCGGCGCTCTGGGCCACGCTGGTCGTTGGCCTCAGCGGACCGATCGCCCTGTCCTATGGTGCGGTCGCCGGCGCCGCCAAGGCCCACCCGCGACACCGCCACGCCGGCGCAAACGGAGTCATCGGTATCGGAACGCCCTTTGGCCCGCTGACCGGAACCCTGACCGCAACCCCGCCCGTCCCGAGGCGCGCGCCGCACTCACGGAGCCGGCACGACTCGGTCCCGGCGCGCTCCCCGAGCCCGATCCGCGACGGAGTGGTGCTCGTCGGGTTTGGGCGGGGGCTGTCGACGCGGGGTCAGCTGGCGATCGCCGCCCGCGCCGGTGCCTCGCGGGTCTCCGGCGCCGCTCGCGGCATCCGCATCCTGCGCGTCCGGCGCGGGGGAGTGTTCCGGGCCATTCGCCTGTTGCGTCACCGGCGGGGAGTGCGCTTCGCCGAGCCCGATTACCTGATGCACGAGTCGGCGACGCCCAACGATCCGTCGTTCGGACTTCAGTGGGGATTCCAGAACCTGGGACAGGTTGTCAACGGCAGCTCCGGGACGCCCGGAGCCGACGAGAACATCGTCAAGGCATGGAGCCTCTCGACCGGGAGCCCGTCGGTCGTGATCGCCGAGACCGACAGCGGGGTGGACTACAACCACCCCGACCTGACCGCGAACATCTGGTCCAACCCCGGCGGCGTCGGGGGGTGCCCGGGCGGCACGCACGGCTACAACGTCCAGGCCGCGACCTGCGACCCGATGGACGACGAGACCGCCTACGGAGGTCACGGAACCCACGTGGCGGGCATCCTCGGGGCCCGGGGAAACAACGGCATCGGGGTCACCGGGGTCAACTGGCAGACCACGATCCTTCCGGTCAAATGGCTGAACTCCTCCGGCAACGGCTACACCGACCAGCTGATCTCGGCGCTGCAGTGGGTGCTCCAAGCCAAGCAGGCGGGCGTGAACATTCGCGTCGTCAACGACTCGGCCACCTTCGTCGGGACCGCGTACTCGCAGGCGCTGTCGGATGAGATCGACACGCTGGGCAACAACAACATCCTGTTCGTCACGGCGGCGGGCAACACCGGCGACAACAACGACAACCTCTCGGTGCGCCGCTACCCGTGCGGTTATGACCGGCCGACCGAGATCTGTGTCACGGCATCGGACCAGGGCGACCACCTGCCCCACTGGGCCAACTACGGACCCAACACGGTCGACCTGGCCGCGCCCGGGGCCAACATCTACTCGACGCTGCGCAACGGCACCTACGGTTACATCAGCGGGGGATCGATGGCCTCCCCGCAGGTGGCCGGCACCGCCGCGCTGATCCTCTCGCGCCAGGACATGTCGCCCACCGGCCTCAAGGCCGACATTCTCAACAGCGTCGATCCGCTTCCCCAGCTCAGCGGCCTGGTGCGGACCGGCGGGCGCCTCGACGTGTGCAAGGCCCTGCCCGGCTGCGCGGCTCAGGTCTCGCCGCCGGCCAACACCGGCGTGCCCACGATCTCCGGTACCGCCCAGGTGGGACAGGTTCTCACCGCGAGCCCGGGGACGTGGTCCGGAAGCCCCACGGGATACGCGTATCAATGGGAGCGTTGCGACTCGTCGGGGGCCACCTGCGCTGCGATCCCGGGCGCCACCGCTGGCTCCCGAACGCTGGTCGCCGGCGACGCCGGGTCGACCATCAGGGTCGCCGTGACCGCGTCCAACTCGGCTGGGTCGAGCACGGCGACCTCGTCGCAGACCGGAGTGGTCCAGCCGGCCCCGCCGCCTCCGTCGAACTCGAGCACGTTCGGCAAGACCTCGGTCGGCTCATCTCCGGACTCGATGAGCGCCAACCGCAAGCGGGTCAACGAGTATTCAATCTCGGGCTCGGCCAGCGTGACCAAGCTGACGATGTACCTGGCGCCCACCGGGACCACGGGACAGCAGGCGCTGCGCGGGGTCATATACGCGGATGCGGGCGGTGCACCCGGTAGCCTGCTGGCCGCGTCGAACCAGCTGAACTTCTCCAGCTCCAGCGCGACGGGATGGTACGACCTCACGCTGCCCTCGTCCGTGACGCTCGCGGCCGGCAACTACTGGATCGGCGTGCTCAGCGGAGGAACCGGTGGCGTGACCGGGTTCCGCTACGACTCGGTATCGGGGAGCCGGGTCTACAACTCCAACACCTACACATCGGGTCCGAGCAACCCGTTCGGTTCGGCGGGTCGCGACGGCGAGCAGATGTCGATCTACGCGACCTACACGCCGGTCTCCTCTCCGCCGCCTCCGCCTCCACCCCCGCCGCCGCCTCCACCGTCTCCGCCGGGCAACACCGCGCCGCCCGCGATCTCGGGCACGGCGCAGGTCGGCCAGACCCTTTCGGCGAGCACCGGGTCGTGGTCGGGCAGCCCGACGGCGTACGCGTATCAGTGGACGCGCTGCGACTCCTCAGCGGCGAACTGCGCCTCGATCGGGGGCGCGACCACCAGCTCCTACACGCTCGTCTCCGCGGACGCCGGGTCCAGGCTCGAGGTCGCGGTCACCGCGTCCAACGCCGGAGGTTCCACGACCGCCACCTCGGCGCCGACCGGCGTCGTGGCCACGGCGCCGCCCCCGCCGCCTCCTCCACCTCCGCCGCCCCCGACCACGGGCACGTTGGGCAAGACGTCGGTGGGCGCGTCGTCGGACACCATGGCGGCCAATCGCAAGCGCACCAACGAGTACTCGCTGGCCTCCTCCGCCACCGTGAACAAGCTCACGATCTACCTGGCTCCGACGGCGACCTCGGGCACGCAGGTGCTGCGCGGGGTCATCTACGCGGACTCGGGTGGCTCCCCCGGGGCGCTGGTGGCGACCTCCAACGAGCTGGCCTTCTCGAGCTCGAGCTCCGCCGGCTGGTATGACCTCACGCTGCCCTCGCCCGTGAGCGTGGCGGCCGGCAACTACTGGATCGGAATGCTGAGCGGCCCCACCGCCGGGGTGGCCGGCTTCCGCTGGGACTCGGTGTCCGGAAGCCGGGTCTACAACTCCAATACGTACACGTCGGGTCCCAGCAACCCCTTTGGCCCGATCGGTGGCAGCGACAGCGAGCAGATGTCGATCTACGCCACCTACACGACCGGCTAGCCGATTCCAGCCGCGCACCGAGCTGGTGCGGTGACCAATAGGTTTCCAGCGTGTCTCGGGTCCCGAGCAACATCGCGGAGCACGTGGGTCGTACCCCGATGCTCAGGATGACGCGCCTGCTGGGCGACGACGCCGCCCCGGGCGTCGAGCTGTTCGCGAAGCTCGAAGCGTTCAACCCGGGCGGCAGCGTCAAGGACCGCATCGGAGTGGCGATGATCGAGGCCGCCGAGCGGGAGGGCCGCATCGAGCCCGGGCGCAGCACCATCGTCGAGGCCACCAGCGGGAACACCGGGATCGCG
>DASZHF010000227.1:0-9503 GCA_035938095.1 Solirubrobacteraceae bacterium
GCCCTGGGAGCGCAATAGCGCGCGCAGGTGGGCCAGGCGGTCGGCCAGTGAGACGCGCGAGACCGAGAGGTGACGCAGGTTGATGGGCGGCGGCGAGCGCAGCAGTTCCCCGAGCGAGCGGCCGAGGAGCTCCGGGTTATAGACGGCGCGCGAGCCGTCGAGAACCGGGCGACGAAGTTGGTGGGGGACCGGCGCGCTGCGGAAGCGGTGGCCGGTCTCGGAGCGCAACAGCTCCTCCAGGTGCTCGGCCGCCGACCGGTAGCGGCGGGCCTCGAGCATCCGGGCGAGAAGCTCCTCGGCGGCCTCTCCGGGCTCGACCTCGTGGAGGTCGTCTTCCTCGCCGCCGAGCAGGAGGCGCGACGTGAGCTCAAGCAGGGCCGCCACCAGGACGATGAACTCGGTCGCCACCTCGAGATCCAGCTCTCCGCGGGTCTCGAGGTGGTCCAGGTAGGCCAGCACGATCTCGGCCAGCTCCAGCTCGAGCAGGTCGACCTCCTCGCGCAGCACGAGCGTGAGCAGCAGGTCGAACGGCCCGCTGAAGACCTCGAGGTCGAGTTCGAGCGCCGCGAGGCTCATCGCTGGCACGGTAGCGATCAGCGGGGACGCAAGCGTGGAGGCCCGACCCCCATCCGCTCGCGCACGTCGGCCAGTGTGCCCGACGCGATCGCCCGGGCCTGGGCTGCCCCCGCAGCGAGGGTCTCCTCGAGCGCGGCCTCGTCCGGGCGGATCTCCTCATAGCGTTCGCGGACCGGGGCCAGCAACTCGACGACGGCGTCTGCCACGGTCGTCTTGAGCTCGCCATAGCCGGCGCCGCCGAGCTCCCCCTCGATCGCCTCGGGGGTTTTGTCGCGGGCGACTGCCAGGATCTCGATCAGGTTGCTCACCCCGGGCTTGTCCGGCGAGCGCACGATCTCGGTGCCCGAGTCGGTCACCGCGCGGCGGAACTTCTTGGCGATGGCGTCGGGGTCGTCGAGGACGTAGACCGTGCCCTCCTCGCTCGTCCCGGTGGTGGACATCTTCGTCTCGGGATGCTGCAGGTCCATGATCCGGGCGCCGACCTTGGGGATGCGCGCCTCGGGCACGACCAGCGTCTCACCGAAGCGCGCGTTGAACCGGCGGGCGATGTCGCGCATCAGCTCGAGGTGCTCCCGCTGGTCCTCTCCCACGGGCACCTCGTGAGCTCGGTAGGCCAGGACGTCGGCCGCCTGAAGGACGGGGTAGAACAGCAGGCCGGCCGATACGAGCTCTCGCTGGGCGGCCGACTTGTCGCGGAACTGGTGCATGCGGTTGAGCTCGCCCAGAGGCGTGATCGTTCCCAGCAGCCAGGACAGCTCGGGGTGCTCCTGAACGTCGCTCTGGCGGAACAGGATGCTGCGTTTCGGGTCCAGGCCCGCGGCGAGCAGAATCGCGGTCGTATCGAGCAGGCGCTCGCGGAGCTCGCGCGGCTCGTACGCGACGGTGATCGCGTGCAGGTCGACGATGCAGTAGATCGCCTCGCCACGATCCTGGCCGTCGACATACTGGACGATGGCGCCGATGAAGTTGCCCAGGTGCTTGCGCCCGGTGGGCTGGATGCCCGAGAAGATGCGCATCGCGGCGGAGGCTAACGGCACCCGGCGTGTCGCGAGCGCGCGACCAGGCGTGCGCACCCGGCGAGGCGCCGGTGCTCTGCGGCCGAGCCGGGACGGAGCCGCTAGGGGGAGTTCGGGGCGGGATCCTCGTTGTCGCGTACAGCGGGCGGAGGATCCCCATCGCCCTCGAAGTCCGTATCCGCGTCGAGAGGCGTTGCGTCGGCGTAGATCATCTCGGGGTCGTCGGGAGGGTTGCTGGACTGCGCCTCACCGAGCGAGGCCTCGCCATGACCCACCCGATCGGCTCCATCCCGAGAATGCATAAGACGAAGCTACCACCTGCGAGACCCGGCGGGCGCTTGGATTCAGAAAACTTGCACAGTCCGTGTGGACTCGCCTCGCCGCGGCCATCCCCGCCGGCAGGACTCGCCGACGGGGCGCTTCGCACGGACGATTAGGTGAGGGTGACGGTGCGGGTGATGAGGTGTTTCTGGCCGTCGGTGTCGATGACGAGGATCTGCAGCGTGTACGGTCCGGCGGTTGCAGAGGCGGGCAGGTGCAGGTGAAGGGTCAGGTGCGCCCGGCGGTGTCGCAGCCTCCGCGCCATGTGGGCGGTGTGGTGCGATCCGTTCAGGTGGGCCCTCACACTGGCAGCGGTAGCGCTGGCGTTGAAAGTCAGGCGGCAGACGACATTGATGCTGCGGTGGTGCTTGCGCGTGTTCGTCGCGGCACACACGGTGGTCGGGGCCCGCGGATCGACGACCGCGCTGCGCGAGTCACCGCCCGAGGAATCGCCCTCGTCACGATCGCCGTCGTTGGGTTGGTCTGAGTCGCGGTCCTCGTCGGTCCCGCAAGACTTCGTGGGGGCGGACTGGTTGGATTCGCCCGGCTGGTCTGAGTCGTTGTCCTCATCGCAACTACCGCCGGTCCCCCCGCTCGCACCGGTGGGACCGGTGGCGCCGGTCGGACCGGTCTTGCCCTGCGGGCCTGTCGCACCCGTGGGACCAGTCTTGCCCTGCGGTCCCGTAGGACCGGCAGGCCCGGTCGGGCCGGTGTTGCCCTGAGCGCCCGTCGCGCCGGTGTTGCCCTGAGCGCCAATCGCGCCGGTGTTGCCTTGCGCCCCTGTGGGACCAGTGTTGCCCTGCGGTCCCGCCGCACCAGTGGCACCAGTGGCGCCCGAAGGGCCCGTCGGACCAGCGGGACCGGTCGGGCCGGTGTTGCCCTGGACGCCGGTCGCGCCGATGGGACCTTGCGGACCCGTCGGACCAGTGGCCCCGGTGAACCCAGTAGCGCCGGTCGACCCAGTGGCCCCAACCGGTCCCTGCGGACCAGTCGGACCCGTAGCCCCAATCGCACCAGTAGCGCCCGTACCACCCTGCGCCCCGGTCGGACCCGTAGCGCCGGTCGCACCAGCAGCGCCCGTACCACCCTGCGCCCCGGTCGCCCCATTCGCGCCGGTCGGACCTTGCGGACCGGTCGGACCGGTAGCGCCCGTCGAGCCATTCGCTCCGGTGGGACCTTGCGGGCCAATCGGACCCTGATTACCCGTCGGACCCGTAGCCCCAGTCGGACCAGTACCACCCTGCGCCCCAGTCGCCCCGGTCGCGCCATTCGCGCCGGTCGGACCTTGCGGACCAATCGGACCCTGATCACCCGTCGCGCCCGTAGCCCCGGTCGCACCAGTACCACCCTGCGCCCCAGTCGCCCCGGTCGCGCCATTCGCGCCGGTCGGACCCTGCGGACCAATCGGACCCTGATCACCCGTCGGACCCGTAGCACCAATCGCACCAGTAGCACCCGTACCACCCTGCGCCCCAGTCGCCCCCATCGCGCCATTCGCGCCGGTCGGACCTAGCGGACCTATCGGACCCTGATCACCAGTCGCACCCGTCGCACCCGTCGCACCCATAGCTCCAGTGGCTCCAGTGGCTCCAGTCGATCCGGTAGCGCCCGTGTCGCCCTGTGGACCAGTCGCACCAATCGCGCCCGTAGCGCCGGTCGTACCGGTGGGACCTTGCGGACCTGTCGGACCCTGATCGCCAGTCGCACCAGTCGCACCAGTCGCACCCGTCGCGCCAGTCGCACCCGTCGCACCGGTGGCACCCTGCGCGCCTATTGGACCCGTAGCTCCGGTGGGCCCGGTAGCGCCCGTGTTGCCCTGCGGGCCAGTCGCACCGGTATCGCCGGTCGCTCCCGTTGGACCTTGCGGACCAGTCGGACCCTGATCACCCGTCGCGCCCGTCGGACCCGTCGCGCCGGTCGCACCCGTCTCCCCAGGTGGCCCCTGCGGTCCGGTCGGACCCGTCGCGCCGGTCGCACCGGTCGCCCCAGGCGGCCCCTGCGGTCCGGTCGGACCCGTCGCGCCGGTCGCGCCGGTCGCCCCCGTTGGGCCAGTAGGGCCGATATTGCCCTGCGGGCCAGTCGGACCAGTGGCGCCGGTTGGACCCGTCGAGCCCGTTCCGCCGGTAGCCCCGGTCGGGCCGGTAGGCCCGACCTGATTCGGAGCGGGGGTGCCGTTGCCCGTCAGTGTGATGTCTTGGGTGGTACCCGTGAAATTGCCGGCGATGTGGAGCGTGGCGGCCCGGGTTCCGAGGTCGCTGGGGGCGAACCGGAGCTGGATCGTGCAGCTCTTCCCTGGGTGCAGCGGCTGCTGACATGTGTTGGCGATCCAGAAGTCCGCGAGGTTGGTCCCCTGCACGGCGGCCGTGAAGGTCGCGTCGGCCCCGCCCGTGTTAGTGATGGTCACGCTCTGGGGCGGGCCCCAGGTGCTGACCGGCTGGGAGCCGAAGTCAAGCGAGGTCGAAGGCGTAAAAGTCAGGGTCGTGTTTGACGTGCCGACCGTCGGCGCCAGATTGCACGTGCCATCGCTGTTGGTGACCTTCACTATGCGATCGGTCTGCGTGGCGTACAGGCACCCATCCGGACCAACAACCACAAAGTCGCCACGCGTGCCGTTCGTCATCACCGGCGAGAGCGTGCCATCGCTCAGGTCCAGCCGGGTGATGTTGCCGTCGGTCCGATTGACCATGACGAAAGCGGGCGATCCCCCCGCCGCAGTCTGCCCGACGGCAACGCCGTCTAGATTCGGGACCGTGCCAACCACGGTCTTGCCCGGCGCGCCCTTATTCGTGCCAGAGACAGCTACCACATGGCTCGTGCCGCGCTCGGATACGTACAGCGTTCCGTCCTGACCGAAGCTCAGCCCGTCCGGGTCGCTGAAGCCAGCGACGTACTGGTCCCCGAAGGCGGCCGTTGAGCTCGGGTAGTGGACTCGGTCGATGCCGGAATAGCAGCTGGTGTAGCTGACAAATAGGTCGCCGCTCAACGGATCGGTGGCCAGACCGACCTGCCCGCAACCGGCCTGCCCATCAAGCGTTCGAATCACTTGGCCGTTGGTGGGGTTGAGCTCGACCACATAGCGGGCAGTGCTGAAGCTCATGTAGAGCTTGCCGTCGCGACCGAAGGTCAGCCCATGCACGCACTGGCCACCACAGTTCGGGTTGAGCGCCCCATCGCCTGGCGTGGAGGTGGTGGGGCCGGGCCCGTAGTGGGCGACGGCGTGTGTCGTCGCCGATCCTCCGGTCGGAGTCCCTCCCACAGAGGGGAATTTGTAGAGCGTCGCGGTATCGCGATCGGTGACGTACAGGTTGCCGCTCGCGTCGAAGGCCAAGCCAACCGGTCCGATCCCGCCGGCGGTGCACTGAGAGGTACAGCCGACCGAGTCGTTGGCGAAGCCGGTCGCAAAGTCACTGACGAGATACCCGGCGGCCGGGACGTATGCCGAGGCCGGTCCGACGAGCGCAAGGCTTCCAGCGAACGTGAGGCCACTAGCCAGGCCCACGAGCAGGGAGCGCCGCCAACGCCGTTGCTCGCGCGAGCCGACCACCGAACGCCTAGCCGCCGCAGCGCTGGGAGCGATCGGATCCGCTTTAGCACCGGGGTCGAGCCCGTGCTGGTTGTATCGCGCGCGCACGGGCCGATCCTCCTCGGACCTGCGCCGCTTCGCATGAGGGAACCCCCCTCATCTTTTCCGCCGTTAGCAACGCCCGTGGCGCCGCCGCAGTGAAGGAGGGCTACTGGCCGGCGATGGCTGAGGGAACCAGGTCGCGGCCAGCAACGCCGAGCTTGCGATAGCCAGGGTTAGCGCGTGCTCTTGCAGCGCGCCTCGGCCGGCCGGCCGAGGCGCGCTGTCAGGCGCAGGCCGGACACGTCGCCGAGTGGACGCTTACTCACTATACGACCCGTCCCGATTCAAAGCGCCGTTGTTGCACCGGCCCTGCGTCAGGGGGTTCCCGCGTCATGCCGTCGCCGTCGACTCCGTTGAGCACCTTGTGTAGCGCGCTCGCGAGTCCGAGCCAGCCTGTGAACGAATGGGTGGCGCCCTGCTCGTCGGAAACGCTGCCCGCAATCGGGTCCGCATCCGCATCCAGTTCCAGCTCGAGCTTGCGGCGTCGTGCACCCACGCGCCAATGCTCCACGAAGCCGGGCCGCCTCGCATGAGGGAGCCCCCCTCAACTTTTCCGACCGAGGACGAACGGGTGTACAGCCGCGAGCCGGTCAGACGGCCCGCTGCTCAGCGCCGAGTGCCGCGGGCAGCGCGCTTCGGCCGGAGATGCCCAGCTTTTGATAGACGTGGCCGAGCTGGTTCTCGACGGTCTTGGCGGTCACGAACAGCGCATGCGCGATCTCCCGGTTGCTCAGGCCCTCGGCCGCCATGCGCGCCACGCGTACCTCACTAGGCGTGAGCGCGTCGCGGCCTGTGGCAGACCGCCGGCGGGGCTTGGCGCCGCTGGCTCGCAGCTCTTCCGCGGCTCGCTGGGCGAGGCGCTCGGCGCCGCAGCGGTGCGCGAGGTCAAGGCCAGCGGTCAGCGGCTCGCGGGCAGCCGAGCGCTGGTTGTCGCGGCGCAGTATCGCGCCGAGCTCGACGAGCGTGCGGGCGCGCTCGAGCGCCGCTGGCGCACATTCGAGCACCGCAAGCGACTCGCGCAGCAACTCGATCCCGCGCTCACCGCCCTCGAGCAGGCCGACCGCGCGCAGCGCGACGCCCTCGGCGCGTGGCAGCCCGGTGGAACGTGCGAGCTCGAGCTCCTCGCCGGCCAGACGCGACGCCTCTTCCGGCGCGGTGGCGGCCAGCGCTAACGCGAGCGCCGAACGCCAGGCAGAGACGGTCGGGTTGACCGCGCGGATCGCGTCGTAGCTCTCTCCGACCACCCGAAGGCCCTGGATCGCGGCGTCCGTGTCGTTGCGCTGCAACCGCAACCGGGCGCGTACTTCGCCCAGAAGCGCGCGGGTGAGCGTGGAGGCAACCGTCGGAGCGACCTCGATGGTCTCGGCGAGGGTGGCGACATCGGCTAGGCCGGGGCGCTCCAGGATGGCGTCCATGCAGTACCACAGCGTCGGCCCGATCGTGTAAGGGAGCTCGTGCTGCTCAGCCAGCTCAAGGGCAACCCGAAGGTCCACCTCGGCGGCCAGCAGGTTCCCGCGCCGCGCCTCGACCCAGCCCCGGTGGGCGGAACCGGCTATGACGCCCAGCGGCGAGCCTCGCCGGCGACCGTCCTGGAGCAGCTGCTCGGTCACCGGGTGGGCTCGGTCCAGCTCGTCGACGTACACCAGCGCCGAGATGCCCTGGGTAGGCGCAAACGCTTCGCCGCCTTCGTCGGCGATCAGGCGTCCCCCGTCGAGACCTCGCTGGACCATGGCCACGACCTCGTCCCGGCTGTGGCCGCGCACCCCCCGGGCGGCGGCCAGAATCAGAATCAGACCACGCGCGGCCGGGCGGCCGGGCTCCAGCAGCTCAAACCGGCGATCGATCTGATCGACCGCGCGCGGATCGTAGAGCTCTCGCGCGGCCTGCTGCGTCTCGAGCTCGAGCGCGAGCTCGGGGTTACGATCGCCGAGCTCATCGAGGGCTGAGTGGGTGACTGCGGCCGCCGCATCCCACTGTCCGGCGAACAGCAGGAGCCGGGAGAGATCGAGCGCCACACGAGCCCGCGAGACCGGATCCTCGCAGAGGCGAAGAGCCTCTTCGAGGTCGCCCAGCGCGGTCCGATCATGCAGGACCGCCTTGGCGCGTGCGAGCTCGTGCAGGAGCGTGGCGCGTGTCTCCGCCGCCGAAGCTTCGGAGGCCGAGCGCATCAGGTACGCCATGGCGCTCTCGGGGGCGCCCCGTTGAAGCGCTGCGGTCGCCGCCGTTCGCAGGATCTCGATCACCCGCGGCTCATCCCCGGGATGGGTCAGCAGCAGGTGGCCGGCGATCTCCTCGGGGTCAGCTCCCTCATCGGCCAGTAAACACGCAATCTGTTCGTGCGCAGCCGAGCGCCGACCCCGCGGCAGCTCCTCGTATACGGCCGCTCGCAAGATGGGGTGGGCGAAGCGCAGCGGGTCACGCGGTTCCAGGATGCCCGCTCCGATCAGTGCGTCGACGGCCGTCAATGCATCGCTGCGCTCGGCTCCGGCCAGGGCGGCGATCCGTCTCGAGTTCGCGTGGCGTCCCAGGACCGCGACCGCCTCTGCCACCGCCGCGGCGGTCGGCCCGAGCCGCGACAACCGCAACAGGGTCGCGTGCGCCACCGCATCCGGGGCCAGCGCGCTGACCTGTGCGGCCACCTGCGCCGTGGGGGCCAAGCCATCCGCCACAAGCGTCTTGAGCAGCTCGTGCACGAAGAACGGCACGCCGCCGGTGGCGGTGTGGCAGGCCGTGACGAACTGTTCGTCGGGCTCCTGACCCAGCCGCGCGCACGCGAGCTCGCCGACCGCGGAGGGAGTCAAGGCCTCCGGCTCCAGCACGTGCGTGCACGGCAGTGGGGCGAGGTCCCCAAGCGTGGCCGTCTCCATATGTGTCTCCTGCGGTCGGGTCGCCAGGAGCGCCAAGATTCGGAGCCCCTCCAGGCGTCTGGCCAGATGCAGTACGTAGCGCTGGGATGCGGGGTCTGACCAGTGCGCGTCGTCGATCACGATGCACAGCGGCCCCTCGACGGCGAGGTTCGCGGTCAACCAGTACAACCCGTGCAGGACACCAAACGTCTGCTCCGGGGCACCGCCCGCAGAGCCGGCCGGCCGGTCGTCCGGAGCACCGACGACACCGGCCGCCAGCTGTGCCGGACCCGCGAACAACGCCCGCCGCCGCGCCGCAGAGCACTCGCGGAGGCTGGGCTCGAAGAGCTGGCGCACGACACCGTAGGCGAAGTCGCGCTCCAGCTCGCCCCCCCGGGCCTTCAGCGCGCGCATACCGAGCCGGGTCGCGCTGCGGAGCGCCTGGGTGATTAGTGCACTCTTGCCGATGCCGGCGGGCCCGTCGAACACCAGCACCGCGCCAGTCCCGTCGCAGGCGTCCGCCACCAGCTCGTCGATACGAGCAAGTTCGCGATCGCGCTCCAGCAGCCGCTCCTCCACGGCCCCGCCGACTCTATACCGGGCGCGTTCCCAGCGGTGATTTTTCATCGGGCGCCGATAAGCGACTTTGAGCTCCCAGTCCCCCCGGGGCCGCCTCCTGGCCGGAGCCGAAGGCGGAGGCCCTTAATCAGACGGCGGCGCGCGGAAGGCAGCGCGCTACAGCGCCTGACGGATGACCGGCTGCTTGGCCGCCGCCGCCTCGTCCAGGCGGCGCACGGGAGTCGTGTACGGGGCCTGGCGCGCGATCTCGGGGTCGGCGGCCGCCTCGCGCAGGATCTCGGCCACGGCGTCGGCGAAGGCGTCGAGCGTCTCGCGGGTCTCGGTCTCGGTGGGCTCGACCAGCAGCGACTCGTCGACGAGCTGCGGGAAGTAGACCGTCGGGGGATGGAAGCCGTGGTCGAGCAGGCGCTTGGCCAGGTCGAGCGTCTTGATGCCCAGCTCGCGCTTCATCGGCGCGCCCGAGAGGACGAACTCGTGCATGCACAGGCGGTCGAAGGCGACGGGCAGGTACTCGGCCACGCCCTCGCGGCGCAGGCGAGC
>DASZHF010000228.1:0-6248 GCA_035938095.1 Solirubrobacteraceae bacterium
GACCGCGACGCGTCCCAGCTCACCCACCATCGCGATCGCCACTAAAGGCATCGTCGCGGGGCCCTTGACCACCCGGCGCGGCATCTGGTGGGGTTTTCGACTCTCGGGGCGGCTTCCCTACCGGATCAGGAAGCCACGAGCGGTGCTGGGTCGGGTTCGGCGCGCTCCGCCACCCCACGGCGAGCTATCCAATTGGCTCCGGGGTTGTCCGTTATTCCGTGGAGCAGGATGGAGCAGAAGACGACGAGAGCGGCGAGGTTGACGATCCGTGGGCCAGCGGCGATGTGGCGCTCCAGGACCAGCAGCGAGAACGTCATCGTGCTCACGCCCTTGGGGCCGAACCAGGCTATGAACGCCTTCGTCGCGGCGTCCAACCGGGTGCCGGCGAGCGCGAGCGATATCCCGATTGGACGCGCGAGCAGGAACGTCCCGGCGACCACCGCGACGGCCCCCCAGCCGTCGGTGAACAACCCGCGGATGGTCAGGAGTGACCCGAAGACGACGAAGACGCCCAGCATGACGACCTCGGCGATCTCCCCGACGCCCTGCGCGAAGTGGTGGCGCAGGTCCGGTCGTCGGATTCCGATCACGATCGCGGCCACGAACACGGCTATCAGGCCATTGCCTCGGGGCGGAAGCACCGTGGCGCTATACGTGGCGAACGCGATGCCCAGGCCATACAGCGCCTTCTGGTGCGCGGGGATCGTGTCTCCGAGGGCACCGCGACCGGTTCGCGGCATCAAGGTAGAGCCGATCAGACCGCAGCCCACGCCGAACGCCAACCCCACCCCTATGTCCTGAAGCACGAAGTGCCACCAGACGAAGTGGTGCATGCGGGGATCGAGCGCCGACGCGAGGGCCAGTACGGCCGGAAGCGCCAGGCCGTCGTTGAGACCGGACTCCAGGTTGAGCGAGTGTCGGATGATTCGCGGCACCCGGACGTCGGTGAGGACTCCGGATGTCAGGACCGGATCGGTGGGCGAGAGCAGAGCGCCGAGCAGGAACGCTTCGAGCCAGCTCAGGCCCACGATCCCGTGGGCGATCACCGCGATCACGCCAGCGGTGATTGGCATTCCGATGCCGAGCTTGCGCAGCGGCACTCGCCACTGCCTTTGCAGGAGCTCGCTGTCGACCTCGAGTCCGTCCCGGAACAGGATGACGACCAGGGCGACCGTGGCCAGGTCCGAGACGAAGCCCGAGCTCGCATTGAACTGGAGCACGCCGGTACCGCCCTCGCCGAGGATGAATCCGGCCACCACGAACAGCGCGGCGAGCGACAGCACACTCCGGCGCGCCAGCCCGGACAGCAGTGCGCCGATCACCAGGAGCGCGCCCAGCACTCCCACAGCGGTCTGAAACGACGTCACCCGCGTAGCGTTCCAGACTCCGCTGGAGCGCAGATGATGTCGCGCCGAAGGCCGCTACCAGGGAAACGCGACGTCGCCCAGAGCCTGGACCTCGGGTTCGAGCTCCACCCCGAAGCGCTCGCGAACGAGTCGCCGCCCCTCCGCCATCAGCGCCACGACGTCGGCCGTCGTCGCGTTGCCCAGGTTCTCGATGAAGTTGGCGTGCTTGGCCGAGAAGCGCGCCTCCCCCACCGTCACACCCGCGCACCCGGCCGCTTCGAGCAGCATCCCCGCCGTACGCCCATCGGCGCGGGGGTCGTCGGGGTTCTTGAACGTCGAGCCGAAGGTGCGGATGCCCGACGGCTGGGCGGCGCGACGGCGAGCGCGCATGTCGGCCAGCGTCGCCTTGACCGTTTCGCTCGGGGCGGGCGTGAGGCGGAAGCTGGCCCGGGCCACGACCTCTCCCTCGCGCAGGCCGGAGCGGCGGTAGCCGAACCCGAGCTGCTCGGGCCCCCGGCGCACCGTGCCGGCGGCGGTGGCCACGTCGACCCACTCGAGCACGCGGCCCAGCTCCCCGCCGTAGGCGTTGGCGTTCATCCGCACTGCGCCGCCAACGGTCCCCGGGATGTTGACCCCGAACTCGATCCCGCTCAGCCCGAGCTGCGCGGCGCGGGCAGCGACCGCGGGGAGACGCGCCCCGCCGCCGCAGCACAGGCTGTTGCCGTCCCGCTCGATGGTCGCCAGCTCGTCGTCGAGCTTTATCACCAGGCCCTCGACTCCCTGGTCGGCGACCAGCAGGTTGGAGCCCGAGCCCACCACGCTCACCGCCAGCCCCTGGCCCTGGGCCCAGGCCAGCAGAGCGTCGAGCTGGGCCTCGGAGCCGGCCCGAGCAAAGTACTCCGCCGGTCCGCCCGTCCGAACCGTCGTCAGCCGCGCGAGGTTGAAGTCGCGCGAGACCGCGGGCGGGGTCGCGGTCATCGGGCGGCCCTTCCATCGCGCGCGGACGCCACCAGCCGGCGCCCGAGCGCGTCGACGTCTCCCGCCCCCAGGACCAGGCACACGTCTCCCGGCCCGAGCAGCCCGGCCAGCGTGCGCTCGGCGGCCGCGGTGTCGGGCATCCAGTAGACCGGCCTCCCCGCGGCGGCGTCGGCCGTCGTCTCGGCGATCAGGCGACCGGTCACCCCGGGAAAGTCCTCGGCGCGTTCCCGGGCCGGATAGACGTCGAGCACCATCGCGACGTCCGCGCGGGCCAGGGCCCGGCCGAAGTCGTCCGCGAGCCGCGCGGTGCGCGAGTACAGATGGGGCTGGAACACGGCGACCAGGCGGGTGGCCCTCAGGCTCCGGGCGCCCTCGATCGTCGCCTCGAGCTCGGTCGGATGGTGGGCGTAGTCGTCGTAGACCTCGGCCCCCAAGGGGGTGCGACCGAGATACTGAAAGCGGCGCTCCGCGCCGAGAAATCCGGCCAGAGCTGCGGCTGCGGCGTCCTCGGGCGCGCCAGCCAAGCGCGCGGCCTCGAGCGCGGCGACGGCGTTGCGGGCGTTGTGGACGCCGGGGATCTGCAGGCGCACCTCGTGTCCGCGCCAGCGCTGGCGCGACCCGCCCGCCTCGAGCACCACGTCCCGGGCCTCGTAGGCGGTGCTCGGTCCCGCGCGCAGCGCGAGCAGCTCGGGGCGGTCCCAGATGACCGCGTGTCGCGCCGGGGCCAGGAATGCCCGGAACGCCTCGCGCAGCTCGACCACCGAGCCGTACGTCGTGTGGTGATCGAGATCGACGTTGGTCAGCACGGCGATCTCGACGTCGAGCCCGATCATCGAGCGGTCCGACTCGTCCGCCTCGAGCACCAGCCATTCGCCGTCGGTCCACGCCGCGTTGGTGCCCGCCGAGCGCAGCACCCCCCCGATCAGGAAGGACGGGTCGAGCCCCGTCTCGCGAAGCACGTGAGCGATCATGGCGGCGGTGGTGGTCTTGCCGTGGGCGCCGGCGACCGCAATCGTGCGCCGCAGGGCGGTCAGCTCGCGCAGGAGCTGCGCCCGCGAGAGCTCGGGTAGTCCGCGCGCGCGGGCGGCGACGCGCTCGGGGTTATCGGCCGGCACCGCGCTCGAGTACACGAGCTCGACGCCGGAGCCGGCGGGCACGTGCTCGGGATCGTGGCCCAGCGCGACCTCGATCCCGGCCCCCCGCAGCGCATCCGCGAACGCCGACGCCGCTCGGTCGCTGCCGGTCACGGTCGCGCCCAGGGCGCGGGCGGCAAACGCGTAGGCGCTCATCCCCGCTCCGCCGATGCCAACGAAGTGCAGGCGACGCCCGCCCCAAGGCCGCCGGCCGGACCGGGGGCTGGTCGCGGCCGGACTCATGGGTGCTGCGCCGGCGCCGCCTCGGAAGCCGGGGGCTCCGGGCCAGACGGGGCCTCCACGCCGGCCGCGGCCGCCAGCAGCTCGTCGGCCACGTCGCGGGCGGCCCGGGGCCGCGCGAGCGCGGCCGACGCCCGCGCCATCGCCTCCAGACGCGCGGGGTCCGCGAGCAGTCCGCCCACCACCTGGGCCAGACGCGGCCCGCTCAACTCGGCGTCGTCGATCACCTCGGCCGCGCCGCCGCGGCGCATCCACTCGGCGTTGTCGCGCTGGTGGTCGGCGGTGGCGTGCGGGTAGGGGACGAGCACCGCCGGGCGTCCGTGGGCGGCGATCTCGAAGATCGAGCCCCCCGCTCGGGCCACCACGAGGTCCGCGCCGGCCAGGGCGTCGAAGAACTGGGTCAGCGACAGGTGCTCGCGCAGGTCATAGCGCGAGCCGCGCGGGCGGTCGCGCAGCTCGGGGTAGTCACGCGCTCCGGCCACGTGCATCACGTGAAACCCGGCTTCGCCCAGGCCGGCGAGCGCCGCCTCGTTGATCGAGCGCGCGCCCTGCGAGCCGCCGAACACCAGCACCGACGTCTCGTCGACGCCGATGTCGAGCCGGCGCCGCGCGCCCTCCCGGTCGGTCACCGGCGGCAGCACGGGCCGGCCCGTCACCCGGTATCGATCTCCGCTGCGGCCGTCGAGCGGGAAGGCCAGGCACACGCGCCGAGCGAACGGCGCCAGCGTCCGGTTGGCGAGGCCCAGGTGGCTGTCGGCCTCGGTCAGCACCACCGGTATGCGGCGCGAGACCGCGGCCGCGCCGGCGGGACCGGAGACGTAGCCGCCCCCTCCCATGAACGCCCCGGGGGCCAGCTCGGCCAGGATGTCGCGGGCGGCACGGGTGGCCGCTCCGGCCCGCAGCGCGGCGCGGGCGGCGCGCACCGGATGCCTTCGGCTCACGCCCTCGACCCGGATCGAGCGCAGCTCGAAGCCGGCCTCGGGCACCATCTGCGCCTCGGCGCGCTGGCCGCCGATGAAGACGACCTCGGCGCCCTCAGCTCGCAGCTCGCCGGCCACCGCCAATGCGGGCACGACGTGTCCCGCGGTTCCGCCCGCGGCGATCACTATCCGCTTGGCTGTGGCGTCCATCCTCCCATCGTCGCCGTTTGGCAGCGGACGTGTCGAGAGCCCGTATCTGACTGCCACCGCCCGCCGCCACGTTGAGCAGCAGGCCCATGGCCCCGAGCACGATGACGAGATTGCTGGCCCCGTAGGAGACGAACGGGAGCGGGACCCCGGTCAGCGGCGCCAGTCCGAGCACCGCGAACACGTTGAGCAGCGCCTGGCAGAGGATCAACGAGGTCAGCCCGACCGCCAGCAGGCGGGCGTAGGAGCTGCGCGCCGCCCGCGCCGCGCGCAGGCCGGCGTAGGCGATCAGCCCGTACAGGAAGAGGAGCGCGCTGATCCCCAGCACGCCCAGCTCTTCGCCGATCACGGCCAGGATGAAGTCGGTGTGCGCCTCGGGCAGGTAGAAGATCTTCTGCACCGAGCGCCCCGGGCCCACCCCCAGGAGGCCGCCCGACCCGATCGCGATCTGACCCTGGACGGCCTGGAAGCCGCTCGACCCCGCGTGCGCCCACGGGTGAAGGAACGACGTCAGGCGAGCGCGCGCGTAGGGCTGGACCACCGCGAACAGGCCGACGAGGACCACGGCCGCGCCGGCGATCATGGCCAGCTGGCGCATCGGCATCCCGGCCGCCACCAGCACGGCGGTGAGGGCCAGGGCCATGACGAGCGCGGTCCCCAGGTCAGGCTGGGCGGCCACCAGCAGCACGCCGGCCCCGACCACGATCAGCAGCCGGCGGACGATCCCGTGAGCGTTGAACCCGCGGGTCGAGCGCCGGGAAAGCAGCGTGGCCGCGTAGAGCACGAGCGCCAGCTTCATGAGCTCCGAGGGCTCGAACTGGACGAAGCCCGCCCCCAGCCAGCGGCGGGCGCCGTTGACCTGGATGCCAACGCCCGGGACCTTGGTGGCCAGGACCAGGACGAAGCTCGCCCCCAGAAGGGCGGGCGTGAGGCGTCGCGCGAACTCGAGCGGGCGGCGGGCGAGCAGTCGCATGAGCAGAAGCCCCACGCCGCCGTAGATCAGGTAGCGGATCAGGAAGCTGGTGCCGTCGCCGCCGTTGGAGAGCAGGCTGCGCGCCGAGGAGGCGCTGTAGACCATGACCGCACCGGCGGCCAGCAGGCAGAGCGTCGCGGTGAGCAGGATCCGCTCCTCGAGCGGCTGCGATGAGCGGCGCGCGGCCGTGCGCCCCGGCGGGGTGGGCATATTGCGGCCTCCTTCGACGCCGGGGGGCGAAAGCCTGCCGGCCCCTGGTTGCCGCCGCTTCGGCTCGTCACCCGACCGCCAACAGGTGGTCGTCACCCGCCACCGACATCGAGTGCTGTGCCGCCGGCCGTGGTCGCTAGGCCCGTGCTCCGACCAGCTCGCGAAACCGCTCGCCCCGCTCCTCGAAGTCTCGGAACTGGTCGTGGCTCGCGCACGCGGGTGAGAGCAGAACGACCTGCCC
>DASZHF010000229.1:0-19592 GCA_035938095.1 Solirubrobacteraceae bacterium
CGGCCCACTCGTGCGTTACGCCTATCGCGCGTCGCGCAAGCAGACCGGGAAGGTCCTCGAACCGATCGCCGTGAGCGCCCATCACCCGATGATCCTGATGGGCTACGGAGCCTTCGAGCTGGCGATGGAACGCTCGCATCGTGTCGATCCTCGGCTCAAGGCGCTGGCCGAGCTCAAGGCGGCGACCATGACGGGCTGCGAGTTCTGCATGGACATCGGGTCGAAGCTGGGTCGCGAAGCAGGCGTTACCGAGCGCCAAGTGCGGGAGTTCCTCGTGTATCGGGTGAGCGACGCCTTCTCGCCGCTCGAGCGGCTGGTGATCGACTACGCGGCCGGCATGTCGAAGAGCCCGGTCGACGTGCCCGACTCACTGTTCGCCGAGCTGCGGCGCGATCTCGACGAGGGGCAGATGGTCGAGCTGACTGCGGCGATCGCGCTGGAGAACTACCGGGGACGGTTCAACTGGGCGCTGGGGATCGGCAGTCAGGGTTTCTCCGATGGACAGGTGAGCGTCGCGCCCGAGGTGACGGACATACTCGCGTGAACCCGGTGACGTGCTCGGGTGACGGGGGAGCGGGCTCCACGCGAAACAGACCAATCACCCCGCCGCGAGACCAATCACGCACGCCAACAGACCAGTCAGCCCGGCGCGAGACCAATCAGCCCGCCGCGTGACTCGCGCTGCGCTCGCCCGGTCCGCCGCCCGCCCGCCGCTGGCGCCGGCGGTCGCGGCGGGTGATGAACAGGATCCATCCGGTCAGGGCCACGACCGGGCCGAAGAAGATCGGCAGGTCGACCAGGACGTGTCCGAAATGGGCCAGCGGGATCATCGGGCTGAGGCTGTCGAACGCCGGGTGTAGTCGTCGGTCATCGCGACGAGTTGTCCGAGCATCACGGTGACGTGGCGAGGCGCCGGGCGAGACGTCCGCGCCGGCGCCGCCGCCGCGACACCCCCTCGCTACGTTCGCCACCCGCGGTCTGTTCGAGCCGGCGCAGCCCCCAACCAAGGCCCGCCAGCCAAGTGGCGGCGATGGCCAGCAGGATCAGATAAGCGGGCACCTCGAGCCAGCCCGATCCGCCGACCGATTCGCGCTGCAGGACCTTCTTGTCGCGCACGAACGCCCGCGTGACGGTGTCCACCGCCGGGACCGCCTTGGCCGGGATGGCAGGGTCGGCGGGAAGGTAGATCGGTACCGCGCGCACGGCGCGTCCGTTCTCCACCCGCAGCATCGACTTCCAGTGCCCGTACACGGGGATGGGCTGCGTGGTCTCATAGAGGCCGGGCCCGAGCCGCTTCAGGTGGTCGACCACCAGCCCACCTCCCTGCCAGGCGGTGACCGTATGCCATTGAGAGTTGTTGAGGGCGCTCGCGGGCGAGACCCGGATCGTGGCGCTGACCGTGCGGTTGGGCGGCGGGGTGATGTTCCGGAGGGCGATCGTGGCCGTGGCCGGTCCACCGGCGTTCATGGGCAGCGGGAAGGCGATGCACGCGATCGCCACCACCCCCGCCGCCGGGAGCAGCCACCGCGGCCCACGCTGGGGCGTTACCTCGCCCGAGGTCAGAGCCCGCCCGATGTAGCCGCCCAGCACTCCGCCCGCCACCGCGGCCAGCAGGCCCAGAACGGCCGCCTGCGGCAGCATCGAGGACGGCCACGGGAGCGGCATCCACACGTGTGACCAGCCCCACTCGGCCGCCAGGCCGACGGTCCCGATCAGGACACCGCTTAGCACTCCGAGGGTCAGGGGTCGCTCGCGTCCGACGCGCCACGCGACGGCTTCCACGATCAGGGCCTCGACGATGTACAGCGGAAAGTGAAGCGTGCTCAGACCGAATCCCGGGCCGATCACCAGCGTCAGTAATCCGCGCACGAGCAGGAAGAAGGCGACGGCTTGGAGCGCCCCTCCGCGCCCGAGCTTGATGCGCGCGGCGACAAGACCGACGCCGGCGGCCAGCATCAGCAGGATGGGGTGGAAGACGAGCTGGAATTGCGGCACGCCGTAGTCGAACTCGCCCTGGAGGGTCGAGAGCCCGAGCAGGAAGCCCCCGGCGACCTGGGCGCCTCGCAGGCGCATCCACCAGGGTTCGTGCCGCCCCGCGTCCTCGCCGCGGGCGCGCTGGCCCTCAACGAGCAGGACCCAGACGCCGAGCGTCGCCAGCGAGGCCCCGGCGATCATGAGCACGTGGGTCGGGCCCCAGAGCGTGACGTCCTGGCCGAAGAGCGTGTGCCAAACGTCATCCAACGGGAAGCCGGTCAGGGCGAAGCCACCGCACAGGAAGATGAGCACGCCGCCGAGCGCCGGGCGCCAGCTTGGGGCGAGGCGCACAGAGGACGGAACCTTGCGGTCGGTTCCCAGCACGATGGCCAGGAATCCGCCCAGGGCGATTCCGAACAGGCCGATCAGGATCGGGTAATGCGCGGCCGTCCCGAAGGGGCCCGCGTCGCGCCCGGTGTCGATGTGCTTGGCGACGTCCCAGTAGAACCCGAAGGCCGCGGTGATCAGCGACACGCCAGTGATCGCAGACGGCAGCGCCGCCCAGCCGGGCAGCCCCGACGCGCGCGAACTGAAGCGCGCCAGGCCTCCCACCCAGGCGATCCGGCCGTCGCGATGGGCGATTGCCACCCAGATCACCGCTCCGGTGAGGAGCGTCGCAGCCACCGTGCCCCAGATGACGTCCTGAATCGGCGCGCCGCGGGCGGGGAGACCTCCGGACTGGGCCAGGGCGGCCGGCGCCCCGCACAGCAGCCCGACGAGGGCGGACATCAGAACTGCGGCCAGGCTGTTAGTTCTGCTCCGTCTGCTCATTCGGCGCTCTCCCGGGTTGCTTGGCATCAGGTCCGATACCCGCCGGCACGGCAAAGGTAACACCGTTTGATGATACACAGAATATTGGCACATGTAAAAGAGCTATGCTCGAACCCATGGCGCAGCGTCAGCCCACCCCGGAGGGTCAGACCGCGGACCAAGGCGAGCCCGCCATCGACGCTCGCAGCACGGGCGAGTTGACCATCGACGAGCTGGCTCGGGCCACGGGGATGACGGTGCGCAACATCCGCGCGCACCAGGGACGAGGGCTGATTCCCCCGCCCCAGGTCAGGGGCCGCACGGGCTACTACGGGCCCGAGCACGTCAACCGGCTGCGGTTGGTGCAAGAGATGCAGGCCGAGGGCTTCAACCTGCGCGCGATTCAGCGGGTGCTCGACTCGGCCGACGGCGGCGGGGCGGAGATGCTCGACTTTGGCCGTACCCTGCTTCGCTCCTTCGTCCCCGAGGACCCGGAGTTCATGACCGCCGAGGAGCTGGCCAGCCGCTTCGGGGAGCTGGACGCCCGCCTGCTGCGCAAGGCCCAGGGGCTGGGCATCGTCCGCCCCATCGGCGATGGCGGGTACGAGATACCGAGCCCGACGCTCGTGCGAGCGGGCGAAGAGCTGATGGCGCTCGGGATCCCCCTCGAGCACGCCCTGGCCGTGGCCGAGCGGATCGAGCGCCATACGGGCGCGATCGCGCGGGCGTTTCACCGGTTGTTCATGCAGGACGTGCTCGGGTCCTCCGGGCCTCGAGATCGCACCCCGGCCGAATGGGCCCGGGTACGCGAGGCGCTCGAGCGGCTCAGTCCGCTGGCGGCCGAGGCGGTGCGGGCCGGGTTTCAGCAGACGATGAGCCGTCTGGTCGAGCGCGAGCTCGCCAAGACCATCGGCGATTAGCCGGGCCCGGCGCTCAGGCCTGCGAGCCGGGCTGGTCGGGGGTGCGGGGCGTCCAGATCCGGTCGAAGTGGTCGAGCTCGAGCGGCACGAGCCACACCTCGGCGATGCGGCCATCGTGGACCCGGTACACGCCGACCGTCCGCCAGCGGCACGGGTGCCCGTGGAGCTCGGCGGTGCCGTCGACGAGCTGCACCACGACATCGCCGTCGATCAGCGTGTCGCGCTCGTGCATACGCATCGAGTCCCGGGCCAGCTCGCGCCGGAGCACGAAGTAGCGCAGCACCGCGTCTGGACCTCGATGGTCGCCGGCGATCGGACTCGTGCCCGGGACGTGCCAGACCACGTTCTCGCTGAGCAGCGCGATCACGGGCTCGACGGGCCCACCGGCGTACATGTCCGCCTGGCGGCGGTGCAGTTCGGCGATCAGCTCGGCGTGCGGATGCCGGTTGCCTTCGACGCCGCGATCACCGGACCGACTCATCGATCCATCATCTCCTGGTCAGACGCTACGCGCCTCGGGACGCGAACGCCTCGGCGATCGAAGCGCCCAGCGCGCCATTGCGGCGCCTGACGATCCGGCGCAACCCCCCGGGGCATCAAATACGATCGCCCCGGCTGCCGGAGGAGAGAGGGTCCGATGGGTCCGACGGGTCGGAGGCGTCTGATGCGCTTGGTGCGTCCGACGCGTTCCACGCTTGCCGCGCGTTCGCGGCTGACCCGGCTGGTCGCGCTGCTCGTTGTCCTGACCCTGCCCGCGGGCCTGGCCTGGGCCGACTACCCGCAGAGCGCGCCCAACGACCCCGAGTACGCGCCCGCCGAGGGTTCCCCGAGTAACTGCCTCACGCACTCGGTCAACGACGACGAGCACTACCTGTTCGGATTCATGCCGCAGTGCGCGCCGGGCGCCCACGATCCCGAGAACGCGAGCGGCATGTCGGCGGATCTGGCCTGGAAGCAGTACAGCCCTGGTCGCGGCGACGTGATCATCGCCTACATCGAGGGCGGCATCAACTGGCACGCATCCGACGCTGGCGACCTGGCCAACAAGGTCTACCTCAACCCCAATGCGCTGCCGCCTCCCACCACGCCGCAGATCGGCGCCAAGGTGTGCCCGCCCAACACGCTGTGCGCGGCCGACTACTCCGACACGCCCGACTACAACCACAACGGGTTCGTCGATCCGGAGGACATCATCAAGCGCTTCTCCACCGGCAAGCTCGACACTCACACCGGCTACGTCGACGACATCTCCGGCTGGGACTTCTACGACAACCAGAACGACCCGGCCACGGTCGACTCCACCTACGGCCACGCCAACGGCCAGATGCGCCGGGCCGGCGCCCAAACCAACAACGCCTTCCTGGGCGCCGGCGTGTGTCCCAACTGCATGATCATGCCCGTCAAGGCCGGCGCCGAAGCCCTCGACAGCGACACCGCGCTGGCCCAGGCGTGGAACTTCGCCGCCGATCACGGGGCCAGCGTGATCGTCTCGGTGTCCGCCAACCTGGGCTACACGTCGTTCATGCGCCAGACGGTGAAGGACCTGTGGCGGCGAGGCGTCGTCGTGGTGCAGGCCTCCAACGACTTCGATTCGCTCGACCACCAGGGGGGCATGTTCTGGCCCCACGTGCTGCCGGGCAACGGGCTCGTCTCCAACAGCCAGAACA
Source organism: Solirubrobacteraceae bacterium (assembly GCA_035938095.1). Taxonomy (GTDB): domain Bacteria; phylum Actinomycetota; class Thermoleophilia; order Solirubrobacterales; family Solirubrobacteraceae; genus AC-64. The sequence goes on from DASZHF010000229.1 coordinate 5,372, forward strand.
GCGCCAGCAGCTCGCCGGCCGAGAACGCGCAGACCACGACCTACCGCGAGCGCTCGAACTACAGCTCCTGGGGCACTCACAACATGTTCTCGGTGGCGACCGACGGCGGGACGACCTCCGAGGACACGCCCACCGTGGGCGGGGTGATGGGACTTGTGCTCTCCTACGGGCGCGATGCGGCGTCGCAGGGCAAGATCTCCAAGCCGCTGACCGGCCCCGAGGCGGTGCAGGTCGTTCGCGCCACCGCTTCCCCGATCGACGACCCCACGCTGGCGTGGCCGGGCAAGCCGGGCTGGAACATGCAGTACGGATACGGCCGGCCCAACGTGCTGAAGGCCGACCAGGCGATCGCCGCCAGCCGGATCCCGCCCGTCGCCTGGATCGACTCGCCCGAGTGGTACACGCAGTACAACCCGACGACGGCGTCGAGGATCGACGTCAGTGGACACCTGGAGGCGACGCGGTCGAACGGCTATGAGTGGAAGCTCCAGTACGGCCTCGGGCCCGAGCCCTCCGAACAGGAATTCGTGACCGTGGCCAGCGGTTCGGGGAACCAGCCCTACGACGGCTCGCTGGGCTCGGTGGACCTGTCCAAGATTCCGCCCTCCTTCTGGAAGGCCGCGTTCTCCCTGTCCAAGACCAAGTCGCTGGAGACCAACGACCAGTACACGGTCACCCTGCGCGTGCAGATCGTCGACGCCAGCGGTCAGATGGGCGAGGAGCGTCGCGCCGTCTCCGTCGTTCACGACCCGACGCTGCTGCCCGGATTCCCCAAGCACATCGGCCCGGGCGGGGAGTCCCAGCCGGCGCTGGGCGACCTCCAGGGCAACGGGCGCGAGGCGATCGTCTTCGGGGACAGCGACGGCGTCATCCACGCGATCGACCCCGTCACCGGGCGCGAGCTTCCCGGCTGGCCCCAGAAGACCGACCCGACGCAGGTGACGCTCGCCCACCAGGGCATTGATCCCGGGCACGAGCCGGTGGTGGCCAACGTCGCGCTGGGCGACCTCAACCACGACGGCAACCAGTGGGTGGTGGCCACCACCACATCGGGCAAGGTCTACGTCTTCGATGCCGCGGGCAACCGCCGGGCGGGCTGGCCCAAGGTGCTCAACACCGGCGTGTCGCCGCCGGCCATACCGCGTCCGGCGATGCCGTTCACCCGCCTGCCCCACCAGGGCGCCATCGCTCCACCCGTCCTGTACAACCTCGAGGGCAAGGGCCAGCTCGACGTCATCCAGGCGGCCTGGGACGGGCACGTCTACGCCTGGCGCCCGGACGGGACCCCGGTGCCGGGGTGGCCCGTGCTCGTGCAGCTGCCGCCGGGCACGCAGCCGCAGATCGCCGGCGACTCGATCGTCCAGGACCACAAGCTCGACACCGCCCCGGCGATCGCCTACCTGGAGGGACCGGGGAAACCCGACGTGGTCGTGCGCAGCCAGTACACCGAGGTCGCCGGAGCCGGCCTCCAGCCGGGCGGGATAAGCCACGTGTTCGCCTACCGCGCCGACGGCACCCCCGTCCCGGGGTGGCCGATCTCCAACAACTCGACCGTCGTCTACTACGGCTCCGCGCAGGAGTTCCTGACCGAGGGCGTCAACGCTCCAATCGCCGGCGACGTCGACGGCTCGGGCAAGGACGAGGTGGCGGCGCAGGCCGGGATCTTCACGCCGCCGCTGCTCTACCACGGGGACGGGTCGCTGGCCACCGCCTACGGCCCCGGGCCCAACGCGCTGCAGGCCGCTCTGGCCGGGGGCGGCGCGCCGAACGCCGCCACGCCGGACGCGCCGGTGGGCTTCACCACCAGCGGAGCGTTCGGCCGCTTCGGGCCGAACCAGCAGCTGGTCTACGCGCAACCAATGGTGGGCGCCACCAGCGTCGCCAGCGCGTTGCTCAACCCCGGGAACGGCGCACCGATCAAGAACTACATGGCCGCCTACGACGCCGCCGGGGGGTCACCCGTGGCCGGGTTCCCGTCGGCGGCCCAGGGGCTTGACTTCCTGGGGGCACCGATCGTGGCCGACGTCTCGGGAGACGGCAACCCCGACCTGATCCAGGGTGGCGACAGCTCGGCCCTGCATGCGTACGACTCCAGCGGGGCGCAGGTGGCCGGATTCCCGAAGTTCATGAGCGGCTGGATTCTGTGGGCGCCGTCGGTCGGCGACCTCCTGGGCAACGGGCACAACGACGTGGTGACCATTACCCGCGAGGGCTACCTCTACGCGTGGCAAACCCCCGGCAAGGGCACCGCCAACCAGGAGTGGTGGTCATACCGCCACGACGAGCACAACACGGGGCGCTACGGCGAGGACACGCGGCCGCCGGGCGCCGCGCGCAACGCCGCATTGGCGCCGGGGGGCTCGTCCGTAAGCTTCCTCGCGCCCGGTGACAACTGGTACGACGGCACCGCGGCGCAGTACCGGCTGACCACGTACCCCCTGCGCGCCACGAGCGGCAGTCGCGCGACTCGGTGCCGGAGCGCCGGGCCCCGCAAGCACGCCCTTCGGCACCGGCGGGCCAGGAGCTGCGGCGCGCAGCATCGCCGCCGGCGCCGGCGACACGGGCAGACCCTCGGTCGATCCCCCGGGCCCCGCTACGGGCCCGGCACGACCATGACGGCCAAGCCGAGCGGACCGGCGGGCACCCACGAGCAGATCGCGCTGCCGGCGGGCACCGCCAAGGTCGTGATCCAGGCAGTCGACGGAGCGGGCAACCTCTCGGTCCCGGTCACGGTCACCGCCGCGGGGGCTTCAACTCCGGCCCAGCGCGCGATCGGCCGGTGCCGAGTGCGCGGACGGGGGCGCCGGGCCCGCCAGCGGGCGCGGGCCTGCCGGCGCGCCAGTCGCCGCCCCACCGCGTAGCCGGCCAGCGCAGCGCCAGTCGCCGCCCGGCCGCGGCCGGCCGTGAACCTATTCGCCGGTGATGCGGCCGACGCCGCCGAGCAGGCCGCCGATGCCGCCCGCGCCGCTGCCCGAATCGCTCTGCTCAGGCATGTAGGGCACGAGCGCCTGAGCGAGGTTGGCGATCGAGAGCGACTGCAGCCACACCTTTCCAGGACCCGTGAGCTGGGCGAGGAACAGGCCGTCGCCGAAGAGCTTGTTCCTGATGCCGGGGATGCTCGCGAAGTCGATGGTGACGGTCTCCTCGAACAGACCGACGTGTCCGGGATGGATGCGCAACGACTGTCCGGCGGTGAGCTCATAGATGACGAGCTCGCCGGAGAGCTCGAACCACGCCTTTCCGTTGCCGCCCACGCGCTGCATGACGAAGCCGGCGCCACCGAAGATGCCGGCTCCGAGCTTGCGCTGCACGCCGGTGGTGAGCGTGACGCCGTCGGTCCCACACATGAAGCCGTGGCGGTGAACGAGGAAACTCTGCCCGTCGCTGATGTCCATGGCCAGGATCTGACCCGGGAGCTTGGCGGCGAAGGCCACCAGCCCCTGCGCCGTCGTCGCCCGGTACGAGGTCATGAACAGCGTCGAGCCCCCGACAGCGCGCTTGATGGCGCCGAAGAGCCCGTGCGATCCACCGCCCGAGGTGGAGGTGGAAAGCTCGATGTTGGCGTCGATCCACGACAGCTCGCCGGACTCGGCGATCACCGACTCGCCGGGGTCGAGCTGGAGCTCGAGCACCGGCAGCGTGGTGCCCTGGATGGTCTCCTTCATGGGCGGGGCGAGTCTAACCAAACCCACTCGGCTCGGCTCGGGGCCTCCGTGAGTGCGCAGGGTTCTAGGACCAAGGTCCAATTGCCACTCAGACCAGGCGAGACGCACACTCCCGGCGGTGCGCGAAAACAGGAGGCAAAAGCGGGAAGACAGGAGGCAGAAGCCGGTGAGATCAGTCCTGGCCGTTGGATCGATTGCGATGCTGCTCGCCGCCGCGGGGTGTGGCGGCGGCAGCAGTGGCAGCGGGGGCGGGGGCGGACCCTACGGGGGCTCGGGCTCGAAGCCTGCGGCTTCGACCACCTCACAGGGCGCCGGGCTGAGCATCGCGCTGGGCTCGACCTCGCTGGGCAGGTTCGTGGTCGGCACCCAGGGCCGCACGCTGTACCTGTTCCAGGGCGACAAGGGCAATACGAGTACGTGCTACGGAGCGTGCGCCTCGGCCTGGCCCCCGGCCACCACCGGATCGGCCGCCGCCCAGGCGGGCTCGGGTGTGAACGCGGGCATGCTGGGGACGACCACGCGGCGGGACGGCACGCACCAGGTGACCTACGGCGGGCACCCCCTGTACTACTTCAGCGGCGATTCCCAGGCCGGACAGACCACCGGCGAGGGCTCGCACGCGTTTGGCGCCGACTGGTACGTCGTGGCCGCCAGCGGGAAGAAGATCGACAAGTCCTAGGCCCGGGGCGTCAGCCGGCGCGCGGACCTCGGATCGGGCGTCGGGTCAGGCGGCGCGGGGAAGCGCGAGGACGTGCACCTCGGGTCCGGCGCTGCGCACGGGCTCGGGGCCATCCAGGTTCTCGACCGCGTAGCCGGCCGACTCCATGAAATCGGCGAAGGGCTCGTTGGTGGCGTGCAGCTCGCAGATGACCGCCGGGCGGTGGCTCGAAAGCGCCTGGCTCATCCCGGCCAGGATGTCGAGCTCGGCGCCCTCGGCATCGAGCTTGACCACGGTGGGCGGGCGTATCCGCCCCTGCTCGAGGAGCTCGTCGATGGCCGCGACCTCCACCGGCAGCGACCCGCTGGACTGCGGGTGCTCTCCGTAGCTGGCCAGGTGAGACCAGCTGGGCTCGCGGACGTCGAGGAGGTGCGCGCGCCCGGCGGCCGCCCCGAGGGCGAGCGGCAGGATCGTGATCGTCTCCAGGTCGTTGGCGCGCGCGCTCGCGGCAATCAGCGCTGCGCTCTGCGGGTGCGGTTCGAAGGCGAACACGTGACCCCGGGGTCCCGCGAGCCGCGCGCCTAGCAGCGAGAAGAAGCCGATGTTGGCGCCGATGTCATACAGCGTCGCGCCCGGACCGAGCGTGCGCCGCAGCGCCTCCTGCACGGGCAGCTCGAGCGTTCCCCGCACCAGCCCGAAGGCCTGAATGTGACACGCGACCACGTCGGCCCGCGCGAGGCGCAACCCGGCCGCGGGCCCGTCCGCGACCCGCACGGGCCCGCGGCCCAGCCACCAGAGCAGCGGACTCAACGCCCGCGCGCCCGCCCCGCCCGAGCGGGCGACGCCGACGCCCGCTCGCACCCGCTCGTGAGGCAGTCGCGTGAGTGCCTGGATGAACAGCGTGCGCCTGCGTGCGGCGAGCGATCGCGCCAATGACTCGTCAGTCGTTGCGGCGGGGAGTGATTCCGGCGCGGATGCTATTGGCCATGGCGCCGCGCCGGCGGTGCCCCAGCCAGCTGGGTCCCGACCCGAGGCACGGCGCGGCCCCCTCCTTAAATAGGTAGTCATTGGTCCGGTGACGACCAGGGCCCGGATGTGTGCTGCGGTCGTAGGGGTCGGCACGGCGCTCTCGTTGCCGGGCGCCGCGCGCGCCCAGTCCGACAGCTTCGAGGTCTCGGTCGGGGACCGTCTGGGGAGCGTCACGACCCTGGTCGCCGGCCGGCCGGTGAGCCTGGTGGCGAGCGTCTTCTTCCTGCACGCCGATCCCGGCTGCACGGCCAAGGACCTCACCGGTCTGACCGCGACCGTGGCCCTTGCGCCGCCGGTCGCGCTCGTCAACGGGGCCCAGGCCTCCGAGCAGGTGACGCTGCCGCCGGGCGCGGGCCCGCACAGCAACCCGCTCGTGATCAACGCGACCTGGCCGGTCCGCATCGCGCAGCGCGGCTCCTACCCGGGGCACGTGGGCATCAGCGGCCGCGGAGCCGGCGGTAGGACGTGCACGGGATCCCAGGACTTCAGGATCTTCGCGGTGCCGGGCCAGCTTCGCTTCCGGGTGGGAGGCGCCGTCCTGTATCCCGACCACGTCCTGATCGCGGTCCAGGCGCGGATTCTGGGATCGGGCCGGCTGCCCGCCAGCGTTATCGAGGACGCGGTCAGTCAGCACCACGATCCGCGGGGAGAGAACTTCGGCAAGTCCGAGCTCAACCTGCTGACGGCGTCCTTCGGAGCCCGGAGGCTGACGATCTTCGCGGCCAGCGGCTTCAGTGGGGGCAGCACCGGGGTGTCCTGCGTGGACTTCCAGCGACCACGCGGCGTGAGGGAGGGCGCAATCCTGAACTACCGCCTGCGCTTCAACTGGAACCGCGACAAGGGCTTCTCCCCCACCTCGCAGCGGGGGCATCTCGCGATCACCAAGACCACGCGCAACCCGATCGAGCGGCGCTGCCTGCGTCAGGAGCAGCTGTCGAACGGGCACCGGCCGGTCGGCCGGCGCTAGGGGCTAGGCTCACGGTCCAACAAGAAAGGCGGAGGCGACGATGAAGATTCTCTATACGGCGGAGGCCACCGCGAGCGGCGGTCGCAATGGCATCTCGCGCACTCCCGACGGCAACATGGAGGTGAGGCTGGTTCCGCCGGTCGAGCTCGGCGGGCCGGGCGGGGAGGGCACCAACCCCGAGCAGCTGTTTGCCCTGGGGTACGCCGGCTGCTTCGACAATGCGCTGCTGCTCATCGCCGCGGGCAAGAAGCTCAATGCCGACGACTCTTCGGTGACCGCCCGGGTCGCGTTCGGACCATTAGAGGACCGCCCAGGCTGGGGCCTCGCGGTGACCCTCCGCGTGGAGCTTCCCCACCTCGACCAGGAGACGGCGCAGCGGCTGGTGGAGAGAACGGACAAGGCCTGCCCGTACTCCAACGCCGTGCGCGGGAACATCCCGCTCGAGTTCGAGGTGCACGCCGGCAGCGCGCTGGCCGCACCCGCGTGATCGCGCGCCGGGGTCAGGGCGCGCCGGGGAACCCGGGCACGATCTCCAGATAGACCGTCTTCATTCCGAACCGGCTGCCCACGCCCTCGTAAACGCGGCGCCCCAGGCCGTAGTTGGCGGCGAGCGCGGCCTCCGCGCGGCCCTCTTCCTCGGCGGGCAGGATGCGCGCGGCAGCCTCCGTGCCAGGACCAAGTGGCCGGCCGCGCACCGTGCACGGAGCCACGCGCACGTGCGAGTCGCGCCGCAGGCGCTTGACCTTGCCCGTGTCGAGTTCGCTGCGGACGTAGGCCCGGCCGGCGTCGTCGAGGCCGAACCAGACCGGCGTGGGGACCGGCTCGCCCGAGCGCCGGAAGGTGACGAGCAGGCAGTACTTGTGGCCGCGCAACGCCTCGAGGTCGCGAGCGCTGCCCGGCGTGCGTCCCGCCTGGAATGCATCGCGGTGACGGATCCGCGCGTAGAGGCGGTTAAGCAGGGCGCTCATCCGCTGCATGGATGTCAGTATCGCGGGCCGGGGCTGTCGATCGTCGCGCGGGCAGACCGGGCGTCAGTGACGGCGCCCGTGGTAGTGGGGCCGGCCGGTGTGGTGCGGGCCCGTCCGCCTGCGAACGCAGGTGTGGTACGTGCGCCGGATCGTGACGTGCTGACCGCTGCGCGTCACGCCGGCGATCAGCACGTGATACGTGCCGGGCGGCCGCCCGCGCAGGTCGACCGGGACCCGTAGCGGGCTTCCGCGGACGCCTCGGACGCGGCGCCCGTTGACGTACAGCGTGGCCCGCCGCAGGTGGAAGCGCACGCGCCCCAGGCGTACGTTGAAGCGCCTCCGGCTCGAGCACCGCGCGCCGGGGCCGCCGGCGGCCGCGGTGCCGGGGGCCACCACGGCCCAGTCCGCCGACCGGCCCGCCTGGGTGGCGAGCGCGAAGGTCACGAGTCCGTCCTGGACCGTGGAGGGCACCTGGCGCCCGTCGGCGAAGGCCACCAGCCGATGCACGTCGGTGCCGGGCGGCGCCGCGACCTGCATCTGCACGCTGCCCGACTGCTCGGGTCGCAGGTAGCCGCGCAGCACGCCCGGTTCGGAGGCGACGCCGATCTGAGGCAGGCGCAGCGAGAAGTTGTTCATCGGGAGGTGCGGGACGATGCGGTAGCCGGTACCGACCGGAGTGATGCCCGCCAGCCGGATCGCGTCCATGACCATCCAGGTCGCCTGCTCGGTGATCTGGCCGCTGTAGGAGTACGACAGGCCGTTGCCGCAGTAGGAGGGCGTGCTCGAGTAGTAGGCGAAACAGACGTCGTCGACGGAGATCGTCCCGTCCCAGTGGTCGGGGAACGCGGTGGCGTGTGTCGCGAGGGTGTTGCGGATGTACTCGTCCCAGGCGTAGGCGCGGGCCTGCGGGACGACGCCGTCGAGCTCGCCCAGCGACCATGTAAGCCACCCGTTGACGTCGAACCACACCCCGCCGGGCCATTCCGACCCACCCTGCAGGGGGTTGTGCGGGACGATCCCGAACGCGTCGGGCACCGGCAGGACCGAGTTGGCGGGAGTGGGCCCGCGCTCGGTGATGCCGGGGTCGGCGAGCGCCGGGCTGATGGCCGAGCCGTTCTTGGCCGGGCCGCCGAGCGAGGCGGGGGCGCCGACTCCAGTAAGGAAGCGGCGAATGTTGGCGACCAGCGTGTTCGCCTGCGGGGCGCTGGGGGCGCCGGCCAGGATGGCCCAGGGCTGGGGCTCGCCGAAGATCACGCCCTGACCGATCTGGCGGTTGCCCGAATAGCCGCGTGAGTACCACCCCTTGCCCGTCCACTCCGCGCGCAGCGTGGCCAGGTCGTGGGCGCCGGCGGCGCGCAGCTGGGCGGCAAACGCCGTGTCGCCGCGCAGGTCGGCCAGCTGGGCCAGGCGCGGGTAGGCGTAGGCGAGCTGGGCGGTGACCAGCATCGACTCGGTCATCTGCAGGAACTGCGTGGAGAAGTCAGACCAGTCGCCGGTGGCGCCGGTGAGGTAGCCGCCGTGGGGGCCGAGCAGCGATTCCTGGTGGGCGAACGCGAGCTTGATGTGCTCCCAGGCGCTGACCTTCACGCTGGTCCCGTAGAAGGGCAGCTGCTCGTCGAAGAAGTGGGTATCGCGCATCCCCATCCCGTACTCCGCGGCCGCATTGAGCAGCCAGAAGTCGAGGTCGTCCGAAGTCCCCAGGTCCACGCGTTCGCACAGCTGGCCCGTCCCGTAGGGGAATTGGTAACCGTTGGCCGTGCCCCCCGGCGGCTGAAGGTCGATCGAGTAGCGCAGGATCTCGCGCGCCAGTCCGGGGTCGGTGTAGGTGATCGGCAGCAGGTAGTGCGGCCAGCTGCGAAATCCCAGGTTGTAGCCGTCGCCGTACTCGTAGTAGCCGCCCTGCGTGATCGTGTGCTGCCCGCAGAGCTCCTCGTAGACCGTGGCCGAGCGCAGCAGGTAGGCGTCCCACGCGAGCTCTCGTGCCACCCACGTGTTGGTGGGACCGAAGTCGGCGCGCGGCAGCCAGCGGGCCCACGAGCGCTCGCTGGCCGCGTAGGGGTCGTCGGCGGAGCGGTACTTGGACACCAGCCCCGCGATCTGCTCGGGATGGGCCATGCCGTAGACGTAGCGCAGGGTGATCGACTGACCGGGCGCCAGCGTGACGGGAGCCCGGAAGGCGAACAGGGTGCTGCCGTTCTGCCCGGGCGGGTTGGCCGGCGCGATCGTTCCGCTGAGGTGATCCGCAGTGACCTCCGTGGGCGCCGCCCGGCCCCCACTTCCGAAGAACGGCGTGAGCGAGGTCTCGTAGCCGTCGACCGGGCCCGACAGGGCGGCAGCGAAGATGCTCAGCTGCGCCGTGTCGCGGTAGTCGTTTCCGAACTGGGCAACGGCGAGCGTTCGGCTCGCCGCGTCCCAGGTCGGCGCCATCAGGCCGCGGGTCTGGTTCCCGACGATCGCCTGGTCGAAGGGGTTGACGTCCCAGTATTCGAACCAGGACACCTTCTTGGCCGCGGTCGTGGTGTTGCGCAGTGTGACGTCGTCGAGCAGGACCGGGTCGTCGCCGAATGGCGCGTAGACCGTCTGAGTGACGTCGACGCCGGCGAAGGTGAGCTGCTTGCGGTAGTAGCCCACGCCGAAATCGCGCTGGAAGGGGGCGCCCGCCGGCCGGTCGAGGTACAGCGTGCTGGCCACCTTGCCGTCGACGTTCAGATAGCCGTACCCCCCGGCGTAGTGCTGGTTTGAGGGCTGGTAGAGGTTGGCCCACTGCGAGAGCCGGTCCTGGCTCCAGAGCTGGGTGTAGCCGTCGTTGAACGCTGCGGCGACGATGTGGTCGTTGCCGACCTGGTGCTGGGCGCGAGTGGCTCCGGCCAGCTCCGGTTGCGCGGCCCGCGGGTCCCGGGTCTCGTCGACCTGGTAACGGTAGGCGGGCATCCCGAATCCGTCGACCGTCCACTGTCCGAACACGCCGCTGCCCCGGGTCGAGGCGATGTCCGCGGGCGACTGGTCGGCCGACAGCGCCGGTGGGGCGGTGACCTGGGTCGAGGCCGCGGCGCGGGCCGCCGGGGCGCTCCCGAGGCAGGCGGTCAGGACGCCCGCGCCGAGCAGCAGCCGCCTGAAGCCCGCCGCCGTCACGCCGCGTGCCGGCGCGCTGGCCCGCGGCCGGGGCGGCGCTTACCGTGTGCGCGGGTCCTGCCGTGCGGGCCGCACGGGTAGTAGGTGCGCGTGGTGGTGATCCGCTTTCCGGCCCGCGTCACCCGCACGACGCGGAGGCGGATGACTCCTGCGGGCAGCCGGCGCAGGTCTATCGCGCGGCGCAAGCGACGCCCGCTGACGACGCGAAAGCGGCGCCCGTTGACGTACACGGTCGCCCGGCGCAGCCGGCGATGGGCGACGCCGAGGCGGACCCGGAAGTGGCGGCCCGCCACGCATTGGGTGCGGGCGCCCGGAGCTGCGGCCGCGGCGCCCGGGGCAGCCACGGCCCAGTCGGCGGCCTGACCGGCGGGGGCGGGGAGGTCGAACACCAGCAGGCCGTGCTGCACCGAGGAAGGCACCTCGCGCCCGTTGGCAAATGCGGTCAGGTTCGCAAGGTCGGAGTCCGGTGGCGCGGCGACGTGCATGCGCAACGTGGCGCCCTGCTGGGGACGAACGTAGCCGCGCAGGAGCCCGGGTTGCGAGGCGACGCCGACCTCGGGCAGGCGCAACGAGAAGGTGGCCATGGGCAGATGGGGCGTCACCTGGTAGCCGTCCTGGACCGGGTCGATCCCGACCAGCCTGATCGCATCGAATAGCGACCACGCGGGCTGATGCATGATCTGTCCCTCGTAGTTGGTGCTGAGGCCGGTTCCGCAAATCTCGGGGTTGGCCGAGTAGAAGGACCGGCACACGTCGTCGACCGATATCACCCCATCCCAGTGGCTGGGATAGGCGGTCGCGTGGGCGGTCAGCGTGTTGCGCAGGAACTCGTCGAACGCGTAGTCGATGGCGTGAGGCACCGTTCCCGCGAGCTGGGCCAGCGCCCACGTCAGCGCCCCGTTGATCGCGTACCAGGACCCGCCCACCCAAACGGCGTTATTGGTGCCGACGAACTGGCCTATGGGCGGCTCGCTCTGCTCGGTGACGCCGGGGTCGCTGGCCGCGGGTGACTGGGAGGAGCCGATCTTGGCCGGACCGTGGAGCGCCGCCGGGGCGCCGACGCCCTGCAGGTAGCGGCGGATGTTGGCGACGAGCGTCCCGGCCTGGGACCCGGTGGGCGCGCCGGCCAGGATCCCCCAGGGCTGGGGCTCGCCGAATATGGCCCCCTGCCCGAGCTGCCGCGCCCCCGAGTACCCGCGCGAGTACCAGCCCTGACCGGTCCACTCCCGGCGCACGGTGTCGAGGTCGCGCGCGCCGGTGGCGCGCAGCTGCTGGGCGAAGGCATGGTCCCCGCGCGCGTCGGCGAGCTCGGCCAGGCGCGGGTAGACATAGGCGAGCTGGGCCGTGACCAGGGTCGACTCGGTCATCTGCAGGAACTGCGTGGAGAAGTCCGACCAGTCGCCGGTGGCGCCGGTCACGTAGTCCCCGTGGGGACCGAGCTGCGACTCCTGGTGCTGATAGGCGAGCTTCAGGTGGTCCCAGAACGAGCCGCTGGAGCCGTCGAAATAGGTGACCGGCTGGTCGAAGAACTGAAGATCGCGGCTGGCCAGCCCGTACTCGCTGGCCGCCCACAGCAGCCACAGGTCGAGGTCGTTGGAGGTGCCCAGGTCAAAGCGCTGGCATAGGGGAATGATGCCCCAGGGAACCGCACCGCCGGGGGGCTGTTCGTGGGCCGAGTAGAGCAGCACCTCGCGGGCCAGACCCGGGTCGGCGTAGATCATCGGCAGCATGTGCTGCAGGGGATCTCGAAACGCGGCCTGGAAGCCGTTGTCGTACTGGTAGTAGCCGCCCTGGGAGATGATGTGGTGCCCGCACCCCTCTTCGTAGGTCGCGCCCGAGCGCACCATGTAGGCGTCCCACTGCAACTCGCGCGACAGCCACGCGTACTGCGAGCCGAAGGAGGACTGGGGCAGGTAACGGCTCCAAGCGTGCTCGCTGGCGGTGAACGGATCGCTTGCGGCCCGGTAGCGGCTCACCAAGGTGGGGATCTGGCTGGGATGCCCATATCCGTAGGCGTAACGCAGCGTGACCGTCTGACCGGGCGCCAGCGTGACCGGCGAGCGGAAGGCGAACATCGTCGATCCGTCGCTTCCGCCGCCCGGACTGGGTGGGGCGATGGAGCCGCTGAGGTGGTTGGCGACCACGGCCGCTGGCGACGCGCGGCCGCCGTCGCCGCTGCTGGGCCCGAAGAAGGCGCTCGCATCGGTGTCGAAGCCGTCGACCGGGCCGGACAGAGCGGCGGCGAAGATGCTCAGCGGGTCGGTGTCCTGCCCGCTGGGCAGCTGGGCCACCGACAGGGTCTGGGTCGCCGCGTCGTACGCCGGGGCGGCCAGTGAGCGGTCGCTGTGGATGCCCGGGATGTACGGGTTGACGTCCCAGTATTCGAACCAGGCCACGTGCTTGCTCGTCGAGGAGCTGTTGGTCAGCGTGACGTCGTGCAGGAGCAGTGGGTCGTCGCCGAGCGGTGGGTAGACCTTCTCCTGCACGTCGATTCCCCCCACCTGAATCTGCTTGGCGTAGTACCCGATCCCGAAGTCGCGCTGGGTGGCCGCGCCCGCGGGGCGATCGTCATAGAGCGTGCTGTAGGCGTGGCCGTCGACGTTGAGGTAGCCGTAGCCGCCCGCGAAGTGCTGATGGGCCCCGTCGTAATAGTTGGTCCACTGATAGATGCGGTCCTGGCTCCACAGCTGGACGTAGCCGCGGTTGAAGGCGTCGGCCAGCGCCCGGCCGTTGCCGAGCTGGTGCCAGGCGTCGCGCCGGCCCGCCAGCTCGGGTTGGACCGCCGCCGGCGAGGTCTGCTGATCGAGCGTGTAGCGGTAGGCGGGCATCCCGAACCCGTCGACCGTCCAGGCGCCGAACACTCCGCTGCCGTACGCCGAGGCGATGTCGGAGCCACTGCGATCGGCCGACAGCGCCGGAGGAGCCACCGCCGCGCGAGCCGTGGGCGCGAGCGCACCGATAAGGGCGAACGCGATCACGCAGGCGAGCACGCGTACCTGCCCCTGATGTGAGTGGATCGACCCCTGCCTGACTGACATCTACCCCTGCGTTCCCGGCGACGACTGCACCAGCCTGCCGCCGAGCATGCCTCGTGCCTCCCTAACTGCCGGTTAGTAAGAACCTACCAAGGGCCGACCCGCGTGGCAACAGGCAACGCCCTCCCCAGGCCTGCGGATAGGGTTGTGCCATGAAGCAGCTGGCGGATGGACTGTGGCAGCTTGGAGGGCTCCCGCCAGACGGAATCAACGTGTACCTGATGGGCGATGTCCTCGTCGATGCGGCGACGCGCCGGGCGGGAAGGCGCATCCTGCGCCAGCTCCGCGGGCGGCAGGTGAGCGCGCACGCGCTGACCCACGCTCACCCGGACCATCAGGGCGCCAGTCACGAAGTCTGCGAGGCGCTGGGCCTCCCGTTGTGGTGTGGGGCGGCCGACGCAGACGACATGGAGCAGGGCACGATCCCGCTGCGCCAGCCCGACCATCCGATCAACCGGTTGATCACCCGCTTCTGGCTCGGCCCGCCTCACCCGGTGGCCCGCCGGCTGCGCGAAGGAGACGAGGTGGCCGGCTTCACGGTGCTGGAAGCACCCGGTCACTCGGCCGGTCACGTCGCCTACTGGCGAGAACGCGATCGCGTGCTCGTCCTGGGCGACGTGTTGTGCAACATGGACACCTTCACGGGCATACCCGGCCTCAAGGAGCCAAAGACGATCTTCACCCCCGACCCGGCGCGCAACCGCGCCTCGATCCGGCGTCTGGTGGAGCTCGAGCCCAGTCTGGTGTGCTTCGGTCACGGCCGGCCG
>DASZHF010000230.1:0-16355 GCA_035938095.1 Solirubrobacteraceae bacterium
CCTGCGTCACGTCTCCAACGACATCTTCGAGGCCCACACGATCGACATCACCTGGCCCGTCGCCGACGGAGTCGCGGGCATGCGCCGGCGGCTGGCCGAGGTGTGCGACGAGGCTCGCGATTGCGTCCCACTCGGTATCAACATCGTGATCCTGTCCGACCGCGCGCTGGGTCCCGATCGCGCCGCGATTCCTTCCCTGCTGGCGGTGGGAGCGGTCCACCACGAGCTGGTGCGCCTGGGCACCCGCCTGCGGGTGGGACTCGTACTCGAGTCTGGTGAGCCTCGCGAGGTCCATCACATGGCGACGCTTGTCGGTTACGGCGCGAGCGCCATCAACCCCTATCTGATGTTCGAGACGCTCGAGGAGCTGGTTGCTGATGGCCTCCTGTCCGATGGCCTCGACCTCGAGCTCGCGTCGAGCAACGTCGTCAAGGCAATCGGCAAGGGCCTGCTCAAGACGATCTCCAAGATGGGCATCTCGACCATCCAGTCTTATTGCGGGGCGCAGATCTTCGAGGCCGTGGGGCTCGAGAAGGAGCTCATCGACCGCCACTTCACCGGCACCGCGTCACGCATCGGCGGCATCGGCATGGACGTGCTCGCCCGCGAGGCGCTGGATCGTCACCGACGCTCCTACCCGCGGCCGGACGGGGATCTGCTGCCGGTCGGCGGCGTCTATGCCTGGCGCCGCGACGGCGAGCACCACATGTGGAACCCCGAGACGATTGCCGCTCTGCAGCACGCCGTGCGCAACGGCAACGGCAACGGCAGCGGCAGCGGCAGCGGCCAGCCCGCGTACGAGAACCCCGACGCGCGAGAGCGCTACCGCGTCTACGCGCGCCAGATCAACGAGGAAGCGGCGCGCCGCGCCACCCTGCGCGGGCTGCTGAAGATCCGCGACGATCAGGCCGCGATCTCGCTCGACGAGGTCGAGCCCGCGAGCGAGATCGTCAAGCGCTTCGCCACCGGTGCGATGAGCCTGGGCTCGCTCTCCACTCCCGCGCACGAGACGCTGGCGATCGCCATGAACCGCATCGGCGGGCGCTCGAACACCGGCGAGGGCGGCGAGGACCCGCGACGCTACGAGCGCGATCCCAATGGCGACTGGCGCCGCTCGGCGATCAAGCAGGTGGCGTCGGGGCGCTTCGGGGTGACCATCCACTACCTCGTCAACGCCGACGAGCTGCAGATCAAGATGGCCCAGGGCGCCAAGCCCGGCGAGGGCGGGCAGCTGCCCGGGCACAAGGTCGACCCCTACATCGCGTGGATTCGCCACTCGACGCCGGGCGTGGGGCTCATCTCGCCGCCGCCGCACCACGACATCTACTCGATCGAGGACCTCAAGCAGCTCATCTACGACCTCCGCTGCGCGAACCCCCGGGCGCGCGTATCGGTCAAGCTGGTGGCCGAAGTCGGCGTGGGGACGGTGGCGGCCGGCGTGTCGAAGGCCAACGCCGACCACGTCCTCATCTCCGGTCACGACGGCGGGACCGGCGCGTCGCCGCTGTCCTCGATCCAGGCCGCCGGTGTGCCGTGGGAGATCGGGCTGGCCGAGACCCAGCAGACGCTGTTGCGCAACGACCTGCGCTCGCGGATCGTGGTCCAGACCGACGGTCAGCTCAAGACCGGTCGCGACGTCGCCATCGCGGCGATGCTGGGGGCCGACGAGATGGGCTTCTCGACGGCGCCGCTGATCGCGATGGGCTGCATCATGATGCGCGCCTGCCACCTGAACACGTGTCCGGTTGGCATCGCGACCCAGGACCCGGAGCTGGTCAAGCGGTTCGGGGGGCTACCCGAGTACGTGATCAACTTCTTCTTCTTCGTGGCCGAGGAGGTCAGGGAGATCCTGGCCTCCCTGGGCTTGCGCTCGATGGACGAGCTGATCGGGCGCACCGACCTGCTGGAGGCGGACGAGGCCATCGACCACTGGAAGGGGCGAGGCGTCGACCTCTCGCAGATACTGGCGGTCGAGGAGCTTCCCGAGGGCGCGCCCCGCCGCCGCGTGCAGCCTCCTCCGCCGGTGCTGGAGGACGCGCTGGACTGGCAGATCATCGAGCACGCCCGACCGGCCCTCGAGGAACGAACCACGGTCGAGCTCGAATTCCCGATTCGCAACGTCAATCGCTGCGTGGGCGGGCTGCTGTCGAGTGAGATCACCCGCCGCCACGGCGCCGAAGGGCTCGACGAGGAGTGCATCCGCGTGCGCTTCGGCGGGTCGGCGGGGCAGAGCTTCGGGGGCTGGCTCGCTCCCGGCGTGAGCTTCACGCTCTACGGCGACACCAACGACTACACCGGCAAGGGTCTGTCGGGGGGCATTCTGGCGGTGCGGCCGCCGGAGGCCGCGACCTTCCGGGCCGAGGAGAACGTGATCATCGGAAACACGGTGCTCTACGGCGCCACCGACGGGCGCGCGTACTTCCGGGGGCTGGCCGGTGAGCGCTTCGCCGTACGCAACTCGGGCGCCTGCGCCGTGGTCGAGGGCGTCGGCGACCACGGCTGTGAGTACATGACCGGAGGCCGGGTCGTCGTGCTCGGCCCCACCGGGCGCAACTTCGCCGCCGGCATGAGCGGCGGGTTGGCCTTCGTCCTCGACGAGCACGGGACCTTCGAGGAGCGCTGCAACCTCGCCATCGTCGACCTCGAGAGCCCGGACGAGGCGGACGCGATCGAGTTGCACGAGATCATCGCCGAGCACGAGCGGCGCACCGGATCGCCGGTCGCGGCGCGCCTGCTGGCCAACTGGATGGTGGCGCTGGAGAAGTTCGTCAAGGTCTTCCCGCGCGACTACAAGCGCGTGCTTGCCCAGCAGGCCGAGGAGGAGGCGGCCCAGGCCGCCTAGCCGGCGGCGGGCCGAGCACCGGGTGGGAGGGACAACTGACGTGGTCGGGACACGACGGATCCGCGAGGGCGACGGGGAGTAGCGCATGGGGACGGGATCCGCCCGCCCGGGCCGTGCCCCGGCGAGGAGTCTTCGCCATGGGTGAACTTGGCGCGTTCGTGAAGATCCAGCGCGGGCGTGGTCCCCAGCGTGACCCGCGCGAGCGCGTCGGCGACTTCAACGAGTTCCTGCTCGGAGCGCCGGTGCCCGAGCTCCAGCGCCAGGGGGCCCGCTGCATGGAGTGCGGAGTTCCCTTCTGCCACAACGGGTGCCCGCTCGGCAACCTGATCCCCGATTGGAACGACCTCGTCTATCGCGACCGCTGGCAGGACGCGATTCGCCAGCTGCATGCCACCAACAACTTCCCCGAGTTCACCGGCCGCCTGTGCCCGGCGCCCTGCGAAGCGGCATGTGTGCTCGAGATCCGCGAGGGCGACTCGGTCACGATCAAGCAGATCGAGAACTCGATCATCAACCGCGCGTGGGACGAGGGATGGGTCAAGCCCGAGCCGCCGTCGGTGGAGACCGGACGCAGCGTCGCGGTGATCGGGTCCGGACCGGCTGGCATGGCCGCGGCCCAGCAGTTGCGCCGGGCGGGCCATCGGGTGGTGCTGTTCGAGCGTGACGAGGCCGCGGGCGGCCTGTGCCGGTTCGGCGTGCCCGACTTCAAGATCGAGAAGGAGATCGTCGAGCGCCGGGTCCAGCAGCTCGTCGCCGAGGGCGTCGAGCTTCGCTGCGGGGTCGACGTGGGAGTGGACGTGCCGGCCCAGGAGCTGCGCGAGCGCTTCGACGCCGTGGTGATCGCCACCGGGTCGCGGATACCGCGCGACCTGCCCGTGCCCGGGCGCGAGCTGGAGGGCATCGATTTCGCCATGGACTACCTGTACGCGCGTAACCGCTGGGTCGCGCGTGAGGTCACCGGCCTGCGCCCGGCCACCGATCCCCCGCCCGTGCGGGAGATCACGGCCGCCGGCAAGCGGGTGGTGGTCATCGGCGGAGGCGACACCGGCGCCGACTGCGTCGGCAACGCCATCCGAGAGCAAGCCGTGTCGGTCACGCAGCTCGAGTTGCTCCCCGAGCCGCCGGCGCACCGGCCCGACGACCGCACGCCGTGGCCGCTGTGGCCCCAGAAGTTCCGCCTCTCCTACGCGATGGAGGAGGCCCAGAGCGTCGGCCGCGGCGAGCAGGACTACTCGGTGACGACGCTCTCGCTGACCGACGACGGCGCCGGCCGGGTCGCGGCGCTGCGGGTCGCCCGGGCCGAGCCCGAGCCTCCGTTCGCGCCGGTGCCCGGAACTGAGTTCGAGATTCCGGCCGAGCTGGTCCTGCTGGCGATGGGCTTCCTGGGCCCCGAGCAGCCGTTGCTCGACCAGCTCGGAGTGGAGCGCGACCAGCGGGGTAACGTGGCTGGGTCGCCGTACACGACCTCGGTACCCGGGGTGTTCGCGGCCGGCGACGCCCGCCGGGGGCAGTCGCTGATCGTGTGGGCGATCAACGAGGGCCGTCAGGCCGCGCGGGTGGCCGACCGCTACCTGGCGGGGCTGGACTACCGCGAGCCGATTCACACCGGCAACGTCGAACCCGCGGACGAGGGGCCGGAAGGCCCACCCCGCCACGCCAACTACGGGATTCAGGCCGAGCCCAGCGCCGGCGGTGCCGGGCGCCGCCGGGCCGTCTAACCTGTCGCGCCCGGTGGGCGGACCCCGGGGCACGCTGCGCAACCACGGGCCGTCTAACCTGTTTGTGCCCTGTGGGGCTGTTCTTGAGCGGGTAGCGCAGGCCCTGTGGTCGAGGGTGCTCCCCGTTTCGCCGCCCCACGCGACCCGCTGTCACCTTGTCACCAACCGCCGGAGGGGTTGATCGTCTTGTCATATCGCCGCCTCGCGCTGTTCGTTCTGCCCATTGCCCTGCTGCTGGGACTGCCGTCATCGGGCCAGGCCTACATCACCGGCATCGGCGACCAGCAGGCCTCGATGTTCGCCAGCCCGCTCTTCCAGGCGCTGCATCCGAAGATCGCGCGGCTCATCGTGGCCTACGACGTGATGAACGACTCGCGCGCGGTCGCGGCGACCCGGGACTGGCTGGCGGCGGCCAAGGCGCAGAACATCGAGCCGCTGGTGTCCTTCTATCACTCCCAACGCACCCCCACGCACATCCCGAGCGTGCACACGTACACCGACGACGTCAAGAAGTTCATCAAGGCGTTTCCCGGCGTCACGGAATACCAGCCGTGGAACGAGGTCAACCGCGGTAACGTCAGTGCGGGCCCGTTCAAGTTCCACAGCCCCACCGCCCAGCAGTCGGCCGCGTTCTACGACGCGTTGCTGGGCGTTTGCAGCGGCTGCACGGTCGTGGGTCTCGACGTGCTCGACTCCCAGCACCTGAGCGCGACGCTGAAGTACATCAGTGACTTCAAGAAGGCGGTCAAGCACATGCCCCACCTCTGGGGCCTGCACAATTACACCGACACGAACCGCTTCCAGAACAAGACGACGCGGGCCGTCTCCGCCGCGGTTCCGGGGAAGCTGTGGCTGACCGAGACCGGAGGCATCGTCAAGTTCGGGCACTCGTTCCCGAACAAGCACCATTCGGGCGAGAAGCGCGCGGCCAAGGCGCTCAGCTACATGTTCAAGCTGGCCAACGCCAACAGCAAGATCGACCGCCTCTACATATTCCAGTGGACGGGGTCGGGGCCGCATGTGCGCTTCGACGCTGGGCTCATGAACCCGAACGGCAGCCCTCGCCCGGGCTACTTCACCGTGCGCAAGCAGCTCATCGGTCACTGAGAGACGCCGGCCAGGGCACCGGCGCTTCCCGAGACTAAACTCGGCGCGCCGGTGCCCACCTTCTGCCGCCACAACCGGTTCGTCGAGCGCTGTCCCGTCTGCAGCCAGGAACTGGCGGGACCGCCGGGCGGAGCTCGCGCCGGGCGCGCGGGGCCGGGGCGCCGCGCGGCGGTGGGCCGGCGGACTCCGGCGGGGCGACCGTCCTCGGGGGCGGGGTTGGCGCAGCGAGCGCTCCGAGTCAGCCACGCGTCCCGGGCGCCGGCCGACGGCTATCACTGCGGTCTGGTCCCCGGCCTGAGGGCATCGGCAGACGCTCGCCGCCTGTCCGAGGAGCTGCGCTTCGCCGCGGCGCGCCTGTCCGCGTTGGCCGCAGCGCCACCCGGGCTCTACGCCGAGGCCGCGGCCGACTCCGATCGCGAGCGTGCCACCGCGCTGGTGTTCCTGATCGTGTACCTGTCGCCGCTGGAGGATGCGGCGGACCCCTTCGCGGGTATCCGCGCCGCCTGGCCCGCCTGGGAGGCTGGCGGCCTGCCGGTGCTCGACGACATCGCGCTCGGGCCGCGCACCAGCCACGATCCGCGCCGTGGCACCGCGACCCTGGAGGCCTATCGGGCCTGGTACGGCCGCGCCGGCTCCCAGCAGGCCGCCTTCTCGGGGGACCCGAGCTGGGGTCCCGACCGGCGCTTCGACCGGGTCTTCGAGCGCCTGGCGCTCCCCGGGCTGGGCCGTGGCGGACGCTATGACCTGCTGGTCACGCTGGGGCGTCTGGGACTGTACGAGTTGCGGCCCGCCTCGCTGGCCCTGGGCGGAGGGGACGAGGTGCTGGCGGCCGCCAAGCGGATCTTCGCCATCGGTGATCGCGTGCATCTCGAACGCCGAGCCGCCGCGCTGGCGCAAGCCGCGGAGGTGCCGGTCGAGGCGCTGGATCTCGCGCTGTGGAACTGGTCACGCGGCACCCGGGCAACGGTCGGCGTGGCTGACGACCACGCCGCCGGCGGTCCCGAGGCCGGCGTCATCGAGCGCGCGCTCGGCCTCTAGGGCCACGTATCTCTTGCCGTCCACCGGGCCTCCTACAGTGTGCGCCGTCGTCGAAAGTCCAGCGAGCGCACGGGAGCTGCGATGCCCCTCTGCTTCATTGAACCCCAGGATGCGATCCGTGTCATCGCCGAGTCGATCGGCCGCGAGGCGCGCCGCCAGCTGGTCGGTGAGGTCGTGCGGGCGTGGGTGGACGAGATTCCCGACGGCGAGCTCGTCAGCCACTACGCCAAGGCCGTCGCAGACCTCGACGAAGACGATCTCTCGATGCTGGCGGCATGGCACGCCTCGTTGGAGGTGGGGCACCCCGTCCCCAACTCCGACTTCCTGCTCAATGTTTTCCCGTCGCTGGGAGAGAACCGCCGCGAGGCGCTGAAGATCGCCGCCGGCTTTCGCGGTGAGGAGGCGTTCCAGGCCGGCGTGGCCGAGGAGCAGGCGCTCGAGACCGTGCTGCCCCGACTGTCCCGGGAGCGCTGCGCGCAGCTGGCGACGGAGTGCCTCGAGCTCTACCTCTGGGACCGGATGGGCTCGGACAACTAGGACCGCCGGTCGGGGTCGGTCGGTCTGTCCGCGCGGTTGGGCCCGGCCAAATCTCGACGCGGGGCGCGCCTGCTGAGGCTGGCTGGCGGGTCCCTGGCTATCGTGCGCCGGTGGCCAGCGCCCTGTCCGTCCCCCGCCGGCTGACGGCGCTGCGCGCCGGCGGGCGCCTGCGCGATGCCGCGTGGGCCGTGCTCGCGTCGCGCGCCGTCGTGTGGGGCGTCGGCGTGCCGGCGATGGTCGCGCTCGGATACAGCGGCTGGCGGGCCCGGGCCGACCCCACCAACGTGACCGCCACGCTCGGCGATGCGGGCGAGGTTCTCGGCTCGCCCGCCATGCGGTGGGACTCGATCTACTACGTGCAGATCGCCCAGCACGGGTACACGTCAGCCAAGCAGGCGGGCTTCTTCCCGCTCTACCCGCTGCTCGTCGGCGGAGTTGACCGCGTCCTGGGGGCCTCGCCCGTCCTGGTCGGGGTGTTGATATCCCTGGTCGCGTTCCTGGGCGGCCTCTTCCTGCTCGGTCGCCTCGCCGAGCTCGAGGCCGGCCCCTCCGCGAGCCGGATCACCATCTGGCTCGTCGCGCTGTTTCCCGCCTCGCTGTTCTTCTCCGCTGTCTACAGCGAGGGGCTGTTCCTGCTGCTGTCTGTGGGTTCGTTCCTGGCCGCGCGACGCGGGAGCTGGCTGTGGGCGGGCGTGCTCGGAGCGCTGGCGGCCGCCACCCGCAACGTCGGCGTGACGCTGCTGGTTCCGCTCGTGTTGCTCTATCTCTACGGTCCCCGCGAGGACCGGTCGCCGGATCGCGCCGCGAACGCGCTGCGCCCGCGCTACCGGCTGCGCGCCGACGCTTGGTGGCTTGCCCTGGTCCCGCTCGGATGCGCGATCGTGGCCTACGCAATGTGGCGCACCTTCAACGACCCGTTCACGGCGTGGACCTCGCAGGAGAGCTACTTCGGACGCCGGTTCGATGGTCCCTTCTCTGCCCTCGGGCTCGGGGCGTGGACAGCGCTGAAGACGACCTGGACCGCGGTGGGCGCCGGCGGGCACGGGCTCGGCTCGGCCGCCCAGAAGACGGGGCTCTTCGTGTTCGCCGCGGCCGCTGTCGGCATCGCGGTGCGCTCCTTCTGGACGCTCCCCGCGGCCTACGGCGCCTACGCGATCGCGTCATTGGCCCCTTCCCTTTCAACCCCCCGCGACATCGGTCCGCTGAACGGTTCGATCCGCTATGTCGCGGTGGCCTTCCCGCTTTTCGTCTGGCTGGCCATCGCACTGCAGGACCGACGGCGGCTTCGTCTGGCGACGTACGCCGGTTTCACGCTCGGGCTCGCCTACTGCTCGGCCCGGTTTGCGACCTGGCGCTGGGTCGCGTAGCCCGCTCGGCGCCGCCGCCCGGTCGGTACCCAGCGGTCAGGGCGCGCCTGCGGTCCCGCGCTCGCGCAACAGGGCTCCCACCTCTTCCAGCGTCTGGGTTGTGCTGGAGAAGCGCACGGCCGCCATACCCATGTTCGTAGCGGTTTCGCAGTTGACCTCGATGTCGTCGATGAACAAGCACTCGCTCGCGGGCAGCCCGAGGCGTTCGAGCGTCAGCTCGTAGATCGCAGGATCGGGCTTTCGCATGCCCACGAACGCCGAGTCGATGACCAGCTCGAAGATCTCGTCGACCGGCAGCATCGCCCTCCAGCGTGGCTCCCATTCGCGCACGTTGTTGGTCAGCAGTGCCATCCGGTAGCCGCGCTCGCGCAGTGCGCGCATGTAGTCGATCACGGCGTCGTTGGCGTACAGGTGTGAGAAGTAGCGTGCACCGAAATCGACCATTCCGACCGGCCGGCCCAGCTGTTTGTGCAGCGCGTCGTCGAGCTTGGCCATGAACGCGCTCTCGGTCATCCGCCCGGTCTCGAGCTCGTGCAGGGGATGGGATCCGTCCGCGGCCGTGATATCGGCCAGCGCCTGGCCGAGCGCTTCGGGCGGAATGCCCGCGTCGGCCTGCATCGCGGCGAACGCGTGCACCAGGGGCGTCGTGAGGACACCGCCGAAATCGCACACCACGGCGCGGAGCGGTCCCGCGTTCATGTCATGCGGCGAAGCTCGTAACGACCGAGCCCCGACCGGCCCTCCATGTGCCAGGACAGGAACACGTACTCCAGCTGCTCACTCTCGAGCTCGAGCGCGCCCCTGCAGATCGCCTCGCCCGCCAGGCGGCGAGGGAACTCGGCCTCCGCGGACGGCCACAATTCGAGTCCGGCGCGCAGCGGGTGTCCATCTCGATCGTAGGTCGTCGAGAGCCGCGCTTCCGCGAGCGCGATGCTCGCGGCGGGCTCAGCCTCGATCAGGAACGCGCTGGTCACCTCGCCCTCGTGCGTGCCCGCGCCCCGAGGCCTGATCGAGGTCAGGGTCACGGCCGTGCCCGGATCCAGCCAGGCGGCCACGTCGCGCACCAGCTCCGCGCCGCGGGCATCGTGCGGTCCCCAGTGGTGACCCCGCTGGCCCAGGCCCTCGATCGCTTCGGCGCTCCGGTCGACAGTCACGGTGCCCGACACCCGGCACAGCTGCTCGTAGCCCTCGAGTCCGCTGGCGGTCGCGAAGGCAGAGGCTGGGTCGATCACCGCGGGCGCGCCCAGCGCCGCGAACTCCAGGTCGAAGCCGTCGCCGCGCTCGTCGCGGAAGCCCAACGACCATCGGGCCAGCGGCTCCAACACCGCGGTCTCGAGTCCGGCGATGCTGACGCTCAGCGCTTCCCAGCCGCCGGCCGGCGCCCCCAGCGGCCGACTCGCCGACGCCGCCAGGCGTCTTTCCCAGAAGAGAAGTGCGTGCCCACGGGCCCGGGGCTGCCCCTGGTTCCCCACGTCCAATTCGAACTCGGCGACCCCGCACGCCCGACCGTCGTTCGCTCCGAAGGAGAAGGTCAGCCGGTCGCCAAACCCGGCCTGGGCCGGAGCACGCGCTGCCTCATCGGCGGCGGTCAGGCTCCCGGAGACCACGCTCGCGGGGGCCCCGCTCGCCTCGGCCCCGGGGGCCCCGCTCTCGGGCGGTTCGCTCACGGCAGGAGGTCGCGGTTCTCGACCTCGACGGCCGTTCCCTCGACGTCGCCGTCATCGCCCCTGCGGCGCGAGCGAGCTGACCGCGAGCTCCCGAAGCGCCGCCAACCCACTCCCCACAACCCCCGCGTCATCCGCCGCACCAGGCGCCGGCGCAGGAGGGCGCGCGTCGGGGGGAACAAGAACACCGCGCCCACGATGTCGGTGAGGAACCCGGGCGCGATGAGCAGGGCGCCCCCGAAGATGACCAGGACGCCGTCCAGCACCTCCCGGGCCGGCACGCGCCCCTCGGCCAGGGCCTGGTTGAACCGGCGCCACGCGGCCCGCCCCTGGGAGCGGATCAGCCAGGCCCCCACCAGCGCGTCGGCGAGCAGCAGCGCGATCGTGGGTAGGACTCCGATCGCCTCGCCGACCTTGATGATCACGAAGATCTCCGCGACCGGGATGGCGATGAGCAGGACGACGAGCGCCAGCAGAATCACGGACGGCGATCGCGGCGCCGCGGCCCGCCCAGACGCATGCGCGCGGGCATGCGCCACCGGCCGACTGACATCGCGGAACCGGGATCCAGGCCATCCACGGCGATGCCGGGAAGCCGATGGACTCCCAGCAGCTCGATCAGGCGCTGGATCTGGGGCTGTGCGCCCCGCATGCGCATGATGCGCTCGCGCTTGCCCAGCCGCCGGGCGAGCATCACCAGGTCGAGCATCAGTGACGTGTCGGCGAACACGAGCTCGGAGAGGTCCACCGTGAGGTGGTCCTCGCCTCGGAGGGCGCGAGACAGCGGACCGCGCCGCAGGCTCTGGGTCGACCGATCTTCGTCTCCGCAGCAGCGCAGCACACGCGTGTGTTCGTCAAAGGAGACGATGACCGGACGCTAGCACCAACGCGGCTCGGACCTGGATCCCGGGGACGCCCACGCGCGCCCACCCGGAACGCCCACGCGCGCCCACCCGGAACGCCCACGCGCGGCCACCCGGAACGCCCACGCGCGCCCACTAGACTCAACCCAATGACTACGCCCGAACCCCAGCAGGTGACGCCCGAAGAGGTCAACGAGGCCCTGACCAACGTCATTGACCCCGAGCTGGGCCTGGACTTCGTCGAGCTCGGGCTCATCTACGGCGTCGAGGTGGAGGCAGGCCACGTGCACGTCACCTTCACACTCACTTCGCCCGGGTGCCCGATCGGCCCCCAGGTCTCCGAGCAGATCGAGGAGTTCGTCGGCGAGCTCGAGGGCGTCGAGTCGGTGGACTCGACGATGGTCTTCACGCCCCCCTGGTCGCCCGAGAAAATGTCCGAAGAAGCCAAGTTCGCTCTAGGGTTCTAGTCACACTCGGCTCACACGGAGGGCGGCTCGGTGAACAGGCCCGGGGGTAACGGGCGGCTTGCGGTTGCGATCCTGATCGCTTCGGGGCTGCTCGCGACCGTGTTGGTGGCGGCCGCGGCCAGGCCGGCGCTGGCGGCGAACGTCCCCGGGAGTCGCCTCGCGAGCAGCCGCCTCACCGGTCGCGTGCTCGTGTCGGTGGGCGTCCCACCGGGGCCCCCAGCGCGCGGCCATCGGGCGCCCGGGCCTCGGCCCCCCGGCTCGCGGGCGCGCGCGTCGGCCCTGAACGCCTTCCTGGCCCGCACGGGCGCTCGCCGCGATGGTCCCGAGGTCCCGGAGATCGGACTGGTGACCGTGCGTCCCACGCCCGGGGTGTCGTTCGCGACCTTCGCTCGCCGTCTGCGCGCCGCCGACCCTGGCATTCGCGCGATTCAGCGCGAGCATCGGGCCCAGCTGCGCTTGCTTCCCAACGACCCGGCGCTGACGCTCGGGGAGACCAGCTCTGGCACCCCGCCGGGAACGCCCGTGGAGTGGTGGCCGGCGCGCGAGGACTTTCCCCGCGCCTGGGACATCACCCAGGGCGACGGCGCGGTCGTGGCCGTGATCGACACGGGCGTGGACGGCACCCACCCCGAGTTCCAGGGCAAGATCAATGCAGCCTCGGATTTCGATTCCAACGCCAACGACGGACCGGCCACGACGGATCAGGTGGGTCATGGCACCCACGTCGCCTCGATCGCCTGCGCCGGCTCCAACAACGCCATCGGGTTGGCCGGTGCCGGGCTTAACTGCACGCTGCTGGTGGAAAAGAGCGACCTCTCCGACGCCAGCGTGTCGCAGGCCATAGTCGACGCCACCAACCGCGGCGCGGGCGCCATCAACATGAGCTTCGGGACCGACGGGGCCCAGCCGGCGTCACACGCCGAGGTCGACGCCATCAACTACGCCTACTCGCACAACGTCGTGCTGGCCGCGGCCGCCGCGGACCAGCCGACCACCGAGCAGGGCGATCCGGCCAACGTGCTCCAGCCGACCGGCACCGGAGCCCTGATCGACCAGGGCAAGGGACTGACGGTGACCGCCGCCAACTTCGCCAACCAGCGGGCCAGCTTCGCCGGCAGCGGGACTCAGATTTCGATCGCCGCCTACGGTTCCTTCTCGGACCACGGCGGGCCCCACGGGATCTTCGGGGCCTTCCCGGGCAACCTGACCAGCATCGACACGGGCTCGGTCGGGCCACCCCTGCTGCCGCCGTGCACCAGCTGCCGCACCACCTTCCTGGGCGACTCCCGCTACGCGTACCTCCAGGGGACCTCGATGGCCACCCCGATGGTGGCCGCGGTCGCCGCCCTGATCCGCCATCTGAACCCGGCGATGAGCGCGGCGGAGGTCATCCGCGCGATCAAGCAGACCGCCCAGCGCCCCGCGGGCACGACGTGGACGCCCGACCTCGGGTGGGGCATCCTGGACGCGGGTGCGGCGCTCGACGCGGCCCGTCGCGTCGACCACCAGCCGCCCACCTCTGCCCTGGTCGGGCTACCCCGCACGCTGCGCGGAACCCGGATTCGCCTGCGCTGGACCGGCAGCGATCCGGCCGCGCCCGGGTTGATCGCATCCGGCATCGATCGGTTCGACCTCTGGCGCTCCGTCGACGGCCGGCCAGCCACCTTGATCGCGTCGACCCGAGCCACCTCGCTCGTGGTCCACGTCCGGCGCCGCACCCAGTACAGCTTCTACACGATCGCCGTCGACCGCGCCGGCAACCGCCAGCCGCCCCCAGCTCCGCCTTTGGCGACCACGCGAGTGCTCCGCCGCCGGCGCTGACCGCCAGTTACGCCCTCGCTGGAGCCCGGCTCGGGCTCCGCGCGCCCGACCTGGGCCCCCCGCCGTTGACCGCGTCCTGGGCCCGCGCCAGGTCCAGGAGCTCCAGCAAACTCTCCTGCACGCTCTCGGCAATCCCCTCGAGGTCGGGCACCGCGTCGTAGTCGGCGAGCAGACCGAAGTTCATCTGCCCGTTGTAGGACATGATCGCCACGGCCAGCGCGTGGTTGCGCGGCAGGAACGCGATCGGGAACACCTGCTCCATCTCGCGGCCCATCGCGTACAGGGGGAACTGGGGGCCGGGCACGTTGGTCACGATCAGGTTGAACAGGCGGGTCGAGAAGTTGATCCGCGACGCCTGGGCCAGGACCGTGGGCGGGGCGAAGTTCTGCACGCTTGCCAGTACCTCGGCCCCCACCGCCATCTTGCTCTCCTTCAAGCCGTCCATGGCCTGCTTGACGATGCGCAGGCGCTGCACCGGGTCCTCGACGTACACCGGCAGCGGGCCCCGCATGGCCGCGAGCTGGTTGCCGAGTGTGTGGCGCTGGTTATCGGGGCGAATCGAGACGGGCACCAGCGCGCGTAGCTCCAGTCCCTGGGTGCGCACGCCGCGCGAGATCAGGAACTCGCGCAGGGCGCCCGTGACGACCGCCAGCACGACGTCGTTGACGGTCCCGCCGAAGGTGTCCTTGATCAGCTTGAAGTCCCCCAGCGAGCACGGCAAGCCAATGAAGCGTCGGTGGGGACCGATCTCCACGTTCAGGGGAGTGGGGGGGGCCGGGTTCAGGCCCGCCCAGACGACCTCGCCCACGCCCTCGGCGGCGTCGCGCAGGTTCCCCAGCGCGCGCTCGGGGTGCGTGACCCCGTCGACGGCGCGCGAGGCCACCTCGATTCCGGCCCGTACGGCGCCCCTCAAGCCGGCCGCGACCAGCTCGGCGGTGCCGGGCTCGGGCCGGGGCTGCCAGGGGCGGCCGCTGTTGGCCACCGGCGCCGGGATCGGGGTCAGGTCGAACATGACGGTGGCCAGGTCCACACCCGAGACGCCGTCCACGAGCGCGTGGTGGGTCTTGGAGATGAGCGCGAAGCGGTTGTCGCGGAGCCCCTCGACCATCCACAGCTCCCACAGGGGCCGCGAGCGGTCCAGCTGCTGGGAGAAGATCCGGCCCACCAGTCGCAGCAGCTCGGCCTCTCCTCCCGGGGCGGGGAGCGCGGTGTGGCGCACGTGGTACTCGAGGTTGAAGTTCGGGTCGTCGATCCAGACCGGTCGTCCGCTGTCCAGAGCCGTGCCGGTACTGGCCATCTTGTGGCGGTAGCGCGGGACCAGGTGCAGGCGCTCACGGATGCCGTCCACGAAGTCGGCGATCGCCGGCGGCGGGCCCTCGAAGATGGTCAGCGCACCGATGTGCATGTGCGACGTCGGTCCTTCCTGGTGCAGGAAGGAAGCGTCCACTGCCGTCAGACGATCGAGGTGCTGCTGGGCCATCGCTCTCTCCTCTACTGCTGTGCGGTCCCCCGTCCACGGTCACGTAGTGAGTCCGCGCCCCCATCCGCCGCCCCCCGGCAGGAGTGAGATCCGCGCGTCCCCGGCCGCGCACGTGTCGCGTCAAGTTCGCGACCCGCAGCGTACCAGGGGTTACCCTGCCTCCCACCAACTAATGCGATCGGGGAGGCGTCATGGCCTGGGAGTTCTCGACTGAGCCGGAGTTCCAGCGCGAGCTGGACTGGATGCGCGAGTTCGTGCGCGAGGAGATCTGGCCGATCGAGACGCTCGCCCGGGACCTCGAGCTCGACCAGCTGCGCCGGGTGCTGGCGCCCCTGCAGGAGCGGGTCAAGGAGCGCGGCCTGTGGGCGGCCCACCTGCCACCCGAGCTCGGCGGTCAGGGGTTCGGTCAGGTCAAGCTCGGCCTGATGCACGAGATTTTGGGCACCACTCCCTACGCGCCGATGGCGTTCGGCAACCAGGCGCCCGATTCGGGCAACGCCGAGATCCTCGCGCTCGCGGGGACGCCGGAGCAGAAAGAGCGCTGGCTCTACCCGCTGCTGGCCGGAGATCTGTACTCCGCCTTCTCGATGACCGAGCCGGGAGCGGGCGCCGACCCCACGCTTCTGCAGACCCAGGCCGTCCGCGACGGCGACGAGTGGGTGATCAACGGACACAAGTGGTTCTCCTCCAACGCGTCGATCGCCGACTTCCTGATCGTGATGGCGGTCACCGATCCCGAGGCGCGTCCGCACCAGCGCGCGTCGATGTTGATCGTGCCCACCGACACGCCGGGGGTGAACATCCTGCGCGACGTTCCCACCATGGAGCACCCCGACCAGACCCACGGACGGCTCGGGGGCCACGCCGAGATCCTCTACGAGGACGTGCGCGTGCCCGCGGACAGTCTGCTCGGCGCCCAGGGGGCCGGGTTCCTGATCGCCCAGCAACGCCTCGGCCCGGGACGCATCCATCACTGCATGCGCTGGCTGGGGGTCAGCCGCCGGGCGTTCGACATGCTCTGCGAACGGGCGCTGTACCGGTTCACCCACGGCTCGGTGCTGGCCGAGAAGCAGACCGTGCAGAACTGGATCGCCGACTCGGCGGCCCAGATGCACGCCGCCCGGCTGATGACGTTACACGCCGCGTGGGTGATGGACACGCAGGGAGCGGCGGCCGCTCGCCAGGAGATCTCCTTGATCAAATTCTTCGGCGCCCAAGTCCTCCACGACGTGATCGATCGCGCGCTCCAGGCGCACGGCTCGCTGGGCTACTCGACCGACCTGCCGCTGGAGGCCATGTACCGCTTCGCCCGCGGGGCCCGCTTCTACGACGGTCCCGACGAGGTCCATCGCGCGTCGGTGGCGCGCCTGATCCTGCGCGGATACAAGCCACCTTCGGACGGCATCCCCACGGAGCACGTTCCCCGTCGCCGCGAGGCGGCGCAGCGCAAG
>DASZHF010000231.1:0-4989 GCA_035938095.1 Solirubrobacteraceae bacterium
AATCCTGTCCTGGCCCAAGCCGCTCCAGCAGCCGCATCCCCCGGTGATAGTCGGCGGCAACGGCGAGCGCGTGCTCGAGCGGGTCATCGCCTTCGGCGACGAGTGGATGCCCAACCGGATCGGCGACGAGACCGAGCTGCAGGCGCGCATCGAGAAGCTGGCCGAGCTCGCCGAGCAGGCCGGGCGGGCGCGTCCCCGGGTGACGCTCTACGCCGCGCCGGCGAAGCCGGATGCGATCGCGCGCTATGAGCGAGCCGGCGTCGATCGCTATGTCTTCTGGGCGCCGTCGGTGCCGCGGCCCGGGGCCGAGCAACGGCTCGACCACTGCGCGGCCGCGGTCGAGCAGTTCCGCAGGGCCGGGTCCTAGGACTTAAGTCCCGTTGCCGGCGGGACCGCCGACCTGACAGGGTCGCTCTTGGCCTCCGGGGGGACGCTCGACGCGTCGGGGAGGTTCCACATGCATCGGGGGAGGTTCGACATGCGCAAGCTCTTGGTGTCAGCTCTGAGCTCGGTCGTCGCCATCGTGGGAGTCGGAGCCCTGGCCGGTCCGGCTCAGGCGCGGCCGGGCTTCAACCAGGCGGGCGACATCCTGATCGCCGACCAGTTCAACAACCGGGCCATCGAGGTCAACCGCGAGCACCAGATCGTGTGGTCGTTCGGCGACGGCTCGCAGGTGGCCGGACCGCACTCGATCGTGGGCCTGAACGACGCCGAGCGGGTCGGACCGCTGACGCTCATGGCCGGCACCGGAGCGCCGCCGGCCCCATCGCCCACCGAGCCCGGGTGCGAGACCAATGGCTGCCCGGACAACCGAGTCATCCTGGTCAATCCGGCCGGACACATCCTGTGGCAGTACGGACAGGCGGGAGTGACCGGCTTCGGACCCAACCAGCTCAACACCCCGGTGTTCTCCGCGGCGCTGCCCCATCACCACGTCCTCATCACCGACCAGGGCAACTCCCGGGTCATAGAGGTCAACCACCAGCACGAGATCGTGTGGCAGTACGGGACCACGAACTCCCCCGGCGTCGGCTTCGACCAGCTCAACAACCCCAACAGCGGAGAGCTGCTCGCCAACGGCGACATCCTAATCGCCGATGAGAACAACAACCGCGTCATCGAGGTCAACCGCCAGCACCAGATCGTGTGGCAATACGGAGACCCGAGCAACACCTCGATCATCAACGGCGCCGCGTTCGCGAGCCGGCTGCCCAACCGCGACACGCTGATCACCGACACCGGCAACAGCCGCGTGCTGGAGGTCAGTCCCACGGGAGTCGTGGTCTGGAGCTATGTCACCAACACGCGCACGGGAAGCATCTCCTCGCCCCTGCCCACACGGGCGGTGCGCTTGGCCAACGGCGACACGCTGATCTCCGATCAGTTCAACCATCAGGTCATCGAGGTCAACCACGCGAAGACGATCGTCTTCAGCCAGGGCATGATCGGCGTCACCGGGACCGGCTTCGACCAGCTCAACGCACCCTACGACGCCAAGCAGATCGGCGACTACACTGGCCTGACGCCACCGAGCGGGTTCGAGTCGCCCTGACGCGGCCGCTCGCCAAGACGGGGCCCTGACGCCCGCTCCGGCGTAATCGGGAGGGATCCGCTAGGACTTCCCGCATCGGCGCGCTCCTTCTGACCGCCCCCGCTCCGATTGGCGCCTTCGCTCTGGCGCCGGTACACCAGAGCTATCTCCTGCAGGCGCGGCAGATGCAGGCGCTCTCGTTCGCCGTGCACATTCCGCTGGTTTGCTTCGGGATCGCCTTTCCCGCGATGGTCCTGTTCGTCGAGTGGCTCTACCTGCGCAGCGGCGACGAGCTGTATCGCACGCTGGCGCGGCGCTGGACGCGGGTGATGGTCGCCCTGTTCGCGGTCGGGGTGATCACGGGCACGATCCTGAGCTTCGAGATGGGGCTCCTGTGGCCGAACTTCACCGCGACGTTCGGCAGCGTCTTCGGCTTGGGCTTCGCGGTGGAGGGCTTTTCGTTCTTCCTCGAGGCGATCTTCATCGGGATCTACGTCTACGGCTGGGATCGCCTGTCCCCGCGCGCCCACTTCGCCAGCGGTTTTCCGATCGCGATCGCGGGCCTCGCCGGATCGCTGATGGTCATCTCGGTCAACGGGTGGATGAACCACCCGACGGGCTTTCGCCTGCTCGGCGGCAAGGCCGTCGACGTGCACCCGTTCCACGCGCTGTTCGAGAACACCTACTTCTGGCACGAGCTCGTGCACATGTATCTCGCCGGCTACATCGTCACGGGCTTCCTGGTCGCGGGCGCGTACGCGATCGTCCGGCTGCGCGGACGCTGGGGCCGCTACGAGCGCACCGCGCTGGCCATCCCGCTGACGATGGCGGCGCTCGCGTCGCCCGTGCAGGTGCTCGTGGGCGATTGGGCGGCCCGCGACGTGGCTCGAACCCAGCCTGTCAAGCTGGCCGCGCTCGAAGGCCTCCCGCACACCACGCGAGGAGCGCCCGAGCACCTCTTGGGCTGGTACGAGGGGAACCGGGTCCGGTACGGGATCGGCATCCCCAAGCTCCTCTCGCTGCTGGCGTTCCACGATCCGAACGCGACCGTCCAGGGGCTTGACGTCGTGCCCGCCGATCAGCGACCGCCCGTCAACGTCGTGCGCGTCGCCTTCCAGCTGATGGTGGGAATCGGGCTGCTGCTCGCGCTGCTCGGGGCGATCTACCTCGTCGTGCGCGTCCGCCGCAAACGGCTGCCCGAGCCTGCGCTCTTCTACCGGGCGCTAGCCGCGGCGGGACCCCTGTCGGTGGTCGCCCTGGTCTCCGGCTGGGTCACCACCGAGGTGGGCCGGCAGCCCTGGGTGGCGTACAGGGTCATGCGCACGTCCGCCGCGGTCACCGGCGCCGGCGGGATCCCCGTCGGCTACGCCACGCTCGTGCTCGTCTACCTGGGCCTGGCGATCGCGGTGGCCTGGATCCTGCGCCGGCTGGCCCGCGCCCCGTTGCACCTGCCCCCCTCGCCCGACCCGGCCGCCGCCGCGAGCGGTCCGTAAGGCGATGCACCTCTACGACGTCCCGCTCATCTTCGCGCTCGTCGGCCTGGCCCTGTACACGGTCCTGGGCGGCGCCGACTTCGGCGCCGGCCTGTGGATGCTCATGACCGGGAGAGGGCCCCGGGCCGAGCGCATCCGCGATCACGCGTACCACTCGATGGGCCCCGTCTGGGAGGCAAATCACGTATGGCTGGTGTTCGTCCTCACCGTGGTGTGGACCGCTTACCCCGCGGTCTTCGGCTCGATCGCCTCGACGCTGTCGGTGCCCCTGTTCATCGCCGCGGTGGGGATCATCTTCCGGGGCGCCACCTATGCCCTGCGCACGGGAACCGCGGATCGAGTCGAGCGTCGCGTCGTGGACACGCTGTTCGCGGTGGCGTCGATTCTCACCCCGTTCGCGCTCGGCGCCGCCGTGGGGGGCATAGCTTCGCGCCGCGTCCCGGTCGGCAACGCCGCCGGCAGCCTGTCCTCGAGCTGGCTGAACCCCACCTCGATCCTGGTCGGGATCCTCGCCGTGGTCGCGGCCGGGTACCTGGCCGCCGTGTACCTGGCCGCCGATGCCGTCAGGCGCGGCGAGCCCGAGCTCGAGCGGGAGTTCCGCGGGCGTGCGCTGGGGGCCGGTGTGCTGGCTGGAGCCATCGCGCTCGGGGGCCTGGCCGTGCTGCATTCCGATGCCCACCGGCTCTACCACGGCCTCGTCCAGGGCGACGGCCTGCCGGCGCTGATCGCCTCGATCGTCGCCGGCGCGGGCACCCTGGGGCTGGTGTGGGCG
This sequence comes from Solirubrobacteraceae bacterium, assembly GCA_035938095.1. Taxonomy (GTDB): domain Bacteria; phylum Actinomycetota; class Thermoleophilia; order Solirubrobacterales; family Solirubrobacteraceae; genus AC-64. Next base: position 3,797 of record DASZHF010000231.1, read on the forward strand.
CGCCGCTTCGAGCTGGCCCGCTACACGGCGGCGACGGCCGTGGCCGCCACGATCGCCGGATGGGCGCTGGCCCAGAATCCCACGCTGCTTCCCGGCCTGACCGTCCGCCAGGCCGCGGCCCCCCACGACACGCTGGTCGCGCTGGTCGTCTCCGTGGTCGCTGGCGGCGCGATCCTGTTCCCCTCGCTAGCGCTCCTGTTCCGGCTCTTCCTGGGCGGACGGCTCGACCACGGGGCGCCTGCGACCGGCCCACCGCTTCCGGCGCGAGCGCTGCTGTCCGCATCGACGCCGGGACTGACGGCCCGCGCGGCCGGCGCCTGCCTGATCGCCGGGGTCGGATTCCTGACCATCGCCGACGCCGGCTGGGCTCACGCGATCGGCGTCGCGGCGCTGCTCGGCTTCATCGCCCTCGGGTTCCTGGCCGCCACGCCGGCCGAGGTGGCGGCGCGATCGGGCGAGGGGGCGAGCACCCCCGGCCGCTAGTAAAACGAGCGTTCGTTCTTTATAATTAAGGAGAACTTGTCCGCGCGGGACGGGCCCGGAGGGGAGGGGCCGAGCGCGCGGCCAGCGAAGCGCTCCGGGGGACAAGGGACCGCCATGCCGAAGGTGAGCGAGGAGCACCTGGAAGCCCGCCGCCGACAGATCGTCGACGCGGCGGTCGTGTGCTTCGCCCGGGACGGGTTTCACCGGGCCACGATGCAGGACATCTGCCGCGAGGCGCAGTTGAGCCCGGGCGCGATCTACCGCTACTTCACCGGCAAGGACCAGATCGTCGAGGCGATCGCCGACGAGCGCCACGCGCGCGAGGCGGAGTTCCTCGGAGACGCGGAGCGGGCTGGCGGCGCCGCGCCCGGACTGCGGGCGCTGGGGCGCGCCTTCTTCAGCTCGCTCGCCGACCCCGACGAGCGCCTCCGGCGGCGCCTGGGGGTGCAGGTCTGGGCCGAGGCTCTCCACAACCCGGTCGTGCATGGGCTGGTCCAGCGCGGAGTCGACCGGCCGCGAATGGCGATCGCCCAACTCGTGCGCGCCGCCCAGGAACGGGGCGAGCTGGCCGGCGAGCTCGACCCCGACGCCGTGGCCCGGGTCATGATCGCGCTCTTCCAGGGCTTCGTCCTCCAGCAGGCGTGGGACGAGCGCGTCGACGTCGCCGCCTACCTCGAGGCGGCCGAGGCGGTCCTGGACGCGCTGGTCTC
>DASZHF010000232.1:0-7390 GCA_035938095.1 Solirubrobacteraceae bacterium
TGTTCGCGGCCGAGCGTGACGTCCATGACGCAAGCCTGACCGCATACGCGTTGCCGCCGCTCCCACCCGGCGTTCGCACTCCGGCCGGACAACGCGGCGGCGGGGCAGGGTCCGGTCCACCGGCGGCGGCCGGTCCACCGACGCCGGCCGGTGAGCCGTTCGTCCCTGAGCGGCGGGAGATCATCGCCCCGGAAATGCGTCCCTGACGGCGCTGGCGTTGCCCCCCGGCTCGTTGCGGTCACCCCCGATGTTCATGCCGTTGCCCCCCGGTTCCGAAGAAAGCCTCCGCCACGGCCCGTAGCCTCGCGGTCTCTTCTTCTTCTTCTTCTTCTTCTTCTTCTTCTTCGCTGTCGTCCTGGTCGGTCACCCCCGACGGAGACAGGCGCCATGGACGCGACGCAGCGATGAGCACGCCGAGCGCGCCTACGAGCCTGCCGAGCGCACCGACGATTGTCGCGAGCAGCCGCTCGTTCGCTCGTCGCCTGGTGCCGGCGCCCACACCTTGCGAACACCGCCCGCCCGGTCAGCCGATCCGCGTGCTCGCGTCGTTCATCACCCGCCGCGGCCGCCGACGCGAGGTGGTCCTCCTGCCGGGCGCCGCGAACACCACCCTGGTCGTGGATCGCGATCCCGACGACGCCCAGGACGCGCGCCTGGTCGCCCACCTCGCCGCCGACGAGCCCGCGCAGAACGCCGATCGGGTGTGCCGCCTGTACATGGACGACGAGCGCGGTCGGTTCTGCCGCCGATTGAGGCCTGAGGACGCCACCCAGCTTCCGGCCGAGCTAGCCGCCTCGATGCCGATGGAGTGCCTACCCGAGCGCGTGCTGACCGATCGGTCCGGCGCCCGTTATCGCCTGGCCCAGGTGATCGGGGTATGCCGTGAGATTCCTCAGCTCCGCTGGGTCCGCGAACCCGCCCCAGACCAAGCCCCCGAAAGGGTGGTGAGCCTGCGGTGCGTGATCGGAGCGCTGGAGAGCTACGAGCCAGCACGCACGATGACTGCGACAGCGATCGCGGCGCACCGGTTCGACCGGGGCGTGTCGGTCGTAGTTCTGGGAGCAGAGCTCGATCGCCTGGCGACGAGTCGGATCACGCTCAACCGTCAGCTGCGTGACGCAGTTCTCAGAGCCGTCAGCGACGGGCTGACGCTGAGCATGATCGCCATGCGATGCGGGCGCATCAAGCGCGACCCGCGCGGCAACGTGTCCGGCGAGACGAGCTGGCTCGGCCGTCGGCTCGGGTTGCTGCCCGAAGGTGGCAGCTCGCGTCCCACGCCGTGGATTCACAGCGACGTACTTGCGCTGATCGCGCGGTGCGGCCTCGGAGTCAGCCCGCGGGAAGTCGAGCTCGGTTAGCGGCTGGTAGTCGGGTGCTAACCGCGCTCATCGTCGAGGCCGACGAGTCCACCGCGAGCTTCCTGTGCGACCAGCTGATCGCCGACGGTGTCGGCGCTCGGGTGGCGCGGACCGCACAGCACGCAGTGGCTCTGGCGGACCAGGATCAGCCCGGGCTCATCCTGCTCGGTGACCTGGAGGGCCGGCGCGACGCGCTCGAGCTTCTGGGTGCCGTGCGCGCTGGACGGGTCTCGCCCGCTTCGCTGTCCAGCGACATACCGGTCGTGATGATCACCGGAGCTCGTGGGGAGCTGGAGGTCCTGCGGGCGTTCGAGGCCGGCGCCGACGACGTCGTCGCCAAACCCTTCAGCTATGTCGAGCTTCGAGCACGACTGGGAGCGGTCATGCGGCGAGCGGGTCCTCCTGGGTGGTCTCGCGCTTCGCGGGTCCAGATCAATGATCTCGAGATCGACACCGCCGGCCGTTCCGTGACCGTGGCCGGAGCGGCGGTCCATCTGTGCCGGCGCGAGTACGAGCTGCTGCTCGAACTGGCAACCGATCCGCATCGCGTCTTCACCAAGCGCGAGCTGCTCTCCCAGGTATGGGGCTTTCGCTCGGAGGGCGCCACTCGCACACTCGACAGTCACGCTTGCCGCCTGCGCCGCAAGCTTGCGATCGGCGGGCGTGAGTACGTCATGAACGCGTGGGGAGTCGGCTACTCCCTGTGCCGGCCCGGTTCCGGCGCGGGCACCGGACGCGCAATAGCGCCGCCCGCGATCGCATCCGCGGCGATCGCTCCCGCTTCGACCGAACGCTGATCGCGCCGCCCGCGACCGCCTCCGCCGCGGTCGCTCCCACCGCGACCGCCTCCGCCGCGGTCGCTCCGCCCGCGACCGCTCCGGCCTGAGCGTCGCTCGCGCTCCCGTGCCCGGCGCTGCCGGGCGCTCGGCCTTACCCGTGGCCGCGCGGCGTGGACGAGTCCTTTACGTCCGCTCGCAGCGGCCGCCCTTTCACCCATCAACCCCCCAAAGGAGGGAGTGTCATGACCCATCAACCAATCACGTCTGCATCGGTAGCGGACGTATTTCTCGAGGGCCTCACTCACGTGGCGGCCCTCGCGGTGCTCGCCATCGCTGCCGGATTGGCGCTGGCGATCGTTCTGCGGACCAGGGGCTTGCGCTGGACTTGGGCCCTCACCGGGCTCGCGACGACGTTTGTGACCCGCGGAATGCTCGGCTCGCTGGGAGATCTCGCGACCCTGGCCGCCACCATCGGCACGATCGCGTCTCTGCGCTGGCACGGGGCCGACGTGCGCGCGGGAGGCGACCTGGCCGCGGAGGCTGCCAACCGCGAGGGGCCGGCCGATGTGGTCCGCCGCGTCTGGCGCCAACGGCAGACGGCCCGCGAGTGTTGGAGCGAGGTCGGCCTGCTCGTTGGCTTCGACCGGCGTGGCCAGGGTGCGCGCATCCCGTTCGGAACGCGCACCGGCTCGCACACGTTCGTCGTGGGCGCCACCGGCTCGGGCAAGACGGTCACGCAGTCGCTGATCGTCGCGCGCGCGATCGAAGCAGGTCAGGGCGCGATCGTGATCGATCCCAAGGGCGACCGGGCTCTGCGATCCGCCCTCGTCGAGGCGGCTCGAGTCGCCAATCGCCCGTTCCTGGAGTGGACTCCGGACGGGCCGGCGGTCTACAACCCGTACGGCGCCGGCGCGGACACTGAGATCTCCGACAAGGCGCTGGCCGCGGAGCGCTATACCGAGCCGCACTACCTGCGCCAAGCGCAGCGTTATCTCGGTCACGCGATTCGAGCAATGGCGGCGGCGGGAGTCACCGTCTCGCCCCGCTCGCTGATGCGTTACCTGGATCCTCTGCAGCTCGAGGTGCTTGCTCGGGGCCTGCCCGAGGACCAGGGACGGGAGGTCTGGACCTACCTGGACTCGCTGTCAGTGCGCCAGCACCGAGACCTGGCCGGAACCCGGGACCGCCTGGCCGTGCTGGCCGAGTCGGACTTCGGGCGTTGGCTCGACCCCGAGGGGGAAGCGGGGCCGGCGTTCGAACTGGAGGCAGCGGTCACGACACGCGCGGTCGTGTTGTTCAGGCTGGAAGCCGACCGCAGGCCTCTGCTGGCTCAGATGCTCGGCGCGGCGATCGTGCAGGACCTGCTGGTGACCGCCGCCCGCCATCAGGACGACCCCGTCCCCACGGTGGTGATGATCGACGAGTTCTCGGCGCTCGTGATACCGGGCATCGCGCGGCTCTTCGCGAGAACGCGGGCGGCGGGCATGAGCCTGGTGCTCGCGACTCAAGAGCTCTCGGATCTACACGTTGGACCGGGCGAATCGATCCTGGACCAGGTTCTTGGCAACCTGGGAGCGCTGATCGCCCACCGCCAGACGGTTCCGCAGTCCGCGGAGCTCGTCGCCGCGATCGCAGGATCGCGTGGTGTCTGGGTGCGCTCGGAACGGACGCTCACCGGTTTGACGGGAGCTGGCGCCCCCACCCCGAGCGGAACGCGCACCCGGGGACGAGAGCCGGTGATCCATCCCGACGACATCAAGCGACTCGCTAACGGAGTCGCTGGGGTGATCGTGCCCGCGGGCGGTACCCAGCCTCAGATCGTCCAGATCCTGCGGGCCGAAGCGGGCGGGGGCGAGGAATCTCCAAACGAAGGAGGCTCACTATGACGAGCGCGATCGATAACCAGGTACTCGAGTGGGTGGGGCGTCTCGGCGCCGTCAGCGCCGGCGACGTGGCGTTGCGCTTCGACCTGTCCGCTCGGTCCGCCCGGGCACGGCTGTCCGCCCTGCAACGGGCGGGACTGGTCCACGAGCGGCGGCTTCTGCACGGCTTGGAGCCGCTCTACGTCGCCTCGCGGTCGGGTCTGCGCCTGGTCGGTCTTTCCGGCCTTGGCCCGTGCCGCGTCAGCGCCTCGAGCTTCGCGCATTGGCAGGCCTGCGCGAAGGTGGCCGTGTACCTCGAGCGCCGAAATCCCGGCCGGGTGAGCAGCGACCGCGAACTGCGCCAGATCGAGCGCCAGCTGGGGGCCGCGGTCGCCAGCGCTCAGCTCGGATTCACGCGCAGTGGCGAGCCGGGGTGGCACCACCCCGACCTCGTCGTGTGGCCGGCCGATCCAGGAGGCCTGCCCCGAGCGGTCGAAGTGGAGCTGACCGCGAAGGGGCCGAGGCGGCTGCAGGCAATCTGCCGGGCCTGGGCCCGGACCCGGCGACTGGCTGGCGTCGAGTACTACGCCTCGGGGCCGGCGCTGCCCGCGTTGACGCGCGCGATCGCCGCGGTCGATGCCCATGAGTGGGTCTCGGTCGTGCCGCTGGCGGTCGTCGAGGAGGCACTGGCGGGAGGGCCGCGACTCCCCAACGGGGAGTCCTTGGCCGCCGCGAGTGCCGGCTGAGCGAAGCTCGGCCCGTCCGGTCGGTCCCCCGCCGGGGGCCGGCCGGGCGGCCGCGGCCGATCCGGCGCCGTGGCGCGCCGTGGATAAAACATCTCAAGCGCGGCCTAGCCTCCTGCGCGCTCAGCATCAACTGCGACAAGGAGAGCGCGATGTCCGCTTCCAACATCAACCGGGTCCTGCTGACCGGAAATCTCACCCGCGACCCCGAGCTCCGCGCCTTGCCGTCGGGTTCCACGGTCTGCAGCCTCAGGGTGGCCTGCACCACCCGCCGCCGGAATGCGGACACCGAGGAGTGGGAGGATCGCTCCCACTACTTCGATGTGACGGTATGGGGCGGACAGGGTGAGAACGCCGCGCACTACCTGAGCAAGGGTCGCGCGGTGGCGTTGGACGGCCGCTTGGAGTGGCGCGAATGGGAGACCGACGACGGTCAGCGTCGTCAGGCAGTCGAGATCGTCGCCGACCAAGTGCAGTTCCTCGGGTCACCGACCCGTGCGCGGCTCGAGGAGGAGTCGACCGAAGACGTCCGCGAGGCGCTAGTTTCGGAGGCGGCGGAGTCCTGAGTCCGTACACTCCAGCCGGCACGGCCGGGGGCACACCTGCGCCTCCGGCCTTTCCACGCCGCCAGACCTTCCAAGCGTGCCCGTCAACACCGACTGCATCGGCAAGTCCTACCCACCCGTCCTCTACGCCGTCGGGCGCGAGAAGGTGCGCGAATACGCCCGCGCGGTGGGCGAGACCAACCCTGTGCACCTCGACGTTGAAGCGGCCCGCGCCGCCGGTTATTCCGACGTCGTGGCCCCGCCGATGTTCGCCGTCGTCTACAGCGCCCCTGCGGTGGGTCCGGCGGTCCTGGACCCCGAGGTGGGGATCAACCTCGCGCTCATGGTGCACGGCTCGCAGGAGTTCGTCTGGGGTCCGCTGGTCGTTGCCGGCGATGAGATAACTACACGCGCGCGTGTCAAAGATGTGAGCGAGCGCGACGGTCGCGGCTTCTACATCTTCGAGTCGGTATCGGAGAGTCAGAAGGGCGAGACGGTGTGCACGGGCACGTGGACGAACATAGTCAGGGGAGTGTGAGCGGTGGCCGATTGGGAGGTGGGTAAGGACATACCCGAGCTCCGGGTGACGCCGGACAAGTACCTGATGGTGCGCTACGCCGGAGCGTCGGGCGACTTCAATCCGATCCACATCGACGAGGAGTTTGCGCGCGCGGTGGGGCTTCCCGGCCGGATCCTCCACGGGCTCTACACGATGGCGCAGGTGGCCCGAGCGGAGACGGAGGCCGCGGGAGGGCCCCAGACCCTGCGCCGGCTGTCCGTCCAGTTCCGGGGCATGGGTCTTCCCGAGCAGGAGATCGAGGTCACGGGCACCGTGCGGGAGGTCACCGACGGGCACGTAATCGTCGACACGGTGGCGCGCCAGGGAGACAACGCGATCATCCGCAACGCCGAGGCCGAGCTCGAGATCTGAGCGACGGATCCGGACCGTTGCCGGACCCGTTGCGCGACCCGGGCCCTCGAGGATCGGACGCTGGTCTGGAGGGCGGAAAGCGGGTCTGGTGGGGATCCCGGCCGAGCCCTCTTAGAATCGAGGTAATGCTCACTCCCCGCCAGGAGTTCCTTTTGCGCAAGGTGGTCGAGGGCTACCTGCAGGTCGGACAGCCCGTCGCCTCCAAGGCCATCGCCGCCGACCCCGAGGTCGACTACGGACCGTCGACGATCCGCAACGAGCTCGCGGTGCTCGAGGAGCACGGTCTGCTCGCCCACCCCCACACGTCCGCGGGCCGGGTGCCCACCGACGCAGGGCAGCGCTACGTCGTCGACCGGCTGCTGGCCTCCGACGCCGGAGCGACGCGCCCGCGGCCTCTCGAGTTGTCTCTCATGCGTCGCGAAGTGGACGAGGCCATGCGCGTCACCACCGCAACCCTGTCGCAGGTGACCAATCTGCTTGCCATCGTCACGGCCCCGCCGCTGGACACCGCGACGATTCGCCACATCGAGGTCCTCTCGCTACAGCCCGAGATCCTGATGGTGGTGATCATCACCTCGAGCGGAGCGGTCTCCAAGCGCATGTTCAGCTTCGATACGGCCGTGGACCCCGGGCTGGTGGCGTGGGCGGGCGAATACCTCAACGAGAAGCTCGCGGGCCTCGGGCTCGGAGCGCGCATGCTCCACCAGCGCCTGGCCGATCCCACGCTCGGGAGCAGCGAGCGAGCCTTCATCGATGAGCTGCTGCCCGCGTTCACCAATCTGGCCGACACGGCGGAGGAGACCCTCTACTTCGAGGGGGCAGCGCGCCTGCTCTCCGACCAGCGCCGCCACGAGGTGGCCGAGATCAATCAGCTCATGGAGATGCTCGAGCGCCGCGTCACTTTGCTCCAAGTGCTCCGCTCGGCTCTGGGGGAGCAGGGTCTCTACGTACGCATTGGACACGAGAACAAGACTCCGGCCCTGCGTTCGCTGGCCATGGTGGCCTCCGGTTACGGACTTCCCCAGCGCAAACTGGGAGCGGTGTCGGTGATCGGGCCGGTGCGCATGGATTACGCGCGCGTGATTACAAGCGTGCGCGAGGCTGCGCTCCAGCTGTCGCGGTTCGTCGAGGACGTCTACGACGCCGGCTGAATCACCCCGCATGCCGCGCGA
>DASZHF010000233.1:0-10571 GCA_035938095.1 Solirubrobacteraceae bacterium
GCCCTGACCGTAGGGGAGGTGGGACTTCTCGTTGCGATTGGCGAAGCTGATGTCGGAGAAGTGAACGTGGAACGGGGCGTGCGGGTCGATGACCGCGTCGGCGGCCTCCAGGACCCGGGTGAACGGCTCCGGGCTCGTGAAGCCGCCATCGGTCACCGCGTGCAGATGGGCGAAGTCGATCACCGGCCTCACCCAGGACAGCTGCGAGGAGATCGTCAGGACGTCGTCCAGGGTGCCCAGCTCGCGGACCCGGCCCATGATCTCGATCCCGAACGGGACCGCTCGCCCCTTCGCCTCCAGCCGGGCGCGGAGCTCGTCCAGCTGCTCCACGACCGCGGCGATGGCTGCGCTCCGCTCACGCCCGAGCAGGAACCCCGGATGGAAGACGACCGGCTCCGCTCCGCACGCCACCGCGATCCCGGCCGAGTGGTCGAGCATCCCGACCGCCATGCGGTACTTCTTGGTCCGCTCGAGGTGTCCGAGGAAGGCGGGGATCGGGGCGTGCACCGAGAGGACGACGTCCGCGTCGCGCGCCAGCTCGCCGAGCCGGTCCGCGAAGCCCCAGTCCATCCAGAAGCCGCCCCCGAAGTCGATCTCGCAGGCCCGGTACCCGCCCCGCACTAGTTGCTGCACGGCGACCTCGGGGCTCTCGCGCGACGGGACGCCAGACGGGCCGAAGCGGATCTCGCCCACGCTCCGAAGTGTCCCAAGCCGCGCCCGGAGCGGCCCGGTCGCCTCGGCTGACCCGGATCGCGCTCCACGGACCCCGAGGTCGGGCTCGCGGGACCCCAAAACGGGCTCAGTTATTGGCCCGATCGTGCCGATACGACCAGGAGACGCGTGCCGGCCATGAGCAACCAAGGTCCCCAGGTAGCCCCCTCCGCCGGGGCCGACGAACGCTATCGGCTGCTGTTCGATCGAAATCCGCAGCCGATGTGGGTCTACGACGTCCAGACGCTGCGCTTCCTGGCCGTCAACGACGCCGCCGTGGAGCATTACGGCTACGACCGCGAGGAGTTCCTGGCCATGACGATCCGGGACATCCGGCCCTACGAGGAGCGCCGGCAGCTCGAGCTCATGCTGGCCCGCGTGCGGGCGCACGGAGGTTCCCTCGAGACGCGGCACGTCAAGAAGGACGGGACCGTCATCGACGTCGAGGTCCTCGCCGATGAGCTGATGTTCGCCGGGCATCGCGGGCGGCTGGTGGTGGCCACCGACGTGACCGAGCGCAAGCGCACGAGCGCCGAGCTCGAGCAGCGTGCGGCCAAGCAGGAGGTCGTCGCGCGCCTCGGGGGTCTGGCCCTCGAGGGCATCGAGATCGGCGAGCTGGTCGAGGAGGCGGTCGCCGCGGTGACGCAGACGCTCGGCGTCGAGCTCGCGGAGCTGCTCGAGCAGGCCGAGGATCGCGACTCGTTCATCCTGCGCTCCGGGGTGGGATGGCAGGAGGGCCTGGTCCGGCGCCAGCACGAGCCCGGCGGTTCGCGTTACTACGCCGCCTTCACCTGGGGCTCGCTCGGCCATGTCCTCGTCGAGGACTTCGCCACCGAGGAGCGCTTCGAGCCCACCCGGCGGTTGGTCGACCACGACGTCGCCAGCGCGGTCTCCGTGCTCGTGGGCCGGCCGCGCCGACCGTTTGGCTTGCTGGGCGTCTTCTCTCGCACACCGGGCCGGTTCGACTCCGACGACGTGAACTTCCTCAAGGCGGTGGCCAACGTCCTGGCCGAGGCCATGGAGCGCAGTCACGCTGAGGAGCAGATCCGCCACCAGGCGCTCCACGACGCGCTGACCGGCCTCCCCAACCGGACGCTTCTGCTCGAGCGACTCGAGCACTGGCTCGATCGGTCCCGACGGGCCGGCGGCTGCGGAGCAGTGCTGTTCGTCGACCTCGATCACTTCAAGCTCATCAACGACGGCCTCGGACACGACGTGGGCGATCAGCTCCTGCTGGAGGTCGCGCGCCGACTGGCGAGCGCGCTGCGCGCCAGCGACACGGTGGCGCGGGTGGGTGGCGACGAGTTCATCGTCTTCTGCGAGGACATCGTCAACGAGATGGCCGCCGTGGAGCTCGTCGAGCGCATCAACGCGACTCTCAGGGCGCCGTTCTGGCTGAAGGGTCGTGAGCGGCACATCACCGCCAGCGTCGGAATCGCCATCGCGAGCGCCGGCGACACTCCCGATGTCCTGCTCCGGAACGCCGACGCCGCGATGTACCGGGCCAAGGAGCGCGGGCGTGACCGTTTCGAGCTCTTCGACGAAGGCATGCGCGACCGCTCCCTGCGCTGGCTCGAGACCGAGCGCGAGCTGCGCCAAGCGCTCGAGCGCGGCGAGCTGCACAACCTCTATCAGCCGATCGTCTCGGCGCAGGGAATCATCGGGTTCGAGGCGCTGGTCCGCTGGCACCATCCTGAGCGCGGGGTCGTCTCGCCCGCGGACTTCATTCCGGTGGCCGAGGAGAGCGGTCTCATCGTCCCCCTGGGTCGCCACGTGCTCGAGAACGCGTGTCGCGAGGCCGCCGGCTGGCCGAAGGGAGACGCCGAGCACCCGCCGACAGTCAGCGTCAACCTGTCGCCGCGCCAGGTCAGCGATCCGGGCCTGAGCTCCACCGTCGCCGACATCCTCGCCACGACCGGGCTGGAGCCCGGCCGCCTGTGTCTCGAGATCACAGAGACGGTTCTGTTACAGGACACCGAGGTGGCCCTCCAGACGCTGCGCGAGCTCCGCGAGCTCGGAGTATCGATCGTCCTGGACGACTTCGGCACCGGCTTCTCGTCGCTGTCCTACGTCAAGCGCTTCCCCATCGACATGCTCAAGATCGACCGCTCCTTCGTCGAAGGGCTCGCCCGGGACCCGGAGGATTGCGCGATCGTCAGCGCCGTCATCTCGATGGGCCGAGCCCTGGGAGTCGATGTCGTCGCCGAAGGCGTCGAGACCTACGAGCAGGCCGCGCAGCTCAAGTCGCTCGGCTGCGCCCTGGCCCAGGGGTTCCTGTTCGCCCGACCCCTCGATCCCTCGGCGGCCACGGACCTGATCCGGCGCGGACTCTGGTCCGCGGGCGTCAAGTGCCCGCATCACACCGGCTAGGGTCCGCGGTCCTAAGACGGCAGGTGAAACGGGACCGTAGTCACGATGATGCCGGGGATCGACCGCAGTGCGCGACGCAACCTCGGCGCTATCCCGTTGTGCAGCACCCGATGCCATGCGTGGCGCACGACGAGCTCGGGCATCACGACGGTCATCACGTATTCCGGAACCTGGTCGTGCAGCAGCTTCAGGTAGCGGGCGATCGGCGCCACCAGGGCGCGATAGGGCGACACGATGATCTCCAGTGGCACATGGTCGCCCCACGCGTTCCAGTACGACCGAAAGCGCTCCGCCTCCTCTTGCTCGGTCGAGATGTGGATGGCCAACACGGGCTGGCCCAGGGACGTCGCGTATGACAGGGCCCGCAGCGACGCAAGGTCCATCGAGACGATCGGCACGACGGTGAAGTTACGGATCTCGTCCGGCGCCTCCTGCTGCTCGGCGCCCGTCACGCCGCCGAGCTCGGGAGCGTAGCTCGGGGCGTCCCGGCTTGGTGGTGTGGGCGGCGTGATCACGCGGGCGTGGACGCCCGCCGGCAGTGGATGCAGCGCGACCGCTCGTCCGACCGCCAGGTAATGGACGCGGATGCGCAGGAACAGCAGAACCAACGACGGCACGAGGATCACCACCAGCCACGCGCCCTGTGTGAACTTGGTGATCGACGTGATCACGAGCACGATCGCCGACAGCACGGCGCCCGCGGCGTTGAAAGAGATGCTCCGGCGCCAATGCTCGCCGCGACGGCGCCACCAGTGCAGCACCATCCCGGTCTGCGACAGCGTGAAGGCCAGGAACACGCCGACTGCGAACAGCGGGATCAGCTTGTCGACGGAGCCGCTGAACGCCGCCAGGATGACGCCCGCGGTGGTGCCCAGGAGCACGATCCCGTTGGAGAACGCCAGGCGATCACCCAGTCGGAGGAAGAGGCGCGGCGCCGAGTAGTCGCGCGCCAGGAAGAACAGCAGGCGGGGGAAGTCGCTGAACGCGGTGTTGGCCGCCAGCAGCAGGACGAGGGCGGTGGCGGTCTGAACGTAGCCGTAGAGCACCCCGGCGCCCAGGTGCCGGTGCGCGAGCTGCGAGAGCGCCGTCTGGGATGCCTGCGGGACGATGCCATCGAGTTGGATCAACGCGATCGTCCCCGCGAACATCACCACGAGCAGGCTGACCATCCACGTGAGCGTCACCCGCGCGTTGCGCCACTCGACGTGCTTGAAGGCCGGTATGCCGTCCGAGATCGCCTCGATCCCCGTCATCGCCGTGGCCCCCGAACTGAAGGCGCGCAGCACGAGCAGCAGACCGACTCCCTCGATCGCATGCACCGGAGGGCGTGGAGTGGCGGCGAAGCTGCGCCCAGCCGCGTCGGCGACGCCCACTGCGACCAGCAGCAGGATCGCGGCGATGAACATGTAGGTCGGCGCCGCGAACATGGCTCCGGCCTGGCGAATGCCGCGCAGGTTGCCCGCCACCAGGAGCACGATCACCCCCAGCCCGAGGATCACCGGATGCGGTCGCAGCGTCGGGATGGCAGAGGTGACGGCGGCTATCCCGGAGGCGACCGACACCGCCACCGTGAGGATGTAGTCGAGCATCAGCCCTGCGGCTGCCGTGAGCCCGGGCACGCGTCCGAGGTTGTCCGACGCCACGATGTAGGAGCCGCCGCCACGCGGGTAGGCGCGGATGGTCTGGCGATAGGAGAGCCCCACGGCCACCATCAGCACGACGATCGCCGCGGAGACCGGCAACGACCAGCGCAGAGCGGCCGCGCCCCCGAGCACCAGGATTACCAGCATCGCCTCGGGCCCGTAGGCCACCGAGGACAGCGCGTCGGAGGACAGCACCGGTAGCGCGATCAGCTTGCGCATGCGCTCCTCGGTGACCGCGGCGCTGTGCAACGCGGGACCGAGGAGCACGCGCCGCAGTCGCTTGGCCGTGCGGCCGACCGGTGTGGGCGAGTGCCCCGCGTCGCGCGTGGCTTCCACCTCGTGGGCCCGCTCGCGCCCGTCGTGCGCGCCGCCCTCGTGGGTTTGGGCTTCGTGGGTTTGGGGGTGGTCCGTCCCCACGCCCTCGAGGACCACGGGTACGAAGCGGCTGCGCCCTCGCGCGACCGGGCGGCCGGCATGCAGACTCAGGTTCGGATCGAGCGGCAGCGCCCGAACCCAGGCGCGCCGAGGCCCCAGCGCCGACTCCCAGTGGTCCCCGATCTGGCGCAGCGTGGCGAGCTGGCCGTCGTCGAGCGTGGGGTAGCCCGTCGCCGGACTAAGAATGACCGGCGGTTCGTCGCCCGGCCCCGCGGCCTGCGCACCAGCCGGCGCGGTCGTGCCGGCGCCCGGCTCGGTGGGGCTCGCCATCGCCGTCATCTTGACCCAGCGGGCGGATGAGCAGACCACCCCGAGTTGTTCGGCGACGCCGCCAGCGCTAGGGTCGTGAGCGTGGCCGGCGAGAGGCTCCGCGTAGTTCACGGATCAGCGGCGGGGAGCGAGATCCCGCTGCTGCACGACGAGTTCACCGTCGGGCGCAGGGAGGAAGGCATCGCGAGGCTGGGCGGCGACGAGCAGATCTCGGCCCGCCACGCTCGCTTCCAGCGACTCGATAACGGCGAGGTCGTGGTCGAGGATCTCGGGTCCACCAACGGCACCTACGTCAACGGTGAGCCGATTCACGGACCGCGGGCGCTGAGGCCAGGCGACGCGATCACGGTCGGCACGACCACGTTGGCGTTCCAGGCCGGAGCGCACGACACCGTTCCCGGAGCCCCGATTCGCGTCGGGGCCGATGGGACTCCCACCGCGACCCCACCCGTCGGCTCGGGCGCCGGGGCGTCCCCGGGCGCTCCCACCACCCCCGCGCCACCGCTGCGCTCTCCGGTGCCGCCGGGCGGCGGTCCAGCGCTCCCGCCTGCGCCACCGCTGCGCCCCGGTGCGCCGTTTGCTCCGGGGGCGGGCGGGGGCCCCGAGCCGGTCAGGCGACGCCGAGTGGGCCTGCGCGCGGTTGGGCTCGGGCTCCTGGCCGGCGTGGTGGTCGGCGCGATCGTCGTGGGGATCGTGGCCCTGGCCGGGGAGGGCGCCCGACGGGCGGCGACTGTGGCGGTGCCCGCGGACTGCGGGGCGAACATCGGCAAGCAGGGCTCGGTTGCCTACGTCGTCTACGTCGAGTCGAACATCGCCCAGCCCGGGCGCAACAGCGTGCTCACGATCCCCTATGAGGCGGGCGACATGAAGCCCATGGCCATGTCCCAGTGCTTTACCGGCGGCGCCGGTTCGCACGACCTCACGGCCTCGGGCGCTCTCGACGCCGACTACCAGCTGATCACCAACCCACAACGCACGCTGCTGTTCGCCGTCAATCAGGGATCCGACTCGATCGCCGTGTTCCACATCCTCTCCAACGGCGCTCTGCGGGCCGTCGCGGGCTCTCCCTTCCCGTCGGGCGGCACCGCGCCCGCCAGCCTCGGCCTGTCCGGCAACACGCTGGTGGTCGCGAACAAGGCCCAGGACGGAATCCGCAGTCTCGCCCACACGGCGCCGATCTACACGACATTCACGGTTCAGCAGGACGGGCGGCTCCGCCAGGTGCCCGGGTCAAACGTGCCCTCCCAGCCCGGCTCCTCGCCCGACAGCGCCTACGTCCCGCCCTCGGGCGGCGTGGCCGTGGGCACGGAGGAATCCGGGCCCATTCGCGGCTTTCACATCAGTGCGTCGGGGGTGCTCAAGGAGGCGCCCGGTTCGCCCTACTTCCTGCCGCCGTCGGTGTTCGGCCCTGGATTTGCCCCGTTCAACGAGTTTCCGCTCGGGCTGACGGCGCACCCCACCAAGCCGCTGCTCTACATATCGGTCCCGCTCGTGCCGGCAGTCGCGGTCTACCGGCTCCACGCCTCGGGCAGCCTCACCTTTTTGGACTCCGTGGTCGAGCGCGGCGCCTTTGAGCCCTGCTGGATCCGCGTGACCAACAACGGCCGCTGGATGTACATGGCCAACGCCGACACCAACAGCGTCACCGCGTACGACCTCAGCAACCCCAGCCGTCCCAAGCAACTCCAGACGGTGCTGTTCAAGACGCCCGGCGAACCGTGGAATGAGGTGATCGACCCGAAGGACAAGTTCCTGTTCGTCAACGCTCCGCGCAACGATCTCGCGGTTCCCGCCGGTCAGGGCAACACCCAGCACGTCATGCGGATCGAGTCCGACGGCAAGCTGACCGAGCTCAACCCGAGCTCGCCCGCGCGCATCCCGGTGCCTGTGGGGACCAACCCGCAGGGGAGCGCGCTCGTGCCCGGTCCCTACGCGGTCCACTGAGACCGGCGGTCCACTGAGACCGGTGGTCCGCTGAGACCGGCGGTCCACTGAGACCGGCGGTCCACTGAGCGCCGGCGCTCAGCGGGTGCGGCAGGCGAGCGCTGCGGAGACGTACTCGGGCGGCAGCTGCGAGGGGTCGTGGGCGGCCAGAGCCATCTCGATCCGGCGCTCGAGGCCGTTCCACTGCTCCGGGGTGCGATAGCCGGCCCGGTCGCGCAGGTAGTGGTACAGGCAGCTGCAGCTCTCGTTCGGGGGAGCCGTGGCGGAGCAGCCGGCCACGAAGCTGGTTTCGAAGCGACTCTGGGAGGAGGCGGCGGAGGCTCGCACGATCTGGCTGACCTCGCCGATGCCGAGCAAGATGGCGAGCGACGCGAGACCGGGCAACAGCCAGCGCGGGCTGGCCGCCCGGCGATCCCGCCCCGAGACCGGCACGACGATCGTTCCGGCCGCCTTGTCACCGATGCGCTGGCGGCGAGCAGAGCCACTCAGCCACATCGTTATGAGACCGGAGGCGCTCAGGGGACCGAACTCGTCCACGCCCCGAAGCAGGTTGCGCACGGCGATCCGCCAGGGCTCGGCCGGTCCTCCGTCGAGCCGCACCACCTTGACTCCGAAGCGCTTCTTTCCTGGCGTCTGGCCGCCCTGGCTCTCGTAGGCGAAGTGATACAGCCAGCTGAGAGCCACGCCGAACAGCGTCCAGCTCAGGTAGCTGAGCCGGATCCCCTGAGCGGTCGTCGAAACGACGACCCCGAGCACGATGCCGATCTGGATCAGGATGTCCATGACCGCGGCGTTCACCCGCCAGCGGACCGCCTCGTCGGGCTCCGAACGGGTAGCGGACCGGGCCGCGGTGGCTCCCGAGCCCGGTTCCCGGGTGGCGGGCGTGGGAGCCGAGAGCTGTGGGTCGCCGGCCGCCGCTGCCTCGGGCCAGGCGAAGGTGGCGGTGCTCGCTTCCATTCGCTATCTGATCGACCCCGTCCGCGAACGCGACTCAGCGGCCCGCCGCGCTGGTGGACGGATGGCCTAACGACTCGACCGGTGTACCGGCGAGGCGGCGGTCGAGGGTACAGGGCGTACGCGAAGCTCTAGCGTCAACCGGGCACGTCCGGGACGGTACTCCTCCGCTCGCCCGCTGTCGAACCCGCGGGTCGGCCATCGATGGCCGGCGGTCGAAGCCGAGTCGGGATCAGGTCCCGATCAGGCGCGCCTCGAGGGTGATCTCGGGGACGGCCGCCAGCGCCCGTGAGACCGGGCAGCCCTCCTTGGCCTCCTGGGCGTGCTGCTTGAAGGAAGCCTCGTCCAGCCCCGGCGCCTCGGCCACCGTGTCGAGGTCGATGCGGGCGATCGTCGGAGCTCCATCCACGGGCCGCAGGTGCACCGACGCCGTCGTTTGGACCGACGCGGGGGGCGCGCCGTGCTCGGCCAGCACGTTGGCCAGCGCCATCGAGTAGCAGGCGGCGTGGGCAGCCGCGATCAACTCCTCGGGGTTCGTGCCCTGCCCCTCCTCGAAGCGCGATGCGTAGGAGTAGCTGCCCGTGAAGGCGCCGTAGCCGACCGTCACCTCGCCGCGGCCGTCCCGCAGGCCACCGCGCCATTCGGCCTTGCCGGTCCTGGTTGCCATCTGCCCACCTCCGCCTTAAAGAGTCCAGTTATACGGGTCCGGATCGAGGCCCACATCATCCCGCCCCAGCCGCGGGATGGACCGCCCGGACGACGCTATACTAAGTTACGATTCGTAACCTTCCCTAGAGAACAGGTAGCCATGAGCCTTGTAAGGCTGATTCCCCTTGACGACGCTGTCGTCTTTCCGAATATGGGCATAACCCTGCCCGTCGACGTGCCCGAGGGCGAGCGGGTCGTACTGGTCCCGCGCCACGACGGCGAGTTCGTGGAAGTCGGGGTCGTGGCCGAGGTCGCCGAGCACGTTCGGCTCCCCGGAGGCGGTCACGCCGTGGCCCTCATGGGCCAGCACCGGGCGCTGATCGGAGCGGCCCAGCCCGGCCCAGACGGCGAGCTGCGCGTCGACGTCGACGAGCGACCCGACGATCACCCGGTCGACGGGCGCACGCGCGAGCTCGAGCGTGAGTACCGCGCGACGGTCGAAGAGATACTGGAGCTGCGCGGCGACGACGGGCGCGTGGCCGGGTTCCTGCGGGCGATCGCCGAGCCCGGCGCGCTGGCCGACTCGGCCGGCTACACGCCCGAGCTCACCTACGAGCAGCGCATCCAGCTGCTGCGGACGTTGGACGTCACCGAACGCCTGGCGCTGGCGGTCACGCTCCAGCGCGAGCGCCTCAGCGAGCTCCAGGTGCGCAAGCGCATCCGCGAGGACGTCCAGGAGGGAGCCGAGAAGCAGCAGCGCGAGTACTTCCTGCGCAAGCAGCTCGACTCGATCCGTAAGGAGCTCGGCGACGACGAGGCCTCGATCGTCGAGGAATACCGGGCCAAGATCGAGGCGGCCGGCATGACCGAGGAGGCCCATGAGCAGGCCCAGCGCGAGCTCGGGCGCCTGGAGCGCATGGGCGAGTCCTCGGGCGAGGCGAGCATGATCCGTACCTACCTGGACTGGCTGATCTCCGTGCCGTGGAGCCAGCGCTCCGACGAACGGCTCGACCCGGTTGAGGCGCGGGCGGTGCTCGACGCCGACCACGCCGGTCTGGAGGACGTCAAGGATCGGGTCACCGAATACCTGGCCGTGCGCAAGCTGCGCCAGGACCGCGGCATCGAGGCCGACCCGAAGTCGGGTGCGATCCTCACCCTGATCGGTCCCCCGGGTACGGGCAAGACCTCGATCGGGGAGTCGATCGCGCGCGCGACCGGGCGCAAGTTCGTGCGCATGTCGCTCGGCGGCGTGCGCGACGAGGCCGAGATCCGCGGCCACCGGCGCACCTACATAGGCGCGCTGCCCGGACGTCTGGTGCGCGCTCTGCGCGACGCCGAGACGATGAACCCGGTGATCCTGCTCGACGAGGTGGACAAGGTCGGCGCCGACTGGCGCGGCGATCCTTCCGCGGCTCTGCTCGAGGTGCTGGACCCTGCCCAGAACCACAGCTTCCGCGACCACTACCTCGACGTCGAGCTGGACCTAAGTCAGGTCCTGTTCATCGCGACGGGCAACCAGGCCGACACCATCCCGGGCCCGCTCCTGGACCGCATGGAGATCATTCGCTTCGACGGTTACACCAACGAGGAGAAGCT
>DASZHF010000234.1:0-14765 GCA_035938095.1 Solirubrobacteraceae bacterium
TTCGAGTCCATTCTCCTTAGGGCGTCGCAGCTACTTGTTGTGCCCCGGAGGCCCACCGTGCGGATTACCGTGCGGCTTGTCCTGCCCCGGAGGCCCACCGTGCGGATTACCGTGCGGCTTGTCCCGCCCCGGAGGCCCACCGTGCGGATTACCGTGCGGCTTGTCCTGCCCCGGAGGCCCACCGTGCGGATTACCGTGATGGCCCCGGCCTTTCCCGCGCCCCACGTGCTTGCCACAGTTGGTGTGGCGGGGCTTGAATCGTCCGCAGGGCACGTGGCCGGGCGTCGCGTCCGCCGCCGGCGCAAAGGCCAGCGCGAGCGCCCCCGCTAGCCCGGCGATGCCGGCCATCCGGCGTTCGATCGACTTGTTCATGTCGCCTCCTTCACATGCATGGGTCTCGTCATCGACTTTGTCGGCTCGCGCCAGGACACTTGGATCCGGACCCGGACCGCGAGCCTCACCACTGGATAACGCCCGCAGCAGACCGAAGGTTGGAGCAGGTCAGCTGAATTGACCGCCTGAACCGGACCGAACCACCGGCCGCCCGGGCCGACCTGGGCAGGGCGGTCCCGACTGAACCCGTCAGGCAGCTGGGCTATCCGAGGACCAGCTCGGCCGCGGCTCTCAGCGTGCCGACATCACCGGAGACGAGCAGCGTGGTGACGATCGACTCCCGCCACATCTCGAGGTCGTCGCGGATCTTCTCGGGCGCTCCAATGAGCGAGAGCTGCTCGATCAGAGCGCCGGGAATCTTTCCGGCTGCTTCCTGCTTCTTCCCGCTCAGGTAGAGCTCCTGAACCTCGTCGACCATCTTCTCGTAACCCATTCGAATGGCCACATTGGCGTGGAAGTTGGTGCCCTTGGCCCCCATCCCCCCGAAGTAGAGCGCGTAAAACGGCCGCAGTGCATCGATCGCTGCGTCGACGTCGTCGGAGACGATGAGTGGGACCGTGGCGACGACCTCGAAGTCTTCCGCGGTCCGCCGGGCCCCCGGTCGAGCGAATCCTTCGGCCAGCGCCTCGCTATAGAGGTCGTGATGAGCAGGGGAGAAGAGCATCGCTAGCCAGCCGTCGCATAGCTCCGCGCACAGCGCGATGTTCTTCGGTCCCTCGGCGCCAAGGTAGATGGGAATCTCCTCGCGCAGTGGATGGATCGAGGCCTTCAGCGGCTTGGCCAGACCGGTGCCGTCGGGCAATGGCAAGGGATAGTGCGGTCCCGGGTTAATGACCGGACCCTGACGGGCCCAGATGTCGCGCAGGATCCCGATGTATTCGCGCATTCGAGCGAGCGGCTTGGCGAAGGGCATTCCGTACCACCCCTCGACTACCTGCGGGCCCGAGACCCCGAGCCCGAGGATGAACCTCCCACCCGACAAGTGGTCGAGCGTCATCGCCGCCATGGCGGTCGCGGCCGGCTGGCGGGCGGAGATCTGCACGATCGCGCTGCCCAGTTTCAGTCGCTCGGTCGATGCGCCCCACCACGCCAGGGGCGTCAGGCAGTCGGACCCATAGGCTTCGGCCGTCCAGACGGAGTCGAAGCCCAGGCGCTCGGCTTCGGCGATCGCCTCGGTCACCCCGGGAGGCGGGCCACCCGCCCAGTAGCCGGTGTTCAGTCCCAGTTTCAATGTCGAGGCCACGGCGCCCTTCCGTTCGAGGTCGGCTGGATCATGATCGCCAGGGAGTCTGACCGGTCACTCGAGCGTCCGCTCTCGGGCGAGTTGCGGGCCCGGCTCCGAGTAGGCTTGCCGGGCGGTGGCGGAGGTCAACCAGCGACCACGGGCTCCATTCCCTTCGCCTGGTCGCCCGGCTCCGCTGGTGGTCACGCACGCCGATCGAGTGGCGCTGGTGGCGGCCGAGCTGGTGGCAAATCGCCTGCGTGCTCGTCCGGACCTTCGTCTCATCCTGCCCACCGGCCATACCCCGATGGGCATGTACGCCGCGTTGCGCTCTCACCTGGCCGACGGCAGCCTGCCTACACATGGCGCGACGCTGTTTCAACTGGACGAATACCTGGGACTGGCGCCCGAAGACCCCCGCAGCTACCAGTCATACCTGCGACGCGAACTGGGCGGGGTCCGGTTCGGGACCACCCATTTCCTCGACGGCGGCAGTGGCGATCCGGACCTCGAGTGCGCCCGACACCAGCAACTCCTCGATGAGGCTCCGGTCGACCTCGCGGTCCTTGGACTGGGACGCGATGGACATGTGGCCTTCGACGAGCCGGGCTCGACGCCCGAGCAGGGCGTGCGCCGGGTGCAACTGCATCCGCAAACCCGGCAGGACGCGGTGCCCGACTTTGGAACCCTGGACGCCGTGCCCCTCGAGGCGCTGACCGTCGGCCTGCGAACACTGTTACAGGCGCGTGAGCTCCTGCTGCTCGTCTCGGGCCAAGCCAAGGCGGCGGCTCTACGCGCGATGCTCGTCGATCCCCCGAGCCCGGACTCTCCGGCTTCGCTGCTACGCCAACACCCGCGCCTGACGATCGTGTGCGATACGGCCGCGGCGAGCCTGCTCGACCCCGCGCCCGGCTGGTCCAGCGACCGAGCGCTGATCGTGCTCGGGCACCGCGAGCCGGGGATCAGCGCCGAACACAGGATCTCCGCCGAATCGCACGCCCGGCTGCGGCGCGCCGAGGCCGTGGCCCGGGCGCATCCGCCGCGCGTGGTGGTCCTGACCGGGTACACGCGCATCCCCAGCGGGCTCTCCGAGGCCGAGCAGATGAAGGCGGACTGGAGGCTTCCCGAAGTGCCCACGCTGCTGGAGAACGCCGGGCGCAACACGGCCGAGAACGCGTCCCGATCCCTGCCGATCCTGCGCGCGATCGGCGACATCCACCGCGTCACGGTAATCACGTCGGCCTGGCATGTGCGGGCCGCCTACTTCTTCGCGCCGTACCGGATGTTCGGGCTGCGGCTATCGTTCGCGCCCGAGTTTGGAGGTCCGTGGTTGCGGCCGCTGGCCAGCGAGCTGGGCAAGGCTCGCACCATGCGCCGCGAACGGATCGCGGCGATGGCCGCGATGCGGCTGCCGGCGGAGCTGGAGCTGCCGGAAGGCAGCCCGTGAGCTGGCTCGTCGCTGGGTATCTCGCGCGAAACGGGCGAGCGGCGCCGGGGTGGATCGAGATCGAGGAGGAGACCATCGTCGCTGCCCAGGTGGGGAGTCCGCCCCGCCCCCCGGACGAGCGCTTCGACGGCCTGATCGCCCCCGGACTGGTCGATCTACAGGTCAACGGCGCCGCCGGGCACGAGGTGACCGGGGGGCACAGCGCCCTCGATGCGATCGACGCCGTCCAGCTCGCCCATGGAGTGACCGGTTATCTGGCCGCGGTCGTCTCCGCAGGCGAGGCGAGCGCGGACGCAGCGGTCGCCGCGATCGCCGAGCGCGCCGCCGACCCGGCGTCTCCGGTGGCGGGCATCCACCTCGAGGGTCCATTCCTGAGCCCCGAGCACGCCGGCATGCACCCACTCGCCTCCCTGCGCCGCCCCTCCGACGGCGTGCCAAACTGTTACGACTCCCCCGCAGTCCGCCTGGCCACACTCGCTCCTGAGCTCCCCGGCGCCCTCGAGCTGATCGCGCGGCTCAGGCGGCGTGGGATCGCGGTGGCGCTCGGCCACTCCGGGGCGACTGCCGACCAAGCGCGCGCGGCTATCCGGGCGGGCGCCACCATGATCACCCACGTGTTCAACGCCATGGGACCCCTTCGTCATCGCGAGCCAGGGCTGGCCGGCGTGGCCCTGGTCGATGAGCGGGTCAGCGTGGGCGTGATCGCCGACGGCCACCACGTCGATCCCGTGGTACTCGAAATCGTGCGCCGCGCCGCCGGGAGGCGGACGGTTCTGGTCAGCGACGCATCGCCCGCCGCCGATGCCGCCCCCGGTCGCTACCAGTTCGGGGGAGTGGCGATCGTGCGCGACCCCGACGGGGTGGTCCACACGACCTCCGGCCGGCTGGCGGGAAGCTCCCTGACCCTCGACGCGGCCGTGCGCGGATGGGCGACGCTGACCCGCGCCACCCTGCCACAGGCAATCCGGGCGGCCAGCGAAGCCCCCGCCCGCGTACTGGGACTGCAATCGGGTCTGCGCTCGGGACGCCGCGCAGACCTGGTTCTGGTCGACCGCGATGGCTTCGTGCAGCGAGTGATGCGCCGCGGGCGCTGGCTGACGTCAGGGTGACCGCCACCTCGCGGGCTCCCGGACCGCGGGCCGCCCGGCGCAACCGCCGGGCCCGGAACCTGAGCACGGGCGCCATCCTGCTGGTGGGGGCCTGTGGACTGCTCCAATCCTCGTGCGGGCTCTCGGGCAACGGTCCGTCGGGGCCCGCGCCGCGCCCCGTGGCGGCGGAGGAGATCATCGTCTCGCCCGGGCGGGACACGCCGGATGCCTCTCCGGCGACCCAGATCAGCTTCCTCGGTGCGCCCGTCGGCTCGCTGGGACGCATCACCGTGGTGGGCTCCGAAAGCGGGCCCCACCCAGGCAAGGTCCTGTCCTACTCAACCGGCGACGGCGGGAGCTTCCTCCCCGACCGCCCGTTTGCCAGCGGGGAACGCGTCGAGGTGCGGGTCGAGCCCAAGCCCGAGGGCCTGTCCGGGGCTCTGAGCTTCAGCTTCGAGATCGCGCGTCCGGCGCCGGCTCCGCCGCGGCCGGGCGGTGGACCGGTGCCGCCGCACCTGCCCCAGCAGAGCTTTCACTCGCTCCCCGACCTGCATCCGCCGCCGGTGGCCATCACCACTGACCGCCGCTCCAGAGCAAGCGGCGACGTCTTCCTCGCCCCGCTCACCAACCGCCCGGGCGGCGGACACATTCCTCAGCGAGGACCGATGATCCTCGACTCGCGGGGGAGGCTGGTGTGGTTCATGCCGACCGCGGGACACCTCGCGGCCGAGAACCTCTCGGTCCAGCGCTATCAGGGGTCGCGCGTACTGACCTGGTGGCAGGGAGTCATCAACCCGCTCGGATTCGGCAACGGCGAGGACGTAATCGCGGACAGCTCCTACCGGGAGATCGCGCGCGTGCGCGGAGGCAATGGATACGCCCCCGACCTGCACGAGTTCCTTCTCACACCCCAGGGGACGGCGTGGTACACGGCTTACGTCCCGGTCCAGGCCGACCTGCGAGCGGTGCACGGGCGCCAGAACGGCTCCCTGCTGGACTCGATCGTCCAAGAGGTGGACATCAAGACCGGCTTGGTCATGTTCGAGTGGCACAGCATGGGACACATAAGCGTCCGGGACTCATACGCCCGGCTCATGACCGACCCGCGTTACGCCTATGACTTCTCGCACATCAACACAATCGAACCCCATCACGACACTCTGATCCTGTCGGCCAGGAATACCTGGACCGTGTACGAGGTGAACCTGCGGACCGGCCGGATCAACTGGCGCCTGGGCGGCAAGCACAGCACGTTCCGACTCGGCGCCGGAGTGCGCTTTGCCTGGCAGCACGACGCTCTGCTGCACCGCGACGCCACGCTCAGCATGTTCGACAACGAGGCCGCCCCAGTCATACAGCCCGTGTCCCGAGCGCTGGTGCTGAAGCTCGATCCGACTCGCAGGACCGCGACCGTTGTGCGCCAGTACACCCATCCACAGCGGCTGATCGCCGGCACCCAGGGAAGCGTCCAGCTCCTCCACGGCGGGGCAATGTTCGTGGGCTGGGGATCCGACCCGTATTTCTCCGAACTGAGCTCGAGCGGGCAACTGATCTTCGACGCCCACTTCTCGCGCCCAATCCAGTCCTATCGCGCCTACTACGAAAGCTGGACGGGAGAGCCCGCTACCCAGCCCGCGGTGGCCGCCGACACCCCCCACCCGGGCGAGGTAGACGTCTACGCGAGCTGGAACGGGGCCACCCGAGTCGCGCGCTGGCAGGTGCTCGCCGGGTCGGGCCCGAGCTCGCTGAGCCCGGCGGGAGAGGCAGACTGGAACGGGCTCGAAACCAGGATCCGGGTGCGGACCGGTCAGCCCTACATTGCCGTCCAGGCGCTCGACGCCTCGAGCAGGGTGCTGGGCACGTCGCCAACGGTCAACGCCTGACGCGTTAGCTGAGCTGGGCGAGCACTTCCTTCGCGACCCGCTCGCCAGTCCTGATCGCTCCGTCCATGTAGCCGGGCCACTCGGGTGAGGTATCGGCGCCGGCAAAGTGCAGCTCCCCCACCGGCCCCACCGCCTGCGGGGCCAGGGATGTGAGCACGCCTGGTGGGTTAAAGCTGCCGTAGGCGCCGCGCGTGTACGGCTCGAGGTCCCAGACCATGTCGACGTAGGCGCGCGGAGTCCCGGCAGCGGGCCCGAAGTAGCGGACCAACGAATCAAGGGCGGCCTGGCGTCGAGCGGCGGGTGAGGCACCGTACAGGGCGCGACTCTGGTTGGCCTCCATGAAGCCGACCAGGACCCCGGGCCGGCCGTCGGGCGGCGAGTTGTCATACACGAGCTCCAGCGGGCCGGTGTCGGACACCACCTGGCCGCTTAGCCCTTCGGCCCGCCAGAAGGGGAGGTCATATATGGCATTGACCTTCGTCACCGACCCCATCGGCTCGCGCTGCAGAATCTCGTCATACGCCGGTGGCAAGGGGGGCGAGAACTCGATTCGCCCGATCAAGGTCTTCGGCGGAGTGAGGATCGCCCGCCGGCCGTTGTACGTCGCGGCGGCGGTGTGGACCTTGACGCTGGGCCCATAGTCGACCGCGAGTACCGGCGCCCCCGTCACCACCGGCCTCTTCAGCCGGCTCGCGAGGAGCACCGAGAGCTGCTGGGGGCCGCCGACGAAACGAATGCTCTGCGCCGAGCCGATCAGCGTGTTGACGTCACCGCCCACACCGGTGATCGCCGACAGGAAGTCCAGCAGCGAGATCTGAGACGCCTCCTCACCGTAGACGCCCCGGATGGCCAGGCCGGTCAGGAACCGCGCCTCGGCCGTGTGTTCCTGGCCGTTGATCCAAGTAGCGATCGTCTGGATATCCCAATCGCCGGCATGCGGCGCTTTCCACGGCGTGGCCGCCGGCACCTCGGCTGCCATCTGGTTGAGCTCCAGGATGCTCGCTTCCAGTTCGGCCAGCGCCGCTGGATTGGCCGGAGGGATGCCGCCGGTGTACGTATTGCGCTGGCCGCTCCGGTAGTAGATGTTCTGGCCCGTCGCGTAGGTGGGAAACGTGTCTACGCCGAGCTCCTTGGCCAGCGCCAGCACGCGGTCCTGGCCCGGGCCCGCCCACTGGCCGCCCAGCTCGGCGACCTTGCCGGGGCCCAGGGGATGATCGAAATTGCGGCCTCCCACCCGATCGCGAGCCTCGAGCACGAGCGCTGACCGTCCGGCGGCCTCGAGGGCGCGGGCCGCGGTCAAGCCCGCCAGCCCGGCGCCGACCACGATCACGTCGAAGGTCTGGGCGGAAGGCGTGCCGGGCACCGGCCGGGGAGTTCTGACCCGGCGGCGATGGCGGCGGTGGCGATGGCGGCGCCGGGCCAGGGCGTCTTCGATCCCGCCGCCCAGGGCGCCGACCGCGGCGCCGGCTGCCGCCACCGCGCCTCGCACGATTACGTCCCGGCGCCTGAGCTCGGTCATGACTGTGAAGCCTAGTTGCAGCCAAATGCGTGCGGAAATTGCGGAACCTGGCTACCCGAAAGCCGCGCGGAAAGCCGAACTGCCGACCGCGCGGCCCGTTAGGATCGCTGTGCGTGCCGGGCGGGGACGATCATCGTCGCCCGTGCTCATGGAGCACCGCTGTTAACCAGCAGCCGACGAGGATCCGAAAGGGGGTTTCACATGCACAGCAGCCCGTCCCGGTTGGCCTCGGATCTCTGCCGGACCAGCATCGAGGACATGCTCGAGGAGGGCCGGTCATTCGGAGACGTCGAGCAGAGAATCGCCAGCAGCGGGCTCTCCGACGACGAGCGCGCGGAACTCTGGCTCTTCGGGTGGCAGGCCTGGAGCAGCCGGCTTCGCGACCTACGCGCCGCCGGCGGGCGGGGCGGTCGTCTCACGCGTTTCGCCAGCCGGGCGGCCGCCAGAAGGGACCGCTAGAGGTCGCACCGACGGCATGGAGATTCAGCGGCACGCAACCCTGAGGTGGTTGAGCAGCCCGCCGTCAGGCCGAGCGCGGCTCGCCGTCGAGAGCGGCGTCTTCACCGAGTTGCCCCTGTCAGTGGCCGAAGGTGAACATCCCAACCCGGGAGAGACTACGCCCGGGGAGCTGCTGGCCGCAGCGCACTGCGCGTTCCTGGCCGTCGCCGTGGCCGAGCGCCTCGCGCGCGACGGCACGCCCGCGACCGAGTTGACGGTCGACGGAACGGTGTCGATCGACACCGAGGTCGGTGACCAGCACGTCGAAAGCATCAACCTGGGGCTGCGCGGTCGCGTACCGGGTCTCGATGCCGCGACCTTCACCTCGACCGTCGAAGAGGAGATGTCGCGCCTCTCCCACGGGCTCGGGCTGGAACGGTCGGTCAAGTTCAGCGCCGCCGCCGAACTGCTTGGCCCGCGGGGCGACGCGAAGTCACC
Organism: Solirubrobacteraceae bacterium; assembly: GCA_035938095.1. Classification (GTDB taxonomy): domain Bacteria; phylum Actinomycetota; class Thermoleophilia; order Solirubrobacterales; family Solirubrobacteraceae; genus AC-64. Next base: position 8,489 of record DASZHF010000234.1, read on the forward strand.
TTAGGCGCCGGCGGCCAAGGCGCGGCGTCACGCGCCCACCGACCCATTTGCGCGCGGTGTGTCGTCCGCGATGCGGACCAGGAGCTTGCCGTCGTTGGCTCCGGTGAACAGGTCGCGCAGCGCAACGGGCGCGCTGTCCAGTCCATCTCGGATGTCCTCGCGGTAGCGGAGCTTGCCCTGCTGGACGAGCGGAACGAGCTCGCCCATCGCCTCCCCGACACGATCCATGTAGTCGAAGACCAGGAAGCCCTCCATGCGGGCACGGCGCCCGAGGAGGTTGAGATAGTTGGCTGGACCCGGCGCAGGGGTCGCTCGGTTATAGACCGAGATCGCGCCACACAGGACCACGCGCGCGTGCGTGGCGAGCTGCGCGAGGGCCAGATCGAGGATCTCGCCGCCGACGTTGTCCCAATAGATGTCGATGCCATCCGGACAGTGCTCGCGCAGCTGCGCGCGGACGTCCTCGGACTTGTAGTCGATCGCGGCGTCAAAGCCGAGCTCCCGCGTGAGCCATGCGCACTTCTCGGTCCCGCCCGCGATCCCGACGGCCCGGCAGCCGGCGATTCGAGCCAGCTGACCGACGACCGATCCCGTGGCCCCGGCGGCGGCAGAGACGACGACGGTTTCGCCGGGCTGCGGCCTTCCAACCTCCTTCAGGCCGAAGTAGGCGGTCAGGCTGGTCAGGCCGAGCGCGCTCAGCGGAAGCGTCGGTCCGACTCCGTCGGGGACCGGCATGACCGCCACGGCTCCGCCGCCGTCGGACACGGCGTACTCCTGCCACCCGAACATTCCCAGCACCAGATCGCCCTCGGCGAAGCCCGGGTGGCGGCTCTGCTCCACGCGGGCCACGCAGCCTCCCGGCATGAGCGCCCCGATTTGAACTGGGGGCATGTAGCCCGTGCCCCGCTCGGAGATCCAGGCCCGCATGGCGGGGTCGAGCGAGAGGTAGAGGTTGCGGACCAGGAACTCGCCGTCATCGGGCGCCGGGACCGGCGACTCACGCCGCTCGAAGTCGGTCGATGTGACCATGCCATCGGGACGCTGGGCGAGCACCCACTGGTGGTTGATCGGGTCGGTCATCGCTGCTCCTCGGTGTTGGGTTTGGGTCTTGCTATGTCAGAAGTGTGGGCTGGACCAGGGGACTGGCCGGGTCTAGCGCCGCCGGGCGTGGACGACATGGGTCCAGGGCGGTGTCTTGGCACACCCTCGGTAGCGACGCACGCTGATCACGCGGTTGCCCCGGTTGGTGTACGTGACGATCCGTACCCTGAACAGGCCTTGGGGAAGGGCGCGCAGGACCAGGCGGCGCAGGCGTCGGCCGCGGAGCGTGCGGCCCGGACGGCCATTGACGTACGAGACCGCGCGCACGACGCGCTGGCCGGGCAGCCCATGCAGGTGAAAGACGAAGCGGCGCGTGTCGATGCACCCCCCGCGAACACCGGACGCGCCCGAGGCCGGTGCCTCGAAGGCCGAGAGCGGGACGCTGCGGAACATGAGGTCGTCGAGCGAGCCATTGAACCGCGACCACGTCAAGCCCACCCCCGCCGAGGTGGCGACCAACCCCTGGAACTCGTCCGGTTGCAGCGAGCCGCGGCCACTCGTGCCGGGGCGCTCGGGGCCGTCTGAGAATTGGAGCGTGCGGCCGGGGACCAGTGCGCCGGATGGGTCGGGGCTCAGGACCCGCACCCACTGCTGGTAGTTATCGGTGAAGCTGCCGCCGCAACAGCGCCGGTCGCGCCAGCCCACGAACAGACGCCCGTCGCCGTACCAGGCCAGCGTCACGTGGTCGTGCTGGTTGACCTTGGCGGCGGGGTCGTCGGCCGCGTCGATGCGGTCGCTCCAGTGCAATCCCCCATCGGTCGAGTAGCGCACGAGCACGCGCGAGCTGTCGGCGCTCGTGGCCTGCGGCCAGGCCACCGCCACTCGGCCCGGGCGGCCCGGGTCGGCGGCGATGGCCGGGATCATCTCGGTGTAGTTCGGCGTCGCCTCGTCCGGACTGCTCACCCGATGCACATCGCCGTCGACTTCGAGGCGCTGGAAGGTCTCCCCGCCGTCGGTCGAGCGGGCGAGCGCAAGCTGAATCGTGCCGACCTGGGGCGTGAACGGGGTGACCGTCGCCGGAGCGCGGTCATATACGACGTACAGCGTTCCATCCGGTCCCACGATCGGCCGGGCCCGGGCGTTGTATTGGGTCTCGTAGATGCCGTCGTCGACCCGCACGGTCGGACTCCAGCTCTGGCCATGGTCGTCCGAGTGCTTGACGTAGACCTGCGGCGGCTCATTGGCGAAGGGCGTGGTCTCGAACGTCACATACAGCCGCCCGTCGTGCGGACCGCCGCTGTTGTCGATCGCAAGCCACGGGCGATCCAGCTCGTTGTGCTCCTGGGTGGCGTTGACCGCGGCGTAGCCGCCCGGCGGCCCCCAACTGACCCCCCCGTCGGTCGAGCGCCACACGGTGGCCGTCTCGTTGCCGTTGTGATGGATGCCGTGGATGTCGCCACTCTCGAAGTAGGCGTTCCCGTGACGGTCCCAGGTCGAGTCGGAGTCCGTGTTGAGGATGTTGAACGCGTCCGAGAACTCGGGTGCGAAGCCAGCCAGCGGAGGCAGCGGCGTCTGAAGCGCCCCGATCCCCCCTTGGTCGAGCTTGAGCGTCAGCCAGTGCCGGCCGCCGTCCTGGGAGCTGTAGACCCGGCTGTCCTGCACCCCTCCGGAGCCGAAGAACTTGTCCAGGGGGGCTGGGACGTTGGGGATGAACACATTGGCGACCGTGGAGAGCTGGCGGGGGTTGAGCGGGTTGAACGACAGCGGCTCCTCGCCCTGCGACGCCCGTGGCTCGTTGGAGACCTTGACCACGCCCGTGTCAGCGGGGCCATAGCGGTCGGAGCCCCACGCGCTTGTGGCCCACAGCCCCAGCCCAACGGCGAGCGCCGCCGCCAGAGCGGTGACCGTGATCGCGCATTGCGCCCGCGCCCCGTGCCTCATCGTCTCTCCCAGCGATCCCCAGGTTGCCTGAAACGAATCGTCAATTCGTCTCGTTACAGCGGAGACTAGCCCATATGCCTCGATAGTGCAACAGTAGATGGATCTGCTACAGTCACGAGACCATGGACGCGAGTGTTGAGCCGATTGTCGAGGCGCGCCCGACCTTCCTCGAGCGCGCGCTGGCCGCGGACACCAAGCCGGCGCTGACGCCACTAGATGCCCTCGAGACCGCGCGCGCGATCTGGCTCGAGACCGGTCGTCTCGAGATGGGTGCGCTGGCGGAGGAGCTCGGGCTGAGCCGAGCCACGCTCTATCGCTGGGTGGGGAGCAAGGAGCGCCTGCTGGGCGAGGTGGCCTGGTCGTTCGCCCAGGAGACCTTCGATCAAGCGCGCAGACGGGTCGACGGCTCAGGCGCCGACTACATCGCCGCGGTCATCGAGCGCTACCTGAAGAGCGCGATCGCATTCCCAGCGCTGCGACGCTTCATCGAGCAGGACCCCGAGTACGCGCTCAAGGTGCTGACCTCCAAGCACAGCTCGATGCAGCGCCGCTCGGTCGCCGCCACCCGGGAGCTGCTGGCGGAGCAGGTCGAAGCGGGCGCATTTCAGCCTCCGCTCGACCTGGACACGCTCGCATACGTGATCGTGCGCATCGCCGAGTCGTTTCTGTTCGGCGACATCATCACCGGCAGTGAGCCCGACGTCGACAAGGCCTGTGAGGCAATCGACGCGCTGCTGCACGCTGCGCCCCCGGCTCGCAAGCGAAGCTGACGGAAACGGCCACGGCTATGGGTATACCCACGCTCGGGCGTCCGTCCGCACGCGGTATCGAGGCACTGGCCCTGACCTGCGATGCGCAGGTCGCCTACGTCGCGGTCGAGACGGCCACAGGGCCGCATGTCACCCCGGTGCTGTTCGCGACAGCGGCAGGGCGCGTGTGGTTCGTGGTCGACCGCCGGACCCTGAAGGCTCGTGTGATCGCCCGGCGGCCCGACGTCGGCATCCTCGTCTGGTCCGGAGACCGAGCGGTGGTGATCGCCGGGCAGGCAATGGTGCTCGATCCGGTCCGGCCTACGGCCCTCAAGCGAGCCTGGCCCGAGCTGGTGCGAGCGCCGCTCGCCGCTTCGCCGTACACGCTTTCGAACGCATTGGAGCTGGCTGGCACGGCGCGCGACGCCGCGCGGTTCCCGGGGCGTCTGCGTCCCGACACGCACGTGCTCGTAAGCGTCGCGGCCCGCACAACGACGGTGGTGCCATCCCCATCCGTGCCCTCCGCTGCCATTGGGGGCCCGGCTGAGCTCGAACTCGTGGGCGTGCCCGCGCAGTTAGCGGCGCGAGCCCAGCGCCCGGGACCCGCCGTACTGGGATGGCCGACGGGCCGGGGACCGCTCGCGCTACCCGTCGCTTGGGACCCGGACCGGACCCGGGCCCGCGTGGCGTGGCCGCGCTCTCGGGCTCCGCGCACCGGGCGCGAGGTCCCAGTGAGCTTGTGCTTCGACGCATCGCGCGGCCACGGGCCGAGCGCCAAGGCGGGACTCATGTTGCGCGGCCCGGGGCGTGTCACCTCGGACGGCGACCTGGTCCTCAGGCCGCGGCGAGCTACGTTCTGGACCGGATTCGAGACGGCGACCCGGGAGCTAGGGGAGTGAGCAAGAACGGGCGGCGCGTGGCGGTGGTCACGGGGATCAGCCGGTCTTGAACCGCACGGCCTCCTCGGACCCACCGGTCGCGTCCCCGGCGCTGTAGGAGTGCGCGCCGGCGCCTGCGAGCCGGCCCTGGTCGACGATCAGATATTCCTCGCGGATCGGGCGACCGTCGAACCAGCACTCGAGGATCTCGCGAACGCCGGCGGCGTAGCGCGCTTGGGCGGAGAGGCTCGTGCCCGAGACGTGAGGGGTCATGCCGTGATGGGGCATCGTCCGCCAGGGATGGTCCCGTGGCGCGGGCTGCGGAAACCATACGTCCCCGGCATAGCCCGCCAGCTGGCCGCTGGTAAGCGCTCGCACCACCGCATCGCGGTCACAGATCTTGCCCCGCGCGGTGTTGATCAGGTAGGCGCCGCGTTTCATCTGAGCGATCAGTTGATCGTTGAACATGTGCTCGGTCTCGGGGTGCAGCGGCGCGTTGATCGTGACCACGTCACAAACCGCCACGAGCAACTCGACGGTCGGATGGAACGTGACTCCCAGCTCCTGCTCGACCTCGGGGGCCAGGCGGTGTCGATCGGTGTAGTGGAGCTTCACCTCGAACGGCTTCAGGCGGCGCAGCACCGCCGATCCGATGCGACCGGCCGCGACGGTCCCCACCTGCATGCCCTCGAGGTCATAGGAACGCGACACGCAGTCGGCGATGTTCCAGCCGCCCCCGACAACCTGCTGATAGGACGGGATGTAGTTGCGCACCAGCGCGAGGATCATCATGACCACGTGCTCAGAAACGCTGATGCTGTTGCAGTAGGTGACCTCGGCCACCGTGATGCCGCGTTCCATCGCAGCCGCGAGATCGACGTGGTCAGACCCGATCCCGGCGGTGACGGCGAGCTTGAGCTCGCGCGCATTGGCGATCCGCTCTTTCGTCAGGTACGCCGGCCAGAACGGCTGGGAGATGACGACCTCCGCATCCGGAAGCTCGCGCTCGAACACCGAATCGGATCCGTCCTTGTCGGCGGTCACGACGAGCCGGTGCCCGCGCTCCTCCAAGAACCTGCGCAGGCCGAGCTCGCCCGACACGCTCCCCAGCAGCTCTCCGGGAGTGAAATCGATTCGTTCGGGCGTCGGCGTCGTCTGGCCGTCGTAGTAGCCCTCGATCCTGGGAATGTCGTCGCGAGCGTAGGACGGCGGATAACCGTCCACGGGATCCTCGTAGAGCACGCAGAGGATGCTGGCCATGCCGCGGGCGAGAACCGTATCGGTTCACTCGCGCCCATGTCAGCAGGGCACAGGCGCGGCGAACAACGTGCTCAGGAACTACACCTAGACGGCCGATGTCAGGCTTCGCGCTGGCCCCCGTGCAAATGCCGCGATGAGCTCAGCGGTGCGCTCGGGCTGATCCAGAGGCACGAACGTGTAGCTGTCTTCGATGCGCTCGAGGCGCGCATTGGGGAACGCGGCGACGAGGTGCTCCGCGTAGCGGAACTTGAAGAAGCGATCCTCCGGAGCCCAGGCAATCAGCACCGGCTTGTCGAAGTCTCCAAATCGCTCGGCCGCCTCGAGCGTGTGGCGGCTCGAGATGCCCTTGAGGATGGCCGCGATCTCGCGACGGATAGGCCGGCTGGACAGGGCGGGGCGCAGCCAGGC
>DASZHF010000235.1:0-2780 GCA_035938095.1 Solirubrobacteraceae bacterium
CGAGCCTGCCTGGGCCCGTTGGGGCGCCGACCCCGACCGTCCCGAGTTCACGCTCGGGCTCGAAGAGGAGGTGATGCTGCTCACTCCCGGGTCGTGGACCCTGGCCCAAACAATCGACGAAGTCCTGCTCGAGCTCTCTCCCGAGCTTGCCGAGCATGTGACCGCGGAGACCCACCGGGCTGCACTGGAGCTCGGCAGCGGCATCCACCCAACCGCGGGAGCCGCCGCCGCGGAGCTGATGAGTCTTCGGGCGCGCCTGGCCGAGGAGCTGGCGCCGCTCGGATTGCGCGTGGCGGCCGCCGGGACTCACCCGTTCACCCTCTGGCAGGAGACGCGCGTGTCTGACGGCGCCCGCTATCAGTTGCTCTACGGCTCGCTCCGCGAGCTCGCCCGGCGCGAGCCGACCTTCGCCCTGCACGTCCATGTCGGCGTCTCCACCGCGGCCCGAGCTGTATCCCTGCTCAACCGGCTGCGCACGCACCTGCCGCTCCTGCTGGGGCTGTCGGCCAACTCGCCCTACTGGCAGGGCCGCGACACCGGCCTGGCCTCCACCCGTGTACCCGTGTTCCAGGCCTTCCCCCGGGTGGGAATTCCCCGGCGCTTCCGCGACTACGAGGACTACATCGAGACCGTCGACCTGCTGATCCGTTCCGGAGCGTTCCCCGAGGCGACATTCCTGTGGTGGGACATTCGCCTCCAGCCCCGGTTCGGCACCGTCGAGATTCGGATCATGGATAGCCAGACACGCGTGCAGGACACGGCCGCGCTGCTGGCGCTGGTCCAGAGCCTGGCCCGGCTCGAGCTCGAGGAGGGTTTTGCCTGCGAGGCCCTGATCGATGCCCCCGAGCTGCTGGACGAGAATCGCTTCCTGGCCGTGCGCGAGGGCGTCGATGCCCATCTGATCGACCCCGAGCGCGCATCGATGGTCCCGCTGCGCCAACACCTCGCGGACCTGCTGGCCCTCTGCTATCCGCACGCGGCCGAGCTTGGATGTGCCGGCGAGCTCGCGGACGTCTCGGACTTAGCTCGGTGCGGGGGGGCGAGCAGACAGCGCGAGCTGGCCCGGGAATCCGGGAGTCTCCCCGGCTTGGTGGGCAGCATGAGCGACCTGTTCGTCGGCGAGGTCGGAGGTGCCCCACCGCCCTATGGGATCGCCGCCGCCGGGCTCGGACCGAAGGCGCGAGTCCGCCAAGCGCAGCTCTAGTTCCCGTGTGCGGGTTCGCCGGGGAGCTCGCCCGAAGCGGTTCGCCCGACGGCGCTGCGGTCGGGCGGATGACCGAGATCCTCGCGCCGCGGGGCCCCGATGGTCAGGGCAGCTGGTCGCAGGGTCGCCTCGCCCTGGGGCATCGCCGGCTCAAGGTGATCGACCTTTCCGAGAACGGCGCGCAGCCCATGGTCGACGAGGCGCTCGACCTGGTGATCGCCTACAACGGCTGCATCTACAACTACCCCGCGCTGCGCGCCGAGCTCGAGGGCGACGGCTATCGCTTCTTCTCGACGAGCGACACCGAGGTCATCCTCAAGTCCTATCACCGGTGGGGAAAACACTTCGTGGATCACCTGAAGGGGATGTTCGCCTTCTGCCTGGCCGAGCGCACCACGGGGAAGGTGGTGCTGGCCCGGGACCGCCTGGGAATAAAGCCGCTCTACCTCAGTGAGACCCCGGACCGGCTGCGCTTCGCCTCGACCCTTCCAGCCCTCCTCGCCGGTGGGGGCGTCGATACGACGCTCGACCGCACCGCGCTTCATCACTACCTGACCTGGCACTCGGTCGTTCCTGCGCCTCGCACGATCCTGCGCGGGGTCCGCAAGCTCGCCCCCGCCACCGTGCTGATAATCGAGCCCGACGGACGGCGCGAGAGCTGGGAATTCTGGAACCCGCCCTTCGCCCGCAGCCCGGAGCGCGGGACATGGGATGAGGCTGAATGGCGCGACGGGGTCCTGGTCGCGATGCGCGAGGCCATTGGCAGACGGATGGTCGGCGATGTGCCCGTCGGGGTACTTCTGTCTGGCGGGCTGGACTCGAGCCTCATCGTCGGCCTGCTGGCCGAGGCCGGTCAGCGGCACCTGGCCACGTTCAGCGTGGGCTTCCCCGCCGTGGGCGGGAAGGAAGGCGACGAGTTTCGCTACTCCGACGTGATCGCGCGGCGCTATGACACCGATCACCACCGAATCGAAATTGCCGACGAGCGCCTGTTGCCAGCAGTGAAGGAGTCGATCACCGCCATGAGCGAACCCATGATCAGCCACGACGTCGTGGCCTTCTATCTCCTTTCCGAGCAGGTCTCAAAACACGTAAAGGTCGTCCAGTCCGGGCAGGGGGCCGACGAGGTGTTCGCCGGCTACTCCTGGTACCAGCCGCTAGCCGACGCGGACACGGACGCGGATGGAGACGCCGACCGAGATGGGCTGGACGCGTACGCCGCCGAGTTCTTCGACCGGCCCCATGAAGAGATGGCCGAGATGCTCGCCCCGGATTATCGGATCGGCACGGACGCCAGCCGCGACTTCGCCCACGGGCACTTCGCCGCGGGCGGGAGCGAAGGGCCGCTCGATCGGGCGCTGCGTCTCGACACCCGGGTCATGCTCATCGACGACCCCGTCAAGAGGGTGGACAACATGACCATGGCCTGGGGCCTCGAGGCCCGCACCCCCTTCCTCGACCATGAGCTGGTCGAGCTGGCGGCGACATGTCCGCCGGAGCTGAAGCTTTCCCACGGGGGGAAGGGCATCCTCAAGATCGCGGCCCGGACCATCCTTCCGGACGAGATCATCGACCG
>DASZHF010000236.1:0-18131 GCA_035938095.1 Solirubrobacteraceae bacterium
TATGCCCTCCCGACCTCTCTCAGTACGTCATCCGCGGCGTCCCCGAGCTGCTCGCCTACCTGGCGGCGCGCGAAACGGTGCTTTCGCTCGTGACCGGCAACCTCGAGCCCATCGCTCGCCTCAAGCTGACGCGCGCGGGCCTGGGCCACTACTTCGCCGCGGGACAGGGAGGTTTCGGATCCGACGCCGAGGACCGCACGCTGCTCCCCGCGATCGCCCGCCGCCGGGCCGGCCACGACGGCGCCCCGTATCCGCGCTCACGAACGCTGGTGATCGGGGACACGCCGCGGGACATCGCGTGTGCTCGCGCCGATCAGGTGCGCTGCTTCGCGGTCGCCACCGGCCCGGTCCCCGCTGGTCAGCTCACCGGCGCCGATGCCGTCGCCAGTGATCCCGCCCAGCTCCAGGAGCTCTTGGCGGGCGAGCTCGGCGCCTGACGCGGACGCTCTTCCCCCCGACGCCCGCGCCCCTACGCCCTGACGAGCTTCTTGTACGTGATCCGGTGCGGCCGGTCGGCCTCGTCGCCCAGCCGCGCTCGCCGGTGCTCCTCGTAGGCGTCGAAGTTGCCCTCGAACCACACCACCCGGCTGTCTCCCTCGAAGGCCAGCACGTGGGTGGCCACCCGGTCCAGGAACCAGCGGTCGTGCGAGATCACGACCGCGCACCCCGCGAACGCCAGCAGCGCCTCCTCCAGCGCGCGCAGCGTGTCGACGTCGAGGTCATTGGTGGGCTCGTCCAGCAGCAGAACGTTGCCGCCGCTGCGCAGCAGCTTGGCCAGGTGCAGGCGGTTGCGCTCGCCGCCCGAGAGCTTGGCCACCTTCTTCTGCTGATCCGTTCCCCGGAAGTTGAACGAGGCGACGTAGGCGCGCGAGTTCATCCACCGCTCGCCCACCTTGAGCTGGTCCTCGCCGCCGGAGATCTCCTCCCACACGGTGCGCGAGTCGTCGAGCGCGTCGCGGGACTGATCGACATACGCGAGCTCCACCGTGTCGCCCACACGCAAGGAGCCCGCGTCGGGCTGCTCCTGTCCGGTGATCATCCGGAATAGCGTCGTCTTGCCCGCCCCGTTGGGCCCGATCACCCCGACGATCCCGCCCCGGGGCAACGAGAACGACAGGTCATCGATGAGCAGCCGGTCCCCGTAGCCCTTGCGCAGCCCCTCCGCCTCGACAACCACCTCACCCAACCGGGGTCCCGCCGGCACATGGATCTGCACCTGGTCGAGCCTGGCCTGGCTGCGTTCGAGCTCGGCGGCCTCGGCCAGCAGCGCCTCGTAGTTGTTCAGCCGCGCGCGCGCCTTGGTCCGCCGCCCCTTGGGGTTCTGACGTACCCACTCGAGCTCGGAGGCGATCGTGCGCCGGCGCGCGACCTCGCCCCGCTCCTCCTGCGCGAGCCGGGCTTGCTTCTGCTCGAGCCAGCCCGAGTAGTTGCCTTCGTAGGGAATCCCGCGGCCGCGGTCGAGCTCGAGGATCCAGCCGGCCACGTTGTCGAGGAAGTAGCGGTCGTGGGTCACCGCGACCACCGTCCCCGCGTACTCGGCCAGGTGGCGCTCCAGCCACGCAACCGACTCTGCGTCGAGGTGGTTGGTCGGCTCGTCGAGCAGCAGCAGGTCGGGAGCGCGCAGGAGCAGCCGGCACAGCGCGACGCGCCGGCGCTCGCCGCCCGAGAGCGTCGTCACGGCCGCGTCTCCAGGGGGCAGCCGCAGGGCGTCCATCGCCTGGTCGAGCCGGCTGTCGAGGTTCCAGCCGTCCACCGCGTCGATGCGCTCCTGCACCCGCCCAAACTCGTCGGCCACCTCATCCGAATACTCGGCCGCCAGTTCGTTGAAGCGATCCACCAGCGCACGCACCTCGGCCACCCCGTCCTCGACGTTGCCGCGCACGTCCTTGCCCTCGTCCAGGCTCGGCTCCTGCTCGAGCAACCCGACCGTGGCGCCGGGGGCGAGCTGCGCGTCGCCGCGGAACCCGCGCTCCTCCCCGGCCATGATCCGCAGCAGCGTCGACTTACCGGCGCCGTTGTAGCCGAGCACCCCGATCTTGGCTCCCGGGAGAAACGACAGCGAGATGTCCTTGAGCACCTCGCGGTCGGGCGGATAGACCTGGCCCAGGCGGAAGGTGGAGAAGACGTACTGGGTGGACACGCTGGACGAGGATAGAGATAGGCCTCCGGCCTCACGGCCTCCGGCCGGCAGCCAGCCGCCGCTCGCTATGGAGCGCCCCGGACGGGGGGTCGGCGTCGCTAACGTAAAAGGGTCGTGCCCCAGATCCTCGACCTCGAACAGAGCATCCTCCTGTTGGAGCTCGAGCCGCCCTTCGACCAGCGGGCAGTTCAGCTGGCGCGGCGGCGCATGGCCAAGCGCTGGCACCCGGACCTCGCGCCGCCCGGGCGCCAGTTCGAGCACGAGCGCCACCTCAAGGCGATCAACGAGGCGGCCGACATGCTGGAGCGCCTGGCCGAGGATTCGCGCGGTGGCCGGATTTCGGCCAACGCGGTCCGCGCCAGCGGGGCGGCCGCCCGCAAGGCTCGCGCCGAAGCGGGCCGGCGCGCCTACGAGGCCGAGCAACGAGAGCGCGCCGCCGCCGCCGACCGCGAGCGCAACGACCCGTTCGGCAGCCGGGTGCCCGACCATTCGGTGGTCCACCGCTATGCCCGCTGCCTGTCGTATCCCGAGTGGGGCGTGGGCAGCGTAACCGGGATCTACTTCACCGGCGACGGCGACGACATGCGCCAGTGGGCGCGGGTGCGCTTCTCGCAGGGCGTGCGCACCGTCCCCGCCGGCAGCCTGCAGTTCGTCGACTTCTCCAAGCCCGACCCGGGCGCCGACCGGGTCCAGCGCTTCATGACCGCCGCCCAGCACGCCATCAGCGAGGGTGACTACGCCCTGGCCGCGCAGCGCCTGGTCTACGCGCGCGACGCGGAACCCGACAACGTCGCCGTCCTGCGCCTGATGACGCTTGCGTTCTGGCAGGCGGGCAACCTCCCGGCCGCGGGTCGCTCCGTCCGCGATTGGATGCGAGTCGACGGCGAGCGACCTGCCCCGCACCGGTTCGCCGCCCGCATCTACGAGGACATGGGCGCCATCGCGCTCGCCGCCGAGGCCGCCGACCGGGCCGCGGCGCGGGCGCCCAGTGACGCCGGAGCCTGGGAGCGAGTGGGGCGGTTGCGCCTGCGTCTGATGGACCGGGCCGCGGCCATCGCCGCGCTCGAGCACGCCCGCACCCTGAACCCCACCTTGGATGGGCTGCTCGACCTGGCTCTCGCCCACCACCTAGCTGGCGACCTCGGCGCGGAGCTGTCCGCGTGCGAGCAGGCCACCGAGCTCGATCCCGACTCGGGGGCCGCCTGGGCGCGCTACGCGCACGCCCTGGCCCGCACCGACCGAATCGGCGCGTGTGCCGAGGCGTGCCAGCGGGCGCTCGAGCTCGAGCCCGACCTCGAGGTCGCCCACCTGCTCGAGCGGGTTCAGGCCTTGCGGCCCCGGGTCCTCCCCGCCGCCCAAGGGCCGAACTGGGCCTCTCCCGCCGCCTGACCGCCGAGCCGGGCGTTCTCGCCGCCGCGAGGGTCAGCCGTTGAGAATGTTGACGGCCCGCGCGACCACCAGCCCGATCGTCACCAGCGAGATCAGCGACTGGATTCCCATCAAGCTCTTGGCCAGCGGCGTCAAGGGCATGGTGTCGGTCGGGCTGAAGGCGGTCGCGTTGGTCAGCGAGACGTAGAGGTAGTCGAGGAAGGTGGGCGTCCACGTTGGGGCGCACCACTGCTTGAGGTTCATCTGGGGAAACAGGAAGTCCGCATGCGTCGTGTCGTGCGCGGCACGCGCGGCGGGTCCTCCGCGGTCGGACTCCCAGTACCACAGCGCGAAGATGATCACGTTGGTCAGCCAGATCAGCGCGCCTGCGGTGATAAGTGCGCGGCCGCTGGATTTACTGCCGTTGAGCAACAGGTTGCTGAGCAGGACGAGCGAGAACAGGTTCGTGGCGTTGATCAGCGCGATCATCAGGATCGCCGCGCGCCGGCGATAGGGGTGCTCGGGATGCACTCTTCTCGGGGTGGTGACCGCTAGTCCCAGCAGGAGCATCCCCTCCAGACCCGGCAGCAGCCACGGGGGTCCGAGGGTGATCCTGCTGGGAAGCAGGGCCGAGAGCAGCAGCGCCACCAGTACGGCCAGTTGGGCCGGCCAGAACGGCTCCCCGAGCTGCGGCTCGTCGACTCGCGGCTGGTCGATCTCCCGCACTGCCATCGGCCAAGCGTATCCCTCCGGCCGCTACCATCGACCGAGGGATGGGCGATGATTCCCGCCCGTGGACGAGAGGCAGCGACGGTCTGAGATGGGACTGACTAACCCCCTTCACCTGGCGTTCATCGCGCTGATAGCGCTGATCGTGCTCGGGCCCAAGCGCCTTCCCGACCTTGCCCGCTCACTCGGTCACGGGATGCGCGAGTTCCGCGAGGCGCTCAGCTTCGAGTCGCGCGGGGAGACGCCCGACCGCCAGGTCGACGCCCCCGCGCCGCCCCTCGCCGCCGAACAGGCGCCCGAACCCGCCCCCGCCGTGTCGCCCGGGCCCGCGCCGCCGCCGGCGCCAGCCGCCCAGGCACACGCGCCCGCGCCACCGCCAGCCGTCCAGGCACAAGCGCCCGGAGCGCCCGCGTCCGTCGAACAGCCCGCATCCCCACCGCCCGCCGCACCCGTGCCGGAGCCGCCCGCGTCTGCAGCGGGGGCCCCCGAGTCGCCCGCAACGCCGCGTACCTGAATTCGCGCAGCGGCCTCAGCAACGACGAATGAGGGGTCCGGCCCGGCGGATAGTTTCAACGCGTGCGCCTGCTCGTCGCCCGCTGTGAGATCGTCTATTCCGGTCGGTTGAGCACCCGCCTGCCCGAGGCCGTGCGCCTGGTCATGATCAAGTCGGACGGCTCTGTCATGGTCCACTCCGACGCCGGCGGTTACAAGCCCGAGAACTGGATGACCCCGCCGACGGTGGTGGAGGAGGACCCCGACCGCATCGTCGTGCGCAAGCGCGGCGCCTCCGAGGCGCTGGAGATCCAGATCGCCGAGCGCATATCGGACTCCAGCCACGAGATGGGGGAGGCGCCCGGCCTGCACAAGGACGGGGTCGAGCGCGATATCCAGGAGCTGCTGGCCGAGCGCCCGCAGTGGTGCGGCGAAGGCTTTCGCCTGGTCCGCCGCGAGTGGCCCACCGACATCGGACCGGTCGACTTGATGTGCCGCGATGCCCAGGACGACTGGGTGGCGGTCGAGATCAAGCGCACGGCCGGCCTGGAGGCGGTCGAGCAGCTCACGCGCTATCTCGAGCGCATCCGGCAGGATCCGGCCATGGCCAGCTGCCGGGGAGTGCTGGCGGCGGCGGCGATCCGGCCTCAGGCCCGAACGTTGGCCGAGTCACGCGGGATCGCCTGGGTCGAGGTGGACCTCGAGGTGCTGCGCGGCGAGCGCGAGCCCGACCTGACGCTGTTCGCCGCATAGGGCTCGATCAGGTTCGCTGCGCGCTCCAACGCTTCGGGAGCGCCTGAAGGATCAGGACGAGTCCGAGGAGGATGGCGGGAGCTAGGCCGAAGAGCGCGCCGCTGAGCGAGCCGGGCGGATAGGCTGCCGCGCCATGTCCGACGATCAACCCGCCGTCCTCACCGAGCGCCGCGACGGCGTCCTGCTGATCACCCTCAACCGCCCTGACGCCCGCAACGCGGTCAACCTCGCCTTGGCCGAGGGCATAGCGTCGGCGCTGGATGAGTTGGACAGCGAGGACGCGCTCAGCGTGGGAATTCTCACCGGCGCGGGCAAGGGCTTCTCGGCCGGCATGGATCTCAAGGCGTTCGTTCAGGGCGAGCGTCCCTGGGTGGGCGACCGAGGTTTCGCCGGGATCGTGCAGCGCGGGCCGGAGAAGCCTCTTATCGCGGCGATCGAGGGTTTTGCCGTGGCCGGCGGCCTGGAAGTGGCGCTCTCCTGCGACCTGATCGTGGCGGCACGCGGCGCGCAGCTCGGGATCCCCGAGGTGAAGCGCAGCCTGGTCGCCGCCGGCGGCGCGCTGCTGCGCCTGCCGCGGCGCATCCCCTACCACGTGGCGATGGAGCTGGCGCTCACTGGCGACTCGATCACCGCCGAGCGCGGGGCAGAGCTGGGCCTGGTCAACCGGCTGGCCGAACCCGGGCAGGCCGTCGATGTCGCCCTCGAGCTCGCCGGGGCGCTGACCGCCAACGGCCCGCTCGCTCTGCGGGCCTCCAAGGCGATCCTCCAGCGGTCGTCTGATTGGGACGAGCAGGAGTTCTGGGCCAAGCAGGGCGAGATCGCGGGTCCGGTCATGACCTCCGAGGACGCCCGCGAGGGCTCGATCGCCTTCGCCGAGAAGCGCGCGCCGGTCTGGAAGGGCCGCTGAGCGGAGCTCTACGAGGTCGCCGTCGGTTCGGCCTCGCCCCACACCGTCGCCGTCAGCGTCCTGGGCCCGCCGGAGTCGCGGTGCTCGCACAGGTATATGCCCTGCCAGGTGCCCAGCGCGAGCCGGCCGGCCCGGATGGGAAGCGTTAGGGAGGGCCCGAGCAGCGACGCCTTGATGTGTGCGGGCATGTCGTCGGGGCCTTCCAGGGTGTGGGTCCAGTAGCCGGCGTCCTCGGGCACGACGGCATCGAAGTGGGCCTCGAAGTCCCGCCGCACGGCCGGGCTCGCGTTTTCGTTGAGCGTCAGCGACGCCGACGTGTGGCGGATGAGAAGGTGCGCCAGGCCGACGCCCACCTCGCTCACCTCGGGCAGCGCGGCGAGCACGTCGCGCGTTATGAGGTGAAACCCCCGCGGGCGCGCCGTCAGCCGGATGTCGCGCTGAACCCACACCGCCCGTCGGCCGTCAACCGGAGGGGACTAGCGCTCTCCGGGGCTCTTGCGCGGGAACTGCGAGACGGCGAGCTCCATGTTCAGTGCCGTACCGGCGATTCGTGCTTGCTCGGCCGCATGGGCGACCGGGTAGCCCTCACCCGGGCTTGCGCGCTCCGGACGTCCGATGTAGCCGAAGTGGATCGTGCCGGGCAGGATCTGCATCAGCCGCGGCGACATGTGGGCGCGGGCTCCCATGTTGCGCGGCTCCTCCTGAACCCACACCACCTCGCGCAGCCGCGGGTATCGATTGATGAGCTCGAGCAGTTGCTGCTCGGGGAACGGGTAGAGCAGCTCCACCCGCCCGATCGCCACCCGGTGCTCGCCGGCCCGGTCGGGATGGGTGACCAGGTCGTAGTAGATCTTGCCGGTGCACAGCACCAGGCGCTCGACCACATCGTCCTGGACTCTGGGTTCGGGGAGCACGGGGTAGAACTGGGTGTCGCTCAGATGCTCCAGGCGATTCGTCGCCTGGGGCAGGCGCAGGAGCGACTTCGGGCTCAGCACGATCAACGGGCGCTGCTTGGCGACCCGCGCCTGCCGGCGGATGATGTGAAAGTACTGAGCGGGGGTGGTCAGATTGGCCACCCGGATGTTGCCCTCGGCCGCCAGCTGCAGGAAGCGCTCCAGGCGCCCCGAGGAATGCTCGGGTCCGGATCCTTCGTATCCGTGCGGGAGCAGCAGCGTCAAACGCGAGGTCTGCCCCCACTTCGCCAGCCCGGAGACGATGAACTGGTCGACGATGACCTGGGCCGCGTTGACGAAGTCGCCGTACTGCGCCTCCCAGATGACCATCGTCTCGGGCGCTTCGGCGCTGTAGCCGTACTCGAATCCCAGGCACGCGATCTCCGAAAGCGGGCTGTTGTGAAGCTCGAACGGCGCCAGCGCGCCCGGGAGGTTCTGGATCGGCGAGAACGTAAGCCCGGTCTTGGCGTCGTGCAGGACCATGTGGCGCTGGCTGAACGTGCCCCGCTCGGAGTCCTGTCCGGTGAGCCGGATCGGCGTTCCCTCGGTGAGCAGCGAGGCGAAGGCCAGCGCCTCGGCGTGCGCCCAGTCGATCCCTCCCTCGGGACCCAGGGCCTCGCGACGGCGGTCGAGTTGGCGCACGAGCTTGGGGTGCACGGTGAAGCCCTCGGGGACCCGGAGCAGCTCCTCGTTCAGCGTCCGCAGCCGGTCGGCCGAGACCGCGGTCTTGACCTCGGGGCTGGGTGAGCGATCGAGCTCGTACTCGCCCGTGGGCTGCTCGACCTCGCCCTGCTCGGCGGCCGCAGCGATCTTGTCCTTCAGGCTCCGGTGCAGAGTGGTCAGGTTGTCCCAGGCCTGCTGGTTCTCGGCCTCGACCAGCTCGCGCGTGACCACGCCCTGCTCTATGAGCCGGTCCGCCCACACCTCCGCCACCCGCTTCTTGGAGCGGATCTTGGCGTACATCTCCGGCTGGGTGTACGCGGGCTCGTCTGCCTCGTTGTGGCCGAAACGGCGATAGCCGATGAGGTCGATGAGCACGTCGTGCCCGAACTCCTCGCGGAAGGCAAAGGCCAGGCGGACCGCCGATATGCACGCCGCCACGTCGTCGGCGTTGACATGGATGATCGGCACGTCGAAGCCCTTGGCCAGGTCGGAGGCCCACCGAGTCGAGCGGGCGTCGTCGGGGTCGGTCGTGAACCCGACCTGGTTGTTCATGATCAGGTGCAGCGTCCCGCCCACCTTGTAGCCGTCGAGCGCCTGGAGGTTCAGCGACTCGGCCACCACCCCCTGAGCCGGGAACGCGGCGTCGCCGTGGATCACGAGCGGCACGGCCGAGCTGGTGTCCTGGTGGGCGTGGGGTCCCTCGCGCGTCGTCTGGGCCGCGCGCGTGGCCCCGACCACGACCGGATGCACGAATTCAAGGTGGCTGGGATTGGACTCGAGGTTGACCCGGATCGAGCTGCCGTCGGGCAGCTGATAGGAGCCCTGGGCCCCGTGGTGGTACTTGACGTCTCCGGTCCCGCCCTGCGGGATGGTGGTCACCGCTTCGAGCGTGGAGGCGCCCTCGAACTCGGCGAAGATCGTGTCGTAGGCGCGCCCGAGGTTGTGCGCAAGCACGTTGAGTCGTCCCCGGTGAGCCATACCGATGACGACCTCGCGCCCCCCGTGACGGGCGGCGAGCTGGATCATCTCGTCCAGCATCGGCACCGTCATGTCCAGCCCCTCGATCGAGAACTGCTTCTGTCCGAGGTAGGCCTTGTGGAGGAAGCGCTCGAGGGCGTCTACCTCGACCAGGCGCGTGAGCAGCGCCCGCTGCTCGTCCTTGAGCAGGGGTTCGCGGAAGGCTCCGCTTTCGACCATCTCGCGCAACCACACGCGCTGGCGGTGCGACGCGATGTGCTCGATCTCGTAGGCGATCGTGCCGCAGTAGGTCTCGCGCAGGTGGGGCAGCGCGTCCGCCAGGGTCGCCCCCGGGACGTGCATGCGCAGGATCTTGGCCGGGATCTGGGCCATGACCTCGGGCGTGAGCCCGAGCGGCTCGGGGTCGAGCGCCGGGTCTCCCTCGGGCTCGGAGCCCAAGGGATCCAGTCGGGCGGCCAGGTGCCCGTGGGTGCGGTGGGCCTTGAGCAGCGAGGTGGCGGCCTGAACGGCCTGCATGAGCTCCTCGTCGGGGAGGGCCCGGGCCGGGGCCTCGCGCGCCGCGGCGGGCGCTGCGGGTGCGGGTGCGGGCGGCGCGGGCGGGGGGCCCAGCTGGACGCCGAGCGACGCGAACACGTCCTCGTAGAAGACGCCCTCGCCTTGCAGGTAGTCCTCGATCCGGGCCAGGAAGCGCCCCGACTCCGCCCCCTGGATGATGCGGTGGTCATAGGTGGAGGTCATAGACATGACCTTCTCGGCGCCGATCGTCTCGCCGATCCCTCCCAGGCCGACCGGATAGGCGATCGAGCCGGTGGCCACGATCGTGCCCTGGCCGACCATGAGTCGCGGCACCGAGGCGACCGTGCCCAAGCCGCCCGGGTTGGTGAGCGTGAGGTTGGCTCCGACGAGGTCGTCGGCGCTCAGCGTGCCGTCGCGGGCCTTGGCGATCAGGGCGTCGTAGGCGGCCACGAAGTCTCGGAAGGCGAGCCCCCCCGCGTCGCGTATGACCGGCACGAGCAACGTCCGGGTACCGTCCCTGCGCTCGACGTCGACGGCGATCCCGAGATGCACCGCCGCGTCATCCACCCGATGGGGCTTGCCCTCGATCTCGGCGAAGTGGTTGGTCATCACCGGCAGATCCGTGGCGGCGCGCGCGATCGCGTATGCGATCAGGTGCGTGAACGAGACCCGCAGCCCGGCCTGCTTGAGCTCGCGCCGGCGGGCGTCCATCACGGTCACGGTCATGGTCCGGAAGCTGGTCGCCGTCGGAATCGAGCGGCTCTGCTCCATGTAGCGCGCGAGGGCGGCGGCGCTGCCCCGCAGAGGGGTGGCGCCGGGTGGGGGAGCCTCGGCCGCCGGCGGCGCAGCGCGGCCGGTGGGAGCGGTTGCGGGCGTCGCCTGGGTGCCGGCGCGTGAAGCGAGCGCCGCGCCGCCGTTGGCGGCCTCGAGCACGTCCGCCTTCGTGATCCGGCCCGCGGGGCCCGAGCCACTCACCGCCGAGAGGTCGACTCCGTGGGCGGCGGCGGCGCGGCGGGCCACGGGGGAGGCACGGTCGCCATCGGTCGCGGCCGGAGCTCCCGCCCCCGCGCCGACCGCGCGCCGCTCTTCGGTGGCCTCGCCCGGCGGCGGTGCGGGCCGGGCCGTCATCGCGGGCGGAGCGCCGACCGCCGGTACCGCAGAGCCCGGTGCGGCACCGGTCATACGCGCCAGCACCTGACCGACGCGGACGGTTTCACCCTCGCTGACCAGAATCTCGCTCAGCGTGCCGCTGGCCGGCGCCGGGACCTCCGCATCGACCTTGTCGGTCGAGATCTCGACCACCGTCTCGTCGGCGGCGACGGCGTCGCCCGGCGCCTTGTGCCACTCGAGCACGACCCCCTCGCTGACCGACTCGCCCATCGCCGGCATCGTGATCTCGATCTGCTGCCCCGACGCCGGCGCGACGTGGTCGGGGGGCGGGGGCGCGGCCGTGTCGGGGACAGAGGCGGGAGCCGGGGCCGCGGCATCGGCGGGCTCGACCGTCGAGGTCGTCCCCGGGGCCGGGGCATTGGTGGGCTCGAGCGTGGTAGGGGGCGCCGCGCCGGCCGCGCTGGGCGGAGCGGGGGCGCGAACGGCGCCCGCGGTCGAGCCCGCAGCCGCTCCGTTTCCGGAAGCGCCGTCGGACCCCGGCTCCCGGCGCGATTCGACCGCGCCGTTGGGCGCGATCTCCGCCAGGAGCTCTCCCACCGAGACAGTGTCGCCCTCGGCGACGTACAACTTGACGACCGTGCCGCTGGCCGGCGCGGGGACCTCGGCATCGACCTTGTCGGTGGAGATCTCGACGATCGTCTCGTCGGCGCTGACCGGGTCGCCCTCGTGCTTGTGCCACTCCAGCACCGTCCCCTCCGTCACCGACTCGCCCATCGCGGGCATGACGACTTGGACTGTGGCTTCCACGGCCATGAACCAGGTTCAACTCTATCGCGCGCTTCTCGACCGGCTGGGCGGGCGCAGGCCGGTTTTCATAACCGCCCGGCCGCGTACTCACGGGCTGCAACACGCCCGGGCTCTCCGAGTTGTTCGCCGCCTGCCCCGCGGGTGCCCGGAGCGGGTTCAGCGACGCCGGCGCCGGCCTTCGCGAACGAACTCGAAGCTGCCGACGAACGGCCCCAACCCGCCCAGAACCGCCACGGCCACCGCCACACGCAGCGGGATCACGCGCGCTCGGACCGCCGCCAGGCAGACCAGCGACATGCCGATCCACAACAGGCCGTGGGCCAGGCCCAGAACGAACGTGACCGGCTCCGGCTTGCCGCCCACGAAGGCGGCGTACAGCAGGGCGAGATAGATGCAGGAGTGAGTCAGCGAAGCCCACTTCAGGCGCGAGAAGGTGACGATGGGATGTGCGACCGACCCGCGCGCCGGCGGCGGGCGGGCGACGCCGTCTGCTTCTCCGGTGGGCCCGGCCGCGCTCGTTCGGGGACCGGTCGCGGTCATCCGCTGAGCAGCTTGCCCATCCGGCGCAGGGCGTCGTCCGCCTCGGGCGGCCACTGGGAGACGTCCGCTGGCCACCAGGCGAACGCGTCGTGCTCGTGGTCGGGGACCACGCACGCGTCGTCGGCGAGCCACGCCATCCCGACGAACATGACCAGCTTGTGCGGCAGGCTGACGAGAGCCTCCGCGCGCACCCGGACCGGATCCACCGACCATTCCTCGCGCGCTTCGCGGACCAGGGTGGTCGCGGGATTCTCACCTACCTCCACCGCGCCGCCGGCCCCTAGGGCCCAGCGTCCCGCCCATGAAGACAGCCAGGCGGCCCGCCTCCCGGCCAGCCACTGCCCGTCGGCCGATCGGATGAGGCACAGCGCGGCCACGCTTTCGCAGGCGTTCCCCGGAACCAAGCGCAGAGCCCAGCGCGCCGGCTGGAGCTCGATCTCGATCCCTCCGTCCTCGGCCCGATAGTCGATCAGGCGGGCGCTCAGGCCATCGTGGCTGGGCGAGCCCCGTCCCCGGAGCTCTGCGATCGCCACGTCGGCGGCCGCGCGCTCTTCGGGCGAGGGGGAGTAGGCGGTTTCGTGCCATCGGGTGCGCACCTGGTCGAGCTCCCAGGGGCCGCGGGCGAGCAGGGTGCGGGTCGACGGCATCGGCACCAGACAGGCTAGCCCGGCGGCGCTCATACACTCCCCAGCCATCGTGACCGAGCGCCGGCGCAAGCATTGGGGGTGGGGCTTCGAGGACGAGCAGCCCTCCGAGCAGGAGCTTCGACAGGCCGCGGGCGCGATCGCGACCCACCTTGGGTTCGGAGACCCCGACGTCGAGCTTCCCGTCCCACTCGAGCGCGTCGAGCTGCCCGACCCGCGGCTGGCGCCGCCGCCGCGGGTCGCAGGCATCTGCCATTCCGACACTTATCAGCGGGCGGCCCACGCGTGGGGCAAGTCCTACTCCGATGTGGTGCGCGGCTTCCGTGGGAAGTTTGAGCACCCGCCCGACGTCGTCGCTCACCCGGCCGATGAGCGGGACGTCGAGGCGGTGCTCGAGTGGTGCGCCGACGCGCGCGCCGCCGTGATCCCGTATGGCGGCGGGACGAGTGTGGTGGGGGGCGTCGAGCCCCGTATCGGCTCGCGCTACAACGGTTCGGTCTCGCTCGATCTGTCTCGCCTGGGCCGCGTGCTCGAGGTCGACCCGGTCTCGCAGTCGGCTCGCATCCAGGCCGGCACGCCGGGACCCGCGCTCGAGTCCCAGCTCGCAGCACACGGACTCACCCTGCGTCACTTCCCGCAGTCGTTCGAGTTCTCGACCCTTGGGGGGTGGATTGCCACCCGCGCCGGCGGGCACTTCGCGATGCTCTGGACGCACATGGACGACCTGGTCGAGTCGGTGCGCGCGCTCACTCCGACCGGAAGCTGGGAGTCTCGCCGCCTGCCCGGTTCGGGCGCGGGGGTCAGCCCCGACCGTCTGCTGATCGGCTCGGAGGGCACGCTGGGGGTGATCACCGAGGCGTGGGTGCGCGTCCGTCCCCGCCCGGTGCACCGGGCGTCGGCAGCGGTGCGGTTCGCGACCTTCGACGCGGGTGCGCAGTGCGTGCGCTATCTGAGCCAGTCTGATCTGAATCCGGCCAACTGCCGCCTGATCGACGCCGCTGAAGCTGCCGTCACCGGCGCGGGAGACGGGAGGGCGGCGGTGCTCGTGCTCGGCTTCGAATCGGCGGACCATACGGTGGGTGCGGCCATGGAGCGGGCGCTCGAGATCTGCGCCGAGCACGGTGGTCGCTGGGATGTGGCCGCGGTGCGCAAGTCGCGCGAGGACGCACCCGGGGCCGCCGCGGGGGATGCCGTGGGAAGCTGGCGAGCGGCCTTCCTGCGCGCTCCCTATCTGCGCGACACGTTCGTCGCCATGGGGGTCCTGTCGGACACCTTCGAGACCGCTATCACCTGGGAACGCTTTCCGGACTTCCACCAGCAGGTCAGCGCGGCCGCGCAGGCGGCCGTCGACGAGGTTTGCGGCGACGGCGGTGCCCGGGGCCGGGTCACCTGCCGGTTCACGCACGTCTATCCGGATGGTCCGGCGCCCTACTACACCGTCCTGGCGCCGGCCCGGCGCGGGCAGGAGGTCGAGCAGTGGGCCGCGATCAAGTCCGCCGCCTCCGAAGCGGTACTGGCCGCCGGCGGGACGATCACCCACCACCATGCCATCGGCCGCGACCACCGGCCCTGGTATGACCGCCAGCGTCCCGGCCCTTTCGCGGCGGCGCTGACGGCGGCCAAGGCCGCCGTCGACCCGGCCGGGGTCTTGAACCCGGGCGTGCTCGTGGACCCGCGGTAGAGGACGCCTGACGCTGTCCTCGCCCGGCCCCTCTTCGCCCGGCCCCCCTTCGCCCGGCCCCCCACCGTCCGGCCCGCCTTCGCCCGGCCTTCATCCCCGACTCGCCGTCCTGGGTCCGGGGGGCGTGGGGGGATTCGTGGCCGCCGCGCTCGAGCACGCCGCTCACCCGGTCGTGGTGATCGCGCGCGAGCAGACCGCTGCGGTGATCGAGCGCGAAGGCCTCGAGGTGGACAGCGTGCGGCTGGGCTCGTTCGCCGTGCGCCCCCGCGCGGTGGGCCGGCTCGATGACCCGGTCGACGTGCTGGTGGTCGCCTCCAAGGCCCCGGCCCTCGAGGCCGCCCTCGAGCGCATCGGGGCCGAGCCAGCCCTGGTGGTCCCGCTGCTCAACGGCCTCGATCACATGTCCGTGCTGCGCGAGCGTTTCGGAACGCGTGCGGTGGCCGGATCGATCCGGATCGAGGCCGAGCGGCGGGCTCCGGGCCGGATCGTCCACTCGAGCGGATTCCTCCAAATCGAGATGGCGTCGCGCGATCCCGGCCGGGGCGGGCAGATGCAGGCCTTTGCTCGCGTGCTGGAGGATGCGCAGATTCCCGCGGCCGTCCTGGCCAGCGAGGCCCAGGTCCTCTGGTCCAAGCTGGTGCGGCTCAACGCCTTGGCCCTCACCACCAGCGCGGCCGACCGGCCCCTGGGCGAGATCCGAAGCGACCCCGAGTGGCGCGTGCAACTGGAGGCGGCGCTGGGCGAGGGGGCGGCCGTGGGTCGGGCCGAAGGGGCTGAGGTCTCAGCCGAGGTTGCTCTGTCGGAGCTCGAGGCCGCACACGCGTCGCTGCGCAGCTCCATGCAGCGAGACATCGAGGCCGGGCGCGAGCCCGAGCTCGACGCCATCGCCGGGTC
The DNA here is from genome assembly GCA_035938095.1 of Solirubrobacteraceae bacterium. Lineage (GTDB taxonomy): Bacteria > Actinomycetota > Thermoleophilia > Solirubrobacterales > Solirubrobacteraceae > AC-64. Next base: position 15,176 of record DASZHF010000236.1, read on the forward strand.
GGTGCTGCGGGCGGCGGCCCGGCACGGCCTGGCCTGTCCCACGATCGAGTCGCTTGCGGTCCGGGTGGCCCAGCGGGCCGGGATCCCGGCGCCGCTCGTCTAACGCGGGGCCGCGCTGGCGGGTGTGGCCTGCGCCTGTTCGGAAGCGAGGGTCCGCAGTCCGGTGACGAAGATCGTCAGCAGCGTCGCGTACATGTCCTCGGGCACCGCCTCGGGCTCCAGCAGCTGCTCCAGCGCGATCCCGTTGACCATCGCGAAGCTCATGAGAGCGATGTGCTCGATGCTGACCGGCAGCGGGCCCCCCAGGTCGCCCGCCGCGCGGCGGTAGACGTCGGCGATCCGCTGCTGCAGCGTGCGGTAGCGGGTGATCAGCTCGGTGCGAAACTCCGGGTTGCGCGCAGCGTAGGCCGCGAACTCGAAGAACAAACGGTTCCACTCGGGGTCGGCGGCCATGTGCCGGGCGATATCGAAGCCCGCCTGTCGGGCCACGGAGACCGGCTCGCCGTCCTCCCGGCCCAGCTCGTCGAGCTCGCGCAGGCGCTCCCCGAAGCGCTCGTCGAGCATCGAGAGGAACAGCTCCTCCTTGTTCCTGAAGTTCGCATAGAACGCGCCCTTGGTGAAGCCGGCCGTCTCGGCGACCTCGTCGATCGAAGCCTGCTGCAGGCCCCGCTTGGAGCACACCTTGCCGGCAGCCTCCATGAGCAGGCGGCGCGTCTTGGCCTGCATCTCGTGCCGGGTCAGGCGGGAGCGCGGCATCAGATCGCCACCCGCTTCGAGGGTGCCGCCACCCGCGCCGACCGCGCTGTCACCCGATTGGAGCCAGGCCCGCTCATGCCATTCCCCCGGGGAGCGCCGGGCCCGTACGGTGCACGCCTGCCGCGCGCTCGCACGTGCTCAGGTGTCCCGCCAGCGCCTTGAGGCGCGCCACTGCGCCGGGCAGGGGCCGACCACGGAGCGTCGGACGCCGCCGGAGCGACCCCAGCGCGCCCGCGCCGGGAAGCAGCCGGTGCTCGAGCGCCACCCACGCGACGACGGGCTCGGTCACGTTCTTGAGCCAGTGCAGCCGCCGGTCGCCGAATTCGACTCCCCGCACGCGCGGGGCCTGTAGGCGAGTCGTGTCGCTGACCAGGACCTCGCCTCCGCCGGCGGCCGAGCACAGCCGGGACGCGACGTTGACCGTGGATCCGTACCAGTCGCTCCCGCGCTGGACGGCGGATCCGGTGTGGATCCCGACTCGCACGGACGGAAGCGCCTCCTCGGACTCCAGGCAGGAGACGATTCGCAGCCCGAGGCGCACCGCGTCCGCGGGGCGCGGGCAGCGCAGCATCATCGCGTCCCCGATCGTCTTGACCTCCTCGGCGCCATGCGCGCTCAGCAGCGGTCGCACGCACGCGTACAGAGAAAGCGCGGCGTCGGCGGCATGATCGTCACCGCGCTGATCGGCCAGCGCCGTGTAGCCCACAAGGTCAAGGAACAGGAAGCTGGACGTCGGCTGCACAGCTTCGCTCGCCGGGTGCGGCGAGCCGGTTGTCGGGGGCGCCTCTCCGCTCACCTCATACCGAACAGTATCCAAATACCGTCCGGTATGTCAAGTTGCGAGCCGCGAAACTGCGCAGGCATGCGGCCAGCCAGCGCCGAAAGCGCCCGGCGGCGCGGGCTCCGCGCCGTCTCCCACGCGCGGGCAGGGCTCCACGAGTCTGCCACCATGTCGGGGCCATGAGCTCGCTCGAGGCGGAGATGCTGGCGTTCATCCGGCGGGGCCTGGACCACCACAACGCGACCTGCCCGATGCCGGCACGCGCGATCATGCTCAATCCCGGAAACCACGAGCTCTTCGGTTGGGACGAGCTGTGGGGGGTGCCGGTCCTCCCCGACGACCGCGTCGCGCCCAAGCGCTTCCGTATCGACTGCGACGGGTCGGCGTTCGGGATCGAGGACGAGCTGGCTGAAGAGGTCGTGAGGCGAGAGCCGATCGAGGCGCCGCTCGTCGCCCCGAGCTTGCCGCGCCCGGGCGAGCCCAGCTAGCGTTTTTCGATCAGCTCGATGCGGTAGCCGTCAGGATCTCTGACGAAGCAGATCCGGGAGCCGCCCTCGCGCACGCTGTACGGCGGCTTCTCGGGTTCGATGCCGTGCTCGGCCAGGTCCGCGAGCTTGGCGTCGAGACCCTCGACGGTGACGGCGATGTGGTTGTAGCCGGTACCCAGGTCGTAGGAGTCCACGCCGAAGTTGTAGGTGAGCTCCAGCTTGGGCATGTCGCCGTCCCCGGGGAGGTTCATGAACACGTTGATCGCCTCGTCGCGGATCGGGATGCGCCCGACCTCCTCGAAGCCGAGCGTCCGGTAGAAGTCGACCGAGCGGTCGATGTCGCCCACGCGGTAGCAGGTGTGGATGAGCTCCACCGCGAGCAGTCTAAGTGCTCCGGCTCGCAAGTTCGCGCACGTATGTCGTAGATCAACACGCTCGCTCCTCTGCGGAAAGCGTGCGCAAGTTGCCGCTGGGGCGGACGACTGCGCCTCGTCCGAGGCAGAAGCGAGCGGTACGAGCCGGTAGCGCTCGCATCCACGGGCGAGCGATAGCCCGCCGGGCTCCACGTCAGTCCCAGGTGATCAGAACGTGGGTGCCCTCCGAGACCGCCAGTGGGAGAGCTTCGATGGCCTCCGCCCGACACTGCTTCACTTGCTCGCCCCGGGACCCGGGTGCCTCCTCCCATGCGCTGATCGGAATCTCCATGACGCGGCCATCGGGATACAGAGTTCGCGCATCCAGCCCGAGCACACGCTTTCCCCTGGCAGCCAACGCTTCGATGGCCGCAGATGCGTAGTCGTTCGGCCATGCCACCTCGCCGTTCTCGAAGACGTGTGCCGCAGCTCTGACGTCCGGTGGGAGTGCGTCGAGATCGGGCTCTGGTTCCTCGATGCGCATTTCGGCAAGCGTAGTCTCCGCGGGTGGAGGCTGC
>DASZHF010000237.1:0-9655 GCA_035938095.1 Solirubrobacteraceae bacterium
ACCCGCGACAAGGTCCGGATCGCCGAGATCGACCTGGTCGGGTATTCGCCGCTTATCTCTCACCCGTCGCGGCCCCCGCTGCCCGGGTTCCAGCTGGTCGAGCGGCGCAACTTCAACGGTCTCGTGGTCTTCCGCTTCCAGGCCGCGCGCCCGGAGATCCTGTCCGAGCACCAGCTCGCCGCACACCATCTCGTGCACGTGCCGGGCACCCAGGTGCTGGCCCCGCCCGCGGTTCAGGTGCCGCGCGGGATCACGAAGGCGGCCACCGCCGCGTAGTGCATCACCGCGGCGCCGATCACGAGGGCGTGGAACACCTCGTGATATCCGAACGTCGCGGGCCACGGGTCGGGGCGCTGGCGCGCGTAGACGATCGCTCCCGCCGTGTAGAGGACTCCGCCCCCGATGATCAGGGCCGTGGGCGCCCAGCCCAGACGCCGGGCCACCTCGGGTAGCGCGGCGACCGCCACCCACCCCAGCACCAGGTAGATGGCGGCGATGACGGGCTTGGGAGCGTCGATCCAGGCGAGCTTGAGCACGATCCCGCCCGCCGCGCCCGCCCACACCGCGATGAGGATCGCGCTGGCCAGCCAGCCCTTGAGCGCGAGCAGCGCCACCGGCGTGTAGGTCCCCGCGATGAGCAGGAAGATCGCGGAGTGGTCTGCGCGCCGCATCCGCCGGCGCGCGGCGACCGAGCGCCAGTTGACCCGGTGATACAGCGCGCTGGTGCCAAACAGGGCCGCCATGCTGGCCGCGTACACGGACGCGGCCAGGCGAGCCTCGCCGGTGGGGGCTATTGCGATCAGCGCGGCGCCGGAGAACAGCGAGGCCAGGAACGCCCACTGGTGCGAGACGCCGCGCAGGCGCGGCTTGAGCATCGGATCGGGTCCGGTCCGCGCGAGCGGCGCGATTCCGCTCACGGGCGACCCTCCGCGAACGGCCTCACGTGCGACCCTCCGCGACCCGCGTCACGAGCGACCCTCCGCGAACGCGCGCAGCATGTCGCTGGCGCCGCCCACCACCGGGTCCCCGTGCGCCACCAACAGCAGGTCGAAGTCCCTCTCCAGCAGTCGAGCGTAGGACTCGCGCAGGGCCGCCTTGGTGTCGTCGGGATCGTCCATGTACCGGTCGGGGACGAAGTCCAGCGCGTCCCGATCCGGCCAGTGCACGACGCCATCCGCACACGCGAGCGCGCGGTGCGCGGGGATGTGCAGCGCGGTCTCGTCGGGGCAGATCGCATCCACCTCGTAGACGATCGCCCCGCCGGGCAGCTCGTCGCCGAAGTCAAACGGCTCCACCGGGCCGCGCCCTTCCAGCTCGTGCAGGCCGTTGCGGATGCAATGCACGGAGCACCCGAACGCGTCGCGCAGCTGCCAGGCATCGCGATCGTGGTGTCGGTTGGTGAGCAGCACGTGCTCGGGCGCGCCGTGCTCCTCGAACCACTCGAGTCCCTCGGCCGGGAGCATCGGATCGATGATCACCCGCTCCGAGGGCAGGTAGTAGGAGCTGACGTCGAAATGGATGCGGGGGTGGCGCGCTGTCCAGTGCCACAGGCCCGGGGCGATCTCTCGCACTGAGGTCAGCCTAGCGCCACGACAATTTCACACCGCCGCTCGACGGTCTCCGGTAGGGTCGAAATTGCATGGGCGAGCGCACGCAATATTCGCCGGGCCAGTTCTGCTGGACCGACCTGACCACCACCGACCAGAACGCGGCCAAACGGTTCTACAGCGGTCTGTTCGGCTGGGAGGCCGAGGACGTGCCGGTCGGGGAGGGATTCTTCTATTCGATGCAGCGGCTGGGCGGGAAGGACGTCGCCGCCATCTCGCCGCAGCCCCAGCAGCAGCGCGACGCCGGCGCTCCCCCGGCGTGGAACTCGTACGTGTCGGTACAGAGCGCGGACGCCGCGGTGAACCGAGCGAAGGAGCTCGGCGCGACCGTCCACGCGCCGGCCTTCGACGTCATGGAGGCGGGCCGCATGGGCGTGATCCAGGATCCCCAGGGCGCGTACTTCGCAGTCTGGGAGCCCCGCCAGCAATTCGGTGCGGCATTGGTCAACGGGCCGGGTGCGCTGAGCTGGAACGAGCTTGCCTCGCCCGACCTCGACGCATCGGCCGCCTTCTACAGCGGTCTCTTCGGCTGGACGATCTCACCCTTCGAAGGCAGCCCGCAGCGCTACCTGATCATCAGGAACGGCGACGCGACCAACGGCGGCATGCGCGAGCTCGACCCCTCCGGTATGCCGCCGCACTGGCTCGTGTACTTCGGCACCGAGGACATCGACACCGGGCTGGCCAAGGTCGAGGAGCTCGGCGGCACGAGGATGGCCGGCCCGATCGACATCGGGATGGCCAAGATCGGGATCGTGGCGGACCCGCAGGGCGCCATCTTCGCTCTCTACGCGGGCCAGTTCGAACCGTAGACACGCGAGCGAGGTCTCCCGGCCCGCGCCCAGGCGCCAGCCCCCGGGACCCCGCTGAAAGCCGGCCGAGGCTCTGGGCGCACGCCCGGCGGAGTAGGACGCTTCGGCCCGACGGCCCTAGTGATGCATCGCCGCACCGTGCTTGGAGTGCTTGCCGTGGTGCATGCCCTTCCCATGGTGCTTCATTGCATGTCTGTGCTTGGGCGGTGCGGCGACGGCGGCGGGCAGCGCGGCGCCCAGTCCGAGCGTCGCGGCGAGGGTCACGATGGTCATCGCGCGGGACCTGACGGTCATATGGCCTCCTCTGGTTGATGCCGACGGCGCGCCGCCGCCACTCCCGGCGGGCGGCGCCGCAGATCACTCAACCGGGTCAGAATTACGAATCCCTTACGGGGCGGGGTTTGTAATGTCTTCGCGGGCGGGTTTGTAATGTCTTCGCAATAAGGTCCTGACAGCCTGGGGTCATGGTCGTCCTGCTCGTCTTCGCGCTGCTGGCCGGCGCGGCCACCGCGCTCTCGCCATGCGTGCTGCCCGTCCTGCCCCTCGCCCTGTCCGCCGGGCTGACGGGGGGCCGTCGGCGTCCGCTCGGCGTGGTCACGGGTCTGGCCATCTCGTTCACGTTCGCGGTCGTCGCGCTCGTCTACGTGATCTCCGCCCTGGGGCTGCCGGGCGGGTTCCTGCGCACGGTGGCCATCGTCGTAATCGGGCTGTTTGGGCTCACGCTGCTGGCGCCTCCGCTCGCGGCCCGGCTCGAGGCGCGCCTGACCCGCCTCACCGGCCGAGCGCCAGTGCCGGGCGGGCAGGGCGGAGGCTTCTGGTCCGGGCTGACGGTGGGCGGCGGCCTGGGTCTGGTGTACGCGCCGTGCGCGGGCCCCATCCTGGCCGGGGTGATCACGGCGTCGGCGTCCCAGAGCTTCACCGCCGGGAGGCTCGAGGTCGCCCTGGCCTACGGGATCGGCTCGGCCGTCGTCCTCTACGCCCTGCTCGTCGGGGGCCGCCGGCTGACCTCCCGCCTGGCCAAGCGCAGCGGCCGCTTCCAGATCGCGATGGGCGCGGTGATGGTGGTGGTGGCGCTGCTCATGCTGGGCAACTACGACACGCGGTTTGAGACCGCCGTGGCCCAGGACCTTCCGTCGTTCCTCGTCAACCCCACCCACGGGCTGGAGACCAGCTCGGCCGTGGCGAAGCGGCTCGCCGCGGTGCGCGGACAGCGTCACACCAGTCAAGCGGCCGGGCTGGCGCAGGCGAGCCGCGCTTCGCCCCTTCCGGTGCTCGGAACGGCGCCCGAGTTCGTCGGCACCCAACGCTGGTTCAACACTCCGGGAGGGCGGCCCCTGACGCTCGCGTCGCTGCGCGGGCGCGTCGTGCTCGTCGACTTCTGGACCTACAGCTGCATCAACTGCCTGCGCACGCTGCCCTACCTGAAGGGGTGGGACGCCAGATACCGGACCCAGGGCCTGACCATCGTCGGCGTCCACACCCCGGAGTTCCCCTTCGAGCACTCCGCTTCCAACGTCGCGGACGCGATTGCCCAGAACGGGATCCGCTATCCGGTGGTGCAGGACAACAACTCCGCGACCTGGAACGCGTACGGGAACCAGTACTGGCCCGCCGAGTATCTGATCGACGCTCAGGGACGAGTGCGGCTGGTGCACTTCGGTGAAGGCGAGTACGCCGCCAAGGAGCAGGCCATCCGCGGTCTGCTGATCGAAGCCGGCGCCGCGCGCCTGGCGGCGATGACGCACACGCGGGCCCAGCAGCCGTCGACGCAGCAGATCACGCCCGAGTCCTACCTCGGGGCCGCCCGCGCCGAGCGCTTCGCCGCCGGAAGCGTTACCCCGGGTGTCCACGACTACGGGCGACTGCCCGCACGTCCCGCCCTCGGCCTGAGCATGCTCCGCTACGGCGGGCGATGGCGGATCGCAGACCTGACCGCCACCGCGCTTCCGGGAGCCCGGCTGGCGCTCGACTTTCGGGCCCGCCGCGTCTACCTGGTCCTCGGCTCGCCGGGCGCCACGCGGCAGGTGCGGGTGCTCCTGGACGGCCGGCCGATCGCGCCCTCGGTCAGCGGAGCGGACGTTCGGCACTCAACCGCCGCGATCGGCTTCCAGCGCCTTTATCGCCTGGTGAACCTGCCCCGCGTCGAGCGCCACGTCCTGACCCTCGATTTCGCGTCCGGCGTGCGCGCCTACGCTTTCACCTTTGGCTGAGGTCCGAGGCGAAGATCTGCTCATGGGCGCCAACGGCACGGAGACGCCGCCGGCTCGAGCTCAGGTCCTGGTCGTCGACGACGAGCCGACGATCAAGGAAGTCGTGTCCCGCTACCTGCAGCGGGCCGGCTATCAGACTCGCGAGGCGAGCGACGGCTTCGAGGCGCTGGCGTTGGCCGCCGAGCAGGCTCCGGACCTGGTCGTGCTCGACGTGATGCTGCCGGGGATCGACGGGCTCGAGGTCATGCGGCGGTTGCACAAGGACTACCCGGGCCGGGTGGCCGTCATCCTGTTGACCGCCAAGGACGCCGAGTCTGACCGGGTGGTCGGGCTCCAGGGAGGGGCCGACGACTACGTCGTCAAGCCGTTCTCGCCGGGCGAGCTCGTCGCCCGCGTCGAGGCGGTGCTGCGCCGGAGCGCGCGCTCCCCGGCGGATGGATCGCCTCCGATCGAGCTGCCGGGCCTGCGCATAGATCCCGGCGCCCGCCAGGTCTTCGTCCGCGGCCAGGAGGTGGGCCTGACCCAGCGCGAGTTCGACCTCCTGATGTTCCTCGCGCGCCACCCGGGCCAGGTCTTCTCCCGCGACCAGCTCATGGACGCGGTATGGCGCCTTCCCGTCTACTCCGACACCTCGACAGTGACCGTCCACATCCGCCGCCTGCGCGCGAAGGTCGAGGGGGATCCCGACCGGCCCACGCTGATCCAGACGGTGTGGGGCATCGGCTACAGGTTCGGCAAATGATTCGCTCGCTCGTGGTAGCCGCGATCGGGCTGGTGCTGTCGGCGGCGGTGATGGCCGTCATCGGCGGGGCACACGCCGCGCTGCTCTCGACGGCCGTGCTGGCGCCGGTGGGCGTGGCCGTCCTGGCCGGCGCACATCTGGCCAGCGCCCGCCCGCGCTGGGTCGGCCCCCTGTCGCGGCGCTTCGCGCTCGGCGTCGGGGTGACCGTGGGAGCGCTGCTCCTGGCGATCGTCCTCGGCTCGCAGCTGATGTTCATCTCCGAACACGATGCCTGGGTGACGGCGGGAATCCTGGTGTTCGCCACGCTGGTCGCCGGGCGGGCGGCGCAGCTGCTTTCGAGCGCGGTGCGGCGCGACGTCGAGGCGATCCGCGACGGCCTGCTCGCCGTCGAGCGCGGAAGTCGCGACGTGCGCCTGGTCACCGGGGGGTGCGACGAGCTGACGGAGCTGGCCGACGCCGGCAATCACATGATCACGACGCTGGCCGGGGAGGAGGCCTCCCGGGACGCGGCCGACATCGCCAGGCGTCAGGTGGTGGCCAGCCTGTCCCATGATCTGCGCACCCCGATCACCTCACTCGCGCTGATGACCGAGGCCATCAACGACGGGATGGTGGATCAGGAGGCCGTGCGGCGCTACCTGCCCGCCATGCAGACACATGTTCAAGCCCTTGCGGCGCTGGTCGACGACCTCTTCGAGCTCTCGCGCCTGGAGGCCGGTCAGATCGTCTGGACCGTCGAGTCCGTCTCGCTGGCGGCCCTAGTGGACGACACGGTGGCGGCGCTCGAGCCGGACGCCGAGGCCAAGGGCGTGGCCCTGAAGGCACAGGTGGGCGACGACCTGCGGCCGGCGCAAGGGAGTCGCGACAAGCTCCAGCGGGTCCTGTTCAACCTGCTCCAGAACGCGATCCGTCACACACCGTCGGACGGCGCGGTCACCGTCCGCGCCGCGCCGGTGGGGGAGGAGATCGAAGTCGAGGTCGCGGACACTGGCAATGGAATCGCGGTCGCCGACCGGGTCCGTGTGTTCGATGCGTTCTATCGCGGCACCGACAACGGCGCGCGCGCCGGTTCTACCAGCGGCTTGGGCCTGGCCATCGCGCGCGCGATCATCGAGGCCCACGGCGGCCGGATCTGGGTCGAGCCCGCCGATCCCGGCACCCGGGTGCGCTTCCGGCTGCCCGCTCGATCGGCTTAATAAATACAAGGCTGCCGGCTCGATCCGCTTCGTAAACACCAGGCCGCCGGCTCGATCCGCTTCATAAACACCAGGCTGCCGGCTCGATCCGCTTCATAAATTCCGAGCCGGAACGGGAGCCCGTTACCCTGGGCTCCAGGCGGATAAGGCGGTGTCCATGGCGGGCAACACGCGGGTGATCCAGGTACTGGCGGAGGACGTAGATCTCGGGCAGGCGATCCCTGACGAGCAGCGGCCGATCGCCCAGCGAGAGTGCGTTGCGCGGGCGGTGGACGTGGCATCCGGTCCGTGGGCGGCCGACGGGGATGACGCGCACGCCCCCGGGTTGGGCCTGCTCGTGCTCGAGGGCCTACTGGTGCGGCGGGTCGGGCGCGAGGGCCGCTTCGGGGCGGAAATTCTGGGCGAGGGTGACCTGTTGCGTCCGTGGCAGCTCAACGGGCGATCGGGCACGGTCTCCCTCCAAACCGTATGGGAGGTGCTCGAGCCGCTGCGGCTCGCGGTCCTCGACGCGTCCTTCGCCGAGCGGATCGGACGCTATCCCGGCGCGATCGGCGAGCTCGTGGACCGCGCGCTGTCGCGCTCGCGGGCGCTCGCGGTCAACATGGCGATCGTCCACAACCCCCGGGTCGAGGTGCGCCTGCACATGCTGCTGTGGCATCTCGCCGACCGCTGGGGGAAGGTGAGCAGCAACGGGGTCATCCTGTCCAAGCGGCTCACGCACGCGGTGCTGGCCGATCTCGTCGCCGCCCGCCGTCCCTCGGTGACGACCGCGCTATCGCGGTTGACGGAGCAGGGGGCGATCGAGCCGGTCGACCGTCACTGGCGGCTGATCGGCGATCCCCCGGTGGAGCTCACCGAGGTGGTGCGCGGGGTGCGGGCTGGGGGCTGAGTGCTGGCCCCGTAGCGCCCGCGCGCGCGCCGGCCGGGCTTGCAGGCGCCTTGGCGGTCGGTTAGTGTCGCTCTGAGCGGGAGCCGTTCCGCTCGAGAACTCGGCCGCTCGTCTTACTCGGTGCGCAAGCTGACGGTAGTAGCCCTGGCCGTGATCACGGCGATACTCGCCGCGACGCCGTCCCCAGCGAGCGCGATCACGCGCCGGCGAGCGAAACACATCGCCGTGCATGCCCTGGAGACGATGACGCCGCCGAGCCTGGCTGTCTTTGGGTTCAAGCAGCCGCTGGCGGCCGGGACGCTCGTCGCCGAGGCGGGCGGACCGGGCGCTCTCGCGTCCAACGTTCAGCGGCTGACCGCACCCACGTGGTTCTTCTGGGGCGACCCGACGTGTGGCGCATTATTTGCCCACCGCAGCTTCATGGTGCTTGTGGACGCGAGCACGGGTGCCGTCATACAACGCAGCCTGCTCTGGTTCCCTGTGATCAACGGTTCGATCGCGCCGTGGCTGGCATCGGCAACGGCCTATCGCGATCCGACCTACCGGGTCGCGTCAACAAACGCTTGTCGGGGCAGCACCAGCACTGGCTCTCACGGGCAGACCGCCCGAGCGTCCGGAAGCGCCCGTCCCCGCCCGAGCCGTCAAGCCCGGCGTTGGGGTGCGCGGGCGGCACAGTTCACTCCCGTCATCACCAAGGACCAGCTCAAGAACGACTGCCTGGTGCTCATCGGCGATCACCAAGGGGAGTCCGGGGGCGGTGAGTTCGACCCCGGTTTCGCCGCCATGAAGAAGTTCGCCAGTGACGTTGGCCTGAACGCGATGGACGCTCCTTCGTCGGTAGCGGGGCTCGAGGAGACCGTTGGGGGCCTGGTCCGCAATCCCGCGCAGCCCTGCAAGGACGTCTTCATCTACCTAGCCGGGCATGGAATCCCCGCCCGCGGGGCCGCCTATCAGGAGGAGTACGACATGGTCCAGCTGGGGCCCGACCAGGGCGGAGATCCCGGCGTGATCCTGTCCTGGAAGCAGGACGCAAATGGCAACCGGGTTCCCGACCAGATGATCACGCCGGCCGACCTGCGCAAGCTGATGAACGATTTCGCCGCCCAGGCGACATTCAAGCTCAAGATCGTGTCCTGCTTCTCCGGGCGCTTCCTCCCGGAGCTCACTGGCCAGGTCAACCTCATCGACGCGGAAGCGTCGTCGGGAGCCAACCAGGAGTCCTACCAGTACAAGGACCAGATTGTGGCCAAGGATCCCAGCACGGGGAAAGCCTACGTGCCGGACCGCTACAAGAACGGTGTTGCGCAGTGGAAGAAGAAGAAGCTCATTCCCAACACCCTCAATACCGGCGTCGAAGGAGATCCAAGCACCCACCCCGACGACTTCACCTTCGCCAACATCCATGGCCTGGAGGAGTGGGCGAGCTCGCCCCAACTCCTTCAGGAGACCAATTTCGACCTGGGCAAGGGCAAACACCTCGCCGCCCAGCTCGGACTGCCGTTCAATTTCACAGCCAAGGTCGGCTACACCACTCCGGAAGACCTCTACAACCCAGACGCGCATACCCTGCCGCCCCCACCCAGCGTGATCGGGCCCGAGGACTTCGGCGCGGCCATCGCCACGGGGGACCCCAACACGATCGCCCAGGCGTCTGCGGACTTCGCACTGTGGCTCGCCCAGCAGGCCGCCGCCAACCGCACGGCCCAGCCCCGAGCGGGAGGCCTGAGCCCCTCGGCTCCCGCCGACGGGAAGATCACCCAGGTGCGGGTGCGCGGCTACTACGTCCCTGGGCACTGCCCGGCCAACCCCGACTCCACGTGCCAGACGATCTTCTTCCAGGATCTGCGCCCGCAGCCGGACGGGTCGGTCAAGGTGATCAGCACCACCCAGGGATTCACGCTGCCCACCAGCGCCGGCACGTATCCGTTCACGCCCGTCAACTTCTGCGTCAAGGCGGGGGACTACGTGGGCCTGGCCGGCCTGGGCGGGTATCTCCAGGTCCTACTCAGCGCTCCCGGCGCCCTCACCGACCAGTTCAGCGGTCACGGCCAGGACATGAACGGCGCCATGTTCCAGCCCAACAAGCAGTACACCGAGACCCAGCTGAACATGCAGATGACCGTCGACCCCAACCAGTCGTGTCCCAGCTAGCGCGCCCGCTGCCCGGGCTCGCGGCCGTTCCCGCTCTCGCTCGCTAGC
>DASZHF010000238.1:0-37299 GCA_035938095.1 Solirubrobacteraceae bacterium
GTGATCGCCTTCGGCGCACACCCGGTGCGGATGGTCTCGGACGCCTTCGACCAGCGGCCTGCTCAGTTCAGCGGGCCCTATTGGCTTGCCCGCTTGCTCAGCACCGGCGAGGACGACACGCTGCGGGCCGGCTGCATCGCAGCCGCCGCGGTGGTTGGGCTGGCGGCGCTGGCCTTCGCCTGGCGGCGCCGACGTGATCCCAACGCCTGGCTGGCTGGTGCCGGATGGACAATCCTGGCGGCGATCCTGGCGCTCGCATCGTTCGAGCCGTGGTACGTGGTGTGGGTGCTGCCCTTCGCCGCTCTGGCCGGAAGCAGGCTCCTGCGCGCAGCGGCGATCGTCTTGACGCTCGCCGTGGTCGCCATCCACCTGCCCTTGCTCGGCTTCGTCCCGGCGCTCTAAGGGCCAGCGGTCAGTGGGCCGCCAATCGGTACAGGGCCACGCCGTGGGCCGGGACGCTGGCGGAGAACCTGCCCCCCGCGCTCGCGCTGCGATGAGTGGCCGTGCGGTTGCTCCACACGTCGCGGATCACATAACTTCTCGAGCGCCGAAGGCCGACCGCACGTATGCTGGTCACGATCCGCGTGGGGCGGGCGCCGCGGTTGAGCATCGCGACTGCGCGTTGCCCATCGGCGAGCGGCTTGACCCAGACATCGCCTGCGCCCGGATGGTCGATGCGCGTGCCCTGCGCGCCAAAGCGGTCCTGGTCGATCGCTATGACCTCCCGGTTGGTGACCACGGCCTGCGTGGCCGCTGACATCGTGCGCACGTCGTCGCCGAGCATCAGGGGCGCGGCCACGATTGCCCACATTGTGAACTGCGACTGGGCCTCGGTGGGAGTCATGCCCAGCTCGGGCCCGAGGTAGTCGGGATCGTTCCAGTGGCCGGGCCCGGCGGCGCCGGGGTAGGCGGCGTCGGCATCCAGGTTGCGGAGCACGTCGGAGAACGCGATGTGACCTGGGCTCCCGAGGTCGCTGTCCGTGCGCCAGCTGTTGGCGATCGGCGGCCCGAAGGCGTGCGAGTAGTACGCGGATCGGCGGAGGGTGGGATTTGCGTACCCCAGTTGACCAGGTCTCAGGGGGTTGCAGATGTTGAACAGCATGGGCCTGTGACTCGCGTTGTGCAAGAGCGCGGCGGAGAACGCCGCGTACGCCTGTGAGGGCACCAGGTGATCGCGGTTGCCGCCGCAGAAGTCGACCTTGACCGCGTCGAATCCCCAGGCCGCGAACTGATCGACGTCCTGCTGGTAGTGCCCGTAACTGCCCCGGGGGTTCGGCGGGCCGCAGCTGCCCGAGCCGGCGTCGGTGTAGATCCCGGCCAGCAACCCCCTCGCGTGTATGTAATCGGCGATCGCCGCCATCCCGTCTGGCCACTTCTGCGGGTCGACGGTGATCGCTCCGCTCGGGTCCCGGGTCCCGCTCCACCACCCGCCATCGAGCCAAACGTAGCGGTAGCCGGCGTCCCGCAGTCCGCGAGACACGATGGCGTCGACGACGCTCTTGACCGTCGCTTCGTCGTAGCGGGTCCCGATTCCGTAGTAGGTGTTCCACCCCATGTAGGGCGTGCTCGCAAGCCCGTTGAAGGACGGCACGGGCTTGGACGCGGACACCCGGTCTGCGAGCGTGACTGCGACGGCGACCGCGATCACGAGGGACGCGCTCAGCGGTGCAAGGGCGCGATGCACGGTCCCGATGAGCGTCGTTACGCGAGTGATCCAGTTGCTCATGGCATGAACGGCGACTGCGGGGATTCGATGCCGCCGCTCGATCGGCGTGGGACGGGTCAGACCACCAGCCCATGCCGCGTGGTGTTCTCGCACACCACTCGCGGCTCCAGGAAGCTCAGCAGGTAGTCCGGACCGCCGGCCTTCGTCCCTGTACCCGACAACCGGCCACCTCCGAACGGCTGGCGACCGACCATAGCGCCTGTGATCGCCCGGTTGACATACACGTTGCCGACCGGAGAGCGTGCGATGACGCGGTCGACCGTCGCGGGATCGCGCGAGAACAGACCGCCCGTGAGGCCGACCGGTAGGCCGTCCACGATCTCGCACGCCGCGTCGACGGTCGGCACTTGCTCCACGGTGAGCAGCGGTCCAAACACCTCGTCGACCAGCACGGGGGACCGGGGATCGAGGTCGGCGGCGAGCGTCGGAGGACAGAACCAGCCTTCGCTGGGTACCGCTGGGGGGCGAACGAGGATTCGACCGTCGGCCGCCGCGCGCTCGACGTAGCCCTCGATGCGATCCCGGGCGCCGGCTTCGATCACGGGCGGAACGTCGGTCCCGAGCTCGCTGGCCTGGCCGACCACCAAGCGCGCCACCGCTCCGGTGAGCCGTTGAAGCAGAGACTCCGCGACGGCCTCGCAGACCAGGACTCTGGATGCCGCCGAGCACTTCTGGCCGGCGTATGCAAACGCAGAGGCCACGATGGCCGGCACCGCCTGGTCGAGGTCGGCATCCGCATCGACGATCACGCAGTTCTTGCCCCCCAGCTCAGCGATGACGTGCTTGAGGTGCTGCTGTCCGGGTCCGACGTCGGCTGCCGCACGCATGATCGACAGTCCGACCGCAACCGATCCGGTGAACGCGATCAGCGCAACGTCGGGGTGGCGCACCAGAGCCGCTCCGGTGTCGCCCTCGCCGGGGAGCAGCCCCAACACAGCCGGCGGCACCCCTCCGGCGCGCAGTGCCGCCACGACCATCGATCCGCAGCCCGGCGACTGCTCGGCGGGCTTGAGCACCGCCGCGTTGCCAGCGACCACGGCGGCCGCGGTCATCCCCATCGGGATCGCGACCGGGAAGTTCCACGGTGCGATGACGGCCGCCACTCCCCGGGCCGCGTAGCTGTAGCGGTTGCTCTCTCCCGGGGCTTGGGCCAGTGCCGCGCCCGCGGCCAGGCGCACGCTCTGGCGGGCGTAGTACTCGAGGTAGTCGATGGCCTCGCACACATCGGCGTCGGCCTCCGGCCAGGGCTTGGCGCATTCGCGGACTTCGAGCGCCGCCACTTCCAGGCGCCGCTCGCGCAGCCACGCCGCCGCGCGCAGCAGCGCCTGCGCTCGCTCGGCAGCCGGGCGCCGGCCCCAGGCCGGCGCCGCCCGGGCGGCGACGGCCACCGCCGCGTCCACCTCGGCGCTCCCGCTCCGCCCAGCCTCGGCCACCACGCGATCCGGCTGGCCGGGGTCGCAGGAGATCAGGCCGCGGTCGGCTCCCCGCTCCTCGCCGATCAGCACCGCTACCCGCAGCGGTCCCCGCGCGTCGAGCTCAGCAAGAGCGTCGCCCAGCCGCGCCCGGACCGCAGCCCGGCGCAACTCGAGCAGGGGCTCGTTTACGAATCCAGCCTCGAGCGGCGCTGCCTCGTTCACGGCGGCGCGAGCAGGACATCTAGCGACTCGCCTCGGGCGCCGCGGACCAGGAAGGACTCGTTGGAAGTGTTCTCCAGCAACCGCCTAATCAGGTAGGCCATGCCCGATACCAGATCCCCTACCGGACAGTAGGCCCGCACGCGCAGGCCATGGACCGCCAGTGCGTGCTGCAGATCGTCACCCAGACCGCGCAGGACCTGCAGTTCGACGTCTCGGTCGGGACCGCCGATCAAGCGGTTGTAAGCGATCGCATGAGCCAGCGAGCGCAAGTTGTGCGACGCGATGGCCACGCGCACCAGCGGCCTGGCCTCGAGCAGGCGTCGGGTGAGTGCTTCGAAATTGCGGTCGCATTCGGCCTTGGACTCGAATACGGGAGGGATCCAGCCGTGCTGGCGCGCCTGGACGATCTCGTGGTCCCAGTAGGCACCCTTGACCAGACGAACCACCAGAGGGGGGGTCCGGCGGCTGTACCGAGCCCAGTCCAGGACGCGCTCGAGCTGCTCGGGAGAGTCGCGCAGGTACGCCTGGATGACGATCCCGGCCGAGGGTCCGGACGCGAGCTCCGGGCGCGCCAGCAGCTCGAGGACGACTTCCAGAATCGCCTCGCGCGTGTCGAGCGATTCCATGTCCACGTGTAGGTGAACGCCGAGGTCCGCGGCCCGGCCCAGCAGCGCCACCAGACGGGGCGCGGCGTCACGTTCTCCGAGCTCAGGGGCCTCCGGCCGCAGCAGCGGGGTGAGCGCGGTCACCTTGACCGAAAGATTGCCGCGCGGCAGCGGGCCCAGGCTGTCGGCTTCGAGCACGGGACGGGCCGGGTAGGCGCCGGTGGCGCTCGAGAGCGTGTCCAGCGCCACCCGGCAGCGCAGAGCGTAGGCATCGGCCTCCGCGTCGGTCAGGGTGGCCTCGCCCAGCAGGTCGATCGAGCTCGCCACCCCGGACTGCCACAGATCGCGCAGCACACCGAGAGCCGCGTCGACCGACTCGCCCACGATGAAGCGATGCGCCATGTGCCGCACGCCGGCGGCCGCGGCCGCGCCCAGCGCGGCACGGCTGGCGCGATGGGCCCCCATCCGCAGCACCGCCGCCACTGGAGGCGCCGGCTCGTCGACCTCCGCGAGCAGGTTCGTCAGATGCCGCGCGAGCTCGTCCAGCGACCGGCAGGCGGGGGCGACGTCGACGAAGCGAAACAGCGCCGCGCGCAGGGCCCGGTCTTCCGCGGCGTACCCCATGGCCCGCTCATCTAGCGCCTTCACCGGGTGGCGCAGCGGCGCCGGAAACGCAGCCGCCAGCTCCGTGCCGATGCGGCGAATGTCCCGCTCGAGCGGATCGGAGGCCACGGCGGAGTCGCGCGTTGACACCATCACCCGGGATCGTGCGCCCTGAGACGGTCGCGTGCAAGTCCAACGCGCCCAACACGGTACCGGGACCAGCGAGCGATTAGCATCGGTGGTCGAACTCGCGTGCACTCGACGAATCCTCGCCCCCCGACCGTGACCGGGCCCGATCCGCTCACCGCTTCCCCGGCCGCTATCCCTTCACGCCAGCGCGGGGACCACCGATCGCTGGGCGACTGCTGGCGCTCGTTCCAGAGCCGGACCTCACCGCGGATCCTGGCCGGCGCGATCGTCGTCGCGCTCGCGCTGCGACTCGGGTTGGGCCACTGGGGCTGGCGGGACGCTGTCGTGGCCCTGAGCATCATCGGCCTGACGCCGTTTGGCGAGTGGGCGATCCACGTCTACCTGCTCCATGCCCGGCCCGTGCGGCTCGGAACGCGGCGCCGGATCGATCTTCCGACTGCGCGCGAGCACCGCGAGCACCACTTCGCGCCGGCGATCCTCGATGGAGTGCTGATACCGGTCTACGGCGTGCTCATCTTCCTGCCCATGATCGCCGCCACGGTCTTCGCGTTGTCTTATCCCGTGCACATCGTGCTCGGGGGCGACCAGTGGGCGGGCGCGGCCACCGGCCTGCTCACCAGCTACGCAATACTCGGCGCGTACGAGTGGACGCACTTCCTCATCCACACTCCTTACCAGCCCCGCGGCCGTTACTTCCGCTCGATCTGGCGCAACCATCGGCTCCACCACTACAAGAACGAGCACTACTGGTTCGGCGTGACCTCAACGTTCGGTGACCGGGTCATCGGGACCATGCCCGATCAGCGCGCCGTTCCCCGCTCGCGGACCGCCCGGTCCCTGCACGGTGAGTCATGACCACCTTCGAGGAGCTCGACCAACTGCCAACCGAGGAGCTCCACCGCCGAGCGGTACGCGCGGCCGAGCGAAGGCTTGACATTCGCTTCTTCTGGAAGCTGTTCAAGATGATCCCCGAAGCCGAGGCCATCAGCGGGAACGTCGGTGAGGGCCAGGAGGACGTCGCCCGATCGTCGATATGGCTCTATGACTTCGTGAGCAGGGGGGGCAAGCTCGACGAGGCGCTGCGACCGGTGTACATCGACTACCTGCTCCGCCACGAGAAGGGCGACGACGCCACCGGGTGATGCGCTGCGGCGCCATGAACCGGCGGTCGTGGCGTCGACCCGCTGACCACGAGCGCGGACGCAATCAGAGCGCTGGCCAGCAGCGAGACGGTGATCATCCGCAGCCGGCGCGGAGTGAGCCAGGAGAAGTGGCGGGTAGCGAGGAACGAGCGGGTGCCGGTGGCGGCCGCGCCGAACCCCATCGCCGACATCATGCACTGCACGCACATGGCAGTGAAGATAACGCCGCCGGCTCCGTCTCGCGCGGAAGCCTCGGTCGCGTTACGGGAGCGCGACCAGGTTCCGGGCCGGATCAGCCCTGAGCCGGCCCTGGCTGCCGCGGAGTCCCGATACGCAAGCTGGGCAGGAGCGCGGCTCCGGCCAGCAACGCGAGCAGCGAGGCCCACAGGAGCACGAGCAGCAGGTCGGCGTTCCTCCAGATCGCGAACGTCGTGTAGGCGGCCGCCTGGAAGACGACCACGGAAGCGAACATGACCCAGGCCATCCGGCGGTGGCCCGATTGACGCCGGTACACGTAGCGATACAGCAGCCACGCGCCCGGCACCATCGCGGCCCAGAGCACGAGCTGCCACGCGCCCACGGTCAGGTTCAGAGGGCGCAGGTGAATATGGCGCAGCAGGTGCAGGTGGGGGTGCAGCAGCTTGTGAAACACGGTGAGTGGGGCGGTGACGGGGGGCATGCGTCGACGGGCTCGTAGGCGAGCCATCCGGAGCGTTGGTGCACCCGCGACTCTAGACCGCCCGGCGGGCAGTTGCCTGGATCAGTCCACCGTCACGGACACACCGGGACCCCTGGCACCGGACAGGAGGTGCCCGTAGAACCAGAAGGCGGCGGGTTGGTCCCGCCGCCTGGAGACTGGGTGCCGGTCGGGCCCGATGGGCCCGACGGTCCCGAGGGACCCGAGACCCCGGTCGGGCCCACCAGAGGAGGCTGCGGATGAGTCTCCAGGTATCGCCGGATGACGTAGTAGGCGGGGCGCGGCCGGCCGTCGGGGCTGGTCACTCCCGCGTCGAAGCGGACGGACCTGCGTGCGCCCGTCCACTGGTAGACGTACAGACGCTTGATGCGCGCACTCAGGGCGGCGAGCTTGAACATGTACTTGACCGCCCGAGCGGCACGCGGCGGGTTGAATGGCCGATGAGGGAACTGCACGATCCCGCCCGTCTCGGTGAACCACACCTGTCCCGGCACCGCGCGAAGCAGGGCCTTCGTCCGCCGGTCGGTATGGCCGTTCGTGTCCTCGTAGTTGTGAACCCCCCACACCTGGGGGTTGCCCGTCGCATAGCGTCGGAACTGCTTTAGCCAGCTCACGAACCCGGGCTGGTCGAGCACGTCGGCAGCCACGATCGTGCATCCCGGACAGTTCGCCCTGGCCACGTTGTAGAACTCGGCCGCCCGGCGCGGGTCATTGTGCGTGGGCTCCGAGCGATGGTTTGCCTCGTTCCACACCGACCAGTCGGTGACTTCGGGATAGCGCTTGCGCAGGGCCACGAACGCGCGCTTGTATGTCGCCACGCTGGGTAGTCCGCACTTGGCCAGATGGGGCACCGTCCCCTTCGCGGTGTAGCAGCCCAGGGTGTAGCTGGGAGTGATCAGCGGGGCCACGCCGTCCAGCTCGGCCGTTCGAACCCAGGCGTCGGCTCGCGGGAGGTCGGAGCGGTGGTTGATCACGGCGTCCCACGAGATGGTCAGACGCGCGATTCGGACGTGCAGCGCCATGAAGAACGGGCTGGCGAACATGCTGGGCTGGTCGTCGCTGAATCCGACGAGCGGCCCTGACGGCAGCTGGGCGCCCGCGGCGGCGCGCGCGGCCGGAGATCCCGGGGCCGGAGCTTGCCCGCCGGCGCTCGCGGCCAGCGCGAAGCCCGCAACCAGGGCCGCCGTCAGCGTCAGGCGGACAACCCTCGGATGGGACCGAGCAAGCCGGAGCATCGAAGTGCAAGAGCGACAGGAGAGGGCCAAAGTTGCGGTCGAAGCCCCCGCCGGGTGACAGGCGCCGGCCAGGAGCTACGTTAGCGACCCCGTGTAGCGTGGTTGGATACCGGATCAGCGCCGGGGCGCCGGGGGCGATTGGCGGCGCCGGGCGGGCGGGTATTCGGTCTCGGAGCCGTCCCCGGTCCCCGAGCCGTCGCACAGTCCCCGAGCCGTCCCGCAGTCCCCGAGCCGTCCCGCAGTGCCGGCAGGGCAGCAACGCCTCATCTCCGCAGCACATGGCAGACGTCATAGACACAGCGCGGATCCGATGGCGCCGGTGGGCAGCCGGGGCGGCGATTCTGGCCGCCGTGCTCGCGAGCTCGGCCGGGTGCGGCGGAGCGCCATCGCGGGCTGGGCTCACGCCTGCCCAGGAGGCCGGATTTCGCAACCAGCTCCAGGTGGCGCGGGCCGCATGGGCCGCCGGCAACCGCGTCGGCGCGCACGCCGCCCTCCGCGCGTTGCGACAGGACGTCGCCGCGATGAGCCGTGGCGGGACCATCGGCTCATCGACGCTCCGCACCATGGTGCTCGAAATCGCGCAGGCCGACCGGCGCGTCTCGATCGATGTCCCGCCGCCTGCGAGCGCCGCGCCACCGGCGAGCGCCGCGCCCCCGGCGAGCTCCGGGCCCCAGCCGACCTCCGCGCCGCCAGCTGCTGCCTCACCAGTCGGACCGCCCGCTACCAACGGAGGTGATCGGACCGCCGGCCCTTCTGAGGGGACGGCGGGCGCGGGAGTCCCGAGTCAGGCCAATCCGGGAGGCGACCAGGGCGGCGGCAACGGAGGAGGTGACCAAAGCGGTGACTGAGGTGGCCACCGGCGTCGAGCTCGGGGCCGGGCGCTACCTGCTCGAGCGGCCGTTGGGCCGCGGTGGAATGGCGAGCGTTTGGCTGGCGCACGACCAGCGTTTGACCCGTCCCGTGGCCGTGAAGATCCTCTCTGACGCCCTGGCGTTCGATTCGAGCTATCTCGAGCGCTTCCGTCGCGAGGCGCGCGTGGCGGCCGGACTCTCGCACCCCAACCTGGTGTCCGTCTTCGACTATGCCTCGGAGGACGAGCGCCCATACGTGGTCATGGAACTCGTGCGAGGACCCACGCTCGCCGATCGGCTGCTTGGCATCGGGGCCGCGGCGCTCGAGCCCGTAACCCTCGCGCATCAGCTCCTGCGGGCGTTGGACTACGTCCACGCTGCCGGCATAGTGCATCGCGACGTCAAGCCTTCCAATGTGCTGCTCGGAAGCGACGGCAGGGCCCGCCTGACCGACTTCGGGATCGCCCGGCCCGACGACGCCACTCGGCTGACCGCCACGGGCGAGATCATCGGCACGGTGCCCTATCTGGCGCCCGAGCTGTTGCATGGGGAGCGAGCCAGCCCCCGATCCGACCTGTACGCGTGCGGAGTGCTGCTGGGACAGGTGCTGGGCGAGTCGCCGCCACTCCGGCTCGAGGCACTGGTCGACTCGCTGACGGCGGACGATCCGGCTCGGCGCCCACCCTCCGCGCGCGCCGCCCTCGACGCCCTTGACGTCGCCTCGACTCCACGCCATCCGCGTCTCGCGCCCCAGTCACCGGCCCGATCCCCCACGCCGCGGCTGGAGTCGTCTGCGCCAGCGCGACGCCCAGGCGTGGGGCCAACGCGCCCCCGCCGGACAGCTGGGCGGCGAGCGGCCGTCGCCGCACTGGGAGCGGGGGCGGCCCTGGTAGCGGCCCTGGTGCTGGCCAGCGGAGGCTCCGGGCACCGTTCAGCCCCCGACGCGGCTCCGGCGGCCCCGCCGCCGAGCGCTTCCCTGGCCCACCAGCTGGACGCGCTCGAACGTACGGCCCGCTCTCTGGCGCGCCATTGACCGCGGGACCGCGGTCAGGCAGAGCCCGCGCAAGCGAAGGTCCGCACGATCGCCGCGAGACCGCCAAACTAGGCGGAGTGCGCTCCCCGACTTCGGTGCCAGCGATCCGCCCGGCCGCGTCGCGCTCGCACCGTCGCTCCCCGCGGACTCGCGCCTCCCGTCGCCGCACCCCGACGCGACGGTCGGCGCCCATCGCGTCGGCCCTGATCTTCCTTGGACTGCTCGTGGCTCTTCCCGTCGCGCCGGCCGGTGCCCGGCCGGGACTTCAGACGGCGATCCAGGACGACGTCTCGTTCATAGACAAGTCCCCGCAGGCGATTGTGGCGGCCATGAGCCAAGTGCGGGCGCTGGGCATCGATCGGGTTCGGCTCTCGGCCAGCTGGTCGTCATTGACGTGGGCCCGCGACTCGCGCGTGGTGCCTGCCTTCAACCCCGCCGATCCAGCTGCCTACGAGCAGGCCCGGTGGAGCGCGCTGGACTTCGCCGTGCGCGCGGCCCACGACGCCGGGCTGAAGGTCATGATCGACATCGCGTTCTGGGCCCCCGGGTGGGCGGGGCGCGGAGCCGAGCCGCGGGTGCGGCGCGACGTCAATGCCTACCAATTCGCCGAGTTCGCCCAGGCGGTGGCGCGGCGTTACAGCGGCAGCTTCGTTGCGCCCTCCTCCCAGGTGACGATCCCCGCCCCGCAAGGCGAACCCACCCCCGAGAACCCGGCGGCGGGCAAGACGGGCGGAGGCTCTCCCCTGCCCGGAGCCCTGCCCGGACCGCCTGGCGTACCGGCTCCCCCGCCCCCCGCGGCCCGCGCGGCGCGCAAAGGCCACGTGGCGAGAGGGCACGCCCCGAGGGCAGGGCACGCAGCGGACGCGGGCTCGCCCGACCAGAACTCGGCCTCCGGCGCCCAGGCACCGGGATCCCCACTGCCCCGGGTCGACATGTTCACCCTCTGGAACGAGCCCAACCACCCGGCGTTCCTGATGCCCCAGTGGAAGGGGCGCCGCGGTGCCCGGACGCCAGCCAGCCCTCGGGTCTACCGACCGATGGTCGTGCTGGGTTATTCCGCGATCAAGGCCGTCCAGCCCGACGCCACGGTTCTGATCGGGAACACCTCGAGCTTCGGTGGCCGCGGACCGCCAGACCCCGTCGCGCCCCTGAAGTTCCTGCGCACGCTGGCCTGCGTGAACGGCCGCCTGCGCCCCCTGCACACACACGACTGTGCCCGCTTCCACATGCTCCCGGGCGACGGCTGGGCCCAACACCCCTACTCGCTCACCGGGACGCCAGCCAAGAAGGCCGATCCCCAGCACCCGGACAACATCTACATGGGCAATCTGAGCGCGCTGGCGCACACTCTCGACCGTCTGGTGGCAATGCGCCGGCTGGCGCCCGGACTGCGCTCGATCTACATCACCGAATACGGCTATGAAACCCATCGGCTCAAGGACCGCCCCGCTCTCTCGCCGGTCAAGCAGGCCCGCTATCTGACCTGGGGCGAGTACCTAGCCTCACGCATCCCCAACGTCAAGTTGTTCAGCCAGTTCCTCCTGCGCGACCAACCGCCGTCCGCCGCGGTCCAGAGTGACAGCCCCCGCAGACCGCATGGCCAGTTCTACTCGGGCCTCGAGTACGCCAACGGCACCCCGAAGCTCGCCCTGCGAACGTTCGTGGCCGGGCTCTTCGCCGCGCGCGAGAGCAGTCACGCGATCCTGTTGTGGGGACGTCTGCGCCTGGGTTCGCAGTCCTTCAAGGTGGTCATCGAGCACCGATCGCGACGCGGGCGATGGCGCCGCGTGGCGACCTCCCCCCGACCAGGGGGTCCAGCGAGGATCGCTTTCGCGCTAGCGGGCCAGGACAGCTTCCAGCGCTACACCGCAGGTCACGGGGGAGGGCTCTACCGACTGCGCTACCGGGCCCCCGGTCGGGGCTGGGTGAAAGGGTTTCCGGTCCCGCCGGTGGCGCGGGCGGGCTGAAGCCGCAGCGGTGACGTAGGCGTCGAATCGCCGGTTTCCGGGTATCACCCCTGGTACGGGAAGGGATGTCCTCGCTGACAACTTCCGGCGGAGGGTGTTGGCGGGAGATGGGAGTGGATGCTCACAGTCGTGGGCACCCGCGCCATTTCGGTCGCTCCGTTGGGCGTCGCGCGGCCAGGACGAGCCTGTCGACGCAAGTCCGGGCCGGCATTTACCCCCGCCGGATCCGGACCGCCGGAGCCACGGGCGGGTGACGCGCCTCGCCCGTCCGTGGATACCGGCCCTGGACCGGCCGCCGTCAGGCGCCGGTGCCGGTGCCCGCTACCAACTGGCGCAGGGCGCTCTCCGAGGGAGCGACGTCGAGCTCGAGCGCCGCCGTCTCCGGGTGACCCGCGAGCCAGCCCGACACGATTCTGACTTCGTCGACCTCGGCCGGCGGCACGTGGGCGCCCAGACGATTGCCTTCGCCGGCTAAGAACGCGCGCCGCGACCGCTCGCGCACCTCCGGTAGCAGCGCCCCCGACACGAGCCCGGATCGCGCCAGAGCTTGCCAGTCCCGAACCCGGCCGCCGACGATCCAGAACGCGTCCAACGAGGGCGCCTCCGGTCGCCCGGCGAGGATCAATGAAGGACGGGCGTGCGTGGCCCGAAGGAGGCCGCCGAGTCCGAGCAGGAGCGAGCGCAACCGCCTCAGCCGCCGCCGCAGCGACGCCGCCCGCTCGTAACGCTGGCACGCGGCTGCGGCGCGCATCTTCGACTCGACATGGCCGAGCAGAAGCTCCGCGCCATCCCCGGGCTTGACGAACAGTCGCAACGCCTCCTCCAAGCGGGCGCGGTAGAGGTTGGGATCGAGGTCCCCGAGGCAGGGCGACAGGCAGCGGCCCATCTGCCCGTAGGCGGAGGGATGGTCCCTCCGCGACAGTCGCCGCGGGCAGTGGCGCAGCCCGAAGAGCGAGTCGAGTTGCTCCACGAGCTCCAGCGCGCCGCGCCGGCCGCTCAGCGGCCCGACGTTCACCGCCCAGCCGGGGACTGGATCGCGACCCACCTCCAGGACGGGATAGGGATCCTCGAGCCGGCAGCGCAGGTAGACCGAGCGATCGCGCCGCGGAGTCAGGCGGACGTTCCCGGGTGGGCGCCAGCGCTTGATCAGCCGGTTCTCGAGCACGAGCGCTCCGAGCTCGGAAGCCGTCTCCCGGTAATCGACGACCTCGGCGTGCTCGGTCCATTCGCCCCGATGGGCAGCGGGCGCGAAGTGAGCGCGAGCGCGACTGGCAATGGAGACCGACTTGCCCACGTACACGGGTGCGCCCCGTCCGTCTCGGAAGATGTAGACACCGGGGTTGCGAGGCAGCGCCGCGAAGTCGATCTCGGTGGCCCGGTTGCCCGAGCCGCCTAGCCCCGGGCCGCGGCGGCGAGCGTTCCGAGCCGGCCGGCGCCGGGTGGGAGCGAGCACACCGATCGCTTCGCCGACCGTGGTGGCGTGAGCGCGCAGGCGCGGAAGCAGCGCGCACAGGATCCGCCCACAGGTCTGGGCGTCGGGAAGCGCTCGGTGGCGCGCCGAAACCTCGATGCCCAGCGCGTCGGCCAGCGCCGCCAGTCCGCGGGTGCGCTGCAGGGGCAGAAGCTTGCGGCCCAGCGCCAGCGTGCACAGGCTGGGGGGGTCCGGCCAGTCCACCCCGGCCCGCGCGCACGCCTGCCGCAGCACCCGGCGGTCGAACCCCGCGCTGTGAGCCACCAGGACCCGTCCCGCCAGCCGGTCGGCGACCTCGGCGAGCACCGTGTCAGGAGGAGGGGCCTGATCGAGCATGGTCTGGCTGATGCCGGTCAGCCGCTGTATCCCTCTGCTCAGCGGCCGGGCGACGGCGACGAGCGAACTGAACGAGTCATGGAGCTCGCCCCCTCCAACCAGGACGCCGGCGACCTCGGTCAGCTCGCACTCGTCGCCCCCTCTTCCATTGGTCTCGCAGTCGACGGCCAGAAACTCTGCCTCTTCCAGGGGCTGCCCGAGCGGATCCACGGCGAAGGAGGTACTGTCCGGGCCGGACGCTCTGCACGCTCGATTGCGGCGAGCGTCAACCACGATCGGCGCGGCCCCGGCGGGCAAGGACCTGGCGCGCGCGTGGCGAAGGTGGCGAACCATGCCGTTCATCGTGCTGAGGCGACCGAACCCCTCGAAGCTCGCCGTCCTGGCGCTGCTGGGGATATCCGTGCCCGTGGCCGGTTGCGGCGGCGGTCAGCAGTCCACGACGGGCGCGCCATCCACGCCCGCCGCGTCCTCGCCGCCTCCCGCCCCGACCACGACGCCCGCGGCCAGGCGACCTGTCGCGCCCCGCCCGCTACCCCCGCGAACGGTCCCATCGCCGCCGCGCACGCAGGCGGCACCCCCGCCCTCCCCCGCCGGCGCCCAGGGCAGCCAGGCCAAAGCCGTGGCCACGGTCAACCGGCTCGGATACACCGTGCCCGATCCCTCCACGTACCGCCCTCAGCAGACGCTAAAGGTGCTCGTGGGCGTTGCCCGAGGGTCCTCCGACGCCCGCGTCCAGCGCGTCTTCTTCTTCGAGGGAGACCGCTACCTGGGCACCGACGCCAGCACCCCCAGCGCACAGCTTCGCGTCGCGGCCCAGGACGACACCTCGGCGACCGTCGCCTACCGGCTGTATCGCCCCCGTGATCCGCTCTGCTGCCCGACCGGGGGCGAGCGCCAGGTTCGCTTCCAGCTCGACAACGGGCGGCTCACCGCGCTCGGCACCATCCCTCCCGCCTCGAGCATCGCGCCGCTCAGCCGCCGCTGAGCTCTCTAACCCGCGGTCCCGCCGCTTGCGCTGGCCCCAGTCGTTCCGCTCCCGCCCCCTCCGCCTCCAGCGCTCCCACCGCCGCCGGTGGTCCCGCTGCCGCCGCCGCCGGTGGGCCCGTTCCCGCCGCCCCCGGTGCCACCGCCGCCCGTCCAGTCGACGGGCACCGGCGCCAGGCCGAGGACCGCGGTCCAGGTCTGCGCATCGGTCCGCCCGGTGGGCGTGAGCCCGTGCGCCGACTGGAAGGACGTCAGGGCCTGCTCGGTGGCCGAGTCGAAGACCCCACTGGTGGGAGTCGACGGAGACGCCGACGCGAGGTGCTCCTGCAGCCAGATCACCTCGTCGCCCTTCGAGCCGGGCCCGAGGTTGGGGAACGACTTGCTGGGCGTGAAGCCGCCCCCGGCGCTGGGGAGCGTCTCACCGAGAGCGGCCCATCCAGCCGACGAGGTCTCCTCCCAGTCCCACCAGGAGAGCCCGGTAAACCCGTACTCCTGCGCCAGCTCGCGGAAGTGGATGAGCTCGCCGTGGGACGGGCTCTGGTAGGTCTGGCCGAGCGGGAAGATCGAGCGCCCGTAGATGCGGTTGTGAAGCCACGTGTGTGAGTAAACGGTGTCCACGCTCGTCCCGATCGCCTTCCAGTACATCTGGGGGGCGTTGTATTGGGCGCCGCCCGGTCCCAGGAACACCGAGTAGGGCAGCTGTGGGTGGTAGTCCACGTAGGGGAAGCTGGCCAGCCCGACCGGCAGGTTCGGACCGACATCCGCCCTCAGCCTGCGGATGTAGCGCTGGGCCGCTGCATAGCGGCCCTCGTACTCGGCCTCGGCGTCGATGACCAGGCAGTCGGCGCCTGCTTTCACGGCGCGGGCGCCGAGGTCCGCCTCACCTTCGGGGCTGCGACCGTAGACGTACTGCCAGCCGCAGACCTTGAGTCCGCGGGACTTCAACGCGGAGACCAGATCGGCGCTGAACTGCGACCAGTAGTTGGTGGACCCGTCGGCGCTCTTGATGAAGATCGTCCCGATGCCCGCGGCCTTCGCCCGGGACGCGATGGCGTCGGGGCTGCCGCCGTCGGAGTTGCTGACGTGCCAGATCCACATTCCCCCCCCGTCGAAGGGACTGCCGGTCGGGCTCGCCGGCGAGTTCGAAGGGGTGATTGCGTGTTTGCGGTGACTCTGGTGACGCACGATGTAGATGGGCCCGAAGGGAGCCGAGCGCTTTCCGCCGTGGCCCGCGACGATGATGCGTCCGGTCGCGGCGGTCGCGGGGACGGCGACCACGAGGGCGCCCGTTGACCGGCGCAGACGGGCGCTGACGGTCGAGGACCCCGGGGATCCGGTGGCGGAGGCGCGGGCACGGAAGAGCACGGTCATGCCGGGGCGCAGCCGCGATCCGGTCAGCGCCAGTCGGCCCCCGGGTCGCACCTGGTGGGGATTGGCCGGGCACGACGCGGCCGGGGTGCAGCGCGCGTCAGTCACAACCGGGAGGCGCCGGGATTTACGCGACGAGCGCGCGGCCGGGGCCGGGCTGGCGCTGGCCCCCAGGACCACAGCGAACGCGAGCAGGGCCACGGCCGCGACCCGCAGGCGCAGCATCGGCGCTCCTGTCGCTTCGATTACCAGCACAAATCTCGCCGCCAGCCCGTACCCGGACGCACCCCGCTAGCCTGGACGGCCGGCGGCCGCCACCAGCGGCGAGCCCGCTGACGAACCCTTAGGATGACTGGAGCGGCGCGCCGGATGCGCCGGGACGGTTGGCCGAACACGGTAGCCGTTTCCTGACGACACCAACCGATCTGCCCAAGCCAAGTTTCGCTGCCACGCCCTCATCGGCGGCAGAGCGAGGCCGCCGGGCGCGTCGCCTCTTCCATCGGGCACCGAGAGCAGAACGTTGACCCCCGCACCGTACGATCAGTCCACTCCCGGCTCGGGAGACACCGCCCCCACGGACGCCTCCGGCGGCGCCGGGCCGCCCGGCGCGCCGGTCCCCTCGGAGACGCGCTACCGCCGCCGGCGCCTGGGAGCGGGCCTCGTCCTCGTCGGGTTCGTCGCCCTGATCTTCGCGGTGGCAACGGGCGGGGGGGCCGCTTCCCACAAGGCGCATGCCCCGCCGTCCACCAGCGGGCCGCGCCCCGATTCGGGCGTGCTACAGCCCCTCACGGCCGGGTCACCCACGGGGTGGACCCCGGAGCAGACCACGGCTGTCAATCGCGTCCTGCGCTACACCCCTTACATCTCCGTTGGGTCACATGAACGTCGCGTCGTGGCGCTCACCTTCGACGACGGGCCGAGCACGTTCACGCCCCAAATCCTGGACATCCTGCGCCGCGAGCACGCCCCGGCCACGTTCTTCGAGATCGGTGGCTCCGCGCGTCAGTACCCCGACATCGCCCGGGAAGTGCTCGCCACGGGCCTACCGATCGGGGACCACACGGAAACTCATCCTCCGCTGGCCAGCCTGACGCCGTCGCAGCAACGGGCTGAGGTGCTGGGCGCCGCCAAGTCTCTGCAGAGCTACGGAGCGCCGTATCCGCGGCTATTCCGACCGCCGTACGGCTCGTTCAACCGGGTGACGCTGCGCCTGACCCATGAGCACCACATGCTGATGGTTCTCTGGACCGTGGACACGCGCGACTTCAGCCAGCCGGGCGTGAAGCGGATCATATACACGGTAATCAGCGGGGCCAAACCCGGGGCGATCATCCTCATGCACGACGGGGGCGGACCGCGGTCCCAGACGGTCGCCGCGCTCCCCCACATAATCCACGACCTCCGGCGCCGGCATTACCGGCTGGTCACCGTTCCGCAACTGGTCCTCGAGGATCCGCCACCCGCAACCCAATCCACCCCGCACTCGCTGTCGGGGTAGCGTCTCCGAGGGGGGCCCGTCGTTCGGTGGGCCGGGAGGCCGGTCCCGCACGGGAAATTGCAGAGGAGTTGCCAGAAATGGCGGCAACGGCGACACTGCGGGGCGGTACCCTTCCGGCAAGCGCCCGGCTCCCCGGACGGCTGGTGGCCAGAGCGAGATCGGCCACGAGATCAGCCCCGAGGTGGTCATCTCGAGTACACGCGAGTAGCGGGCAATCTGGACAGTGACTGCACCTCAGTGATCGATGCTTGACGCCGACTCTCCCAAGCCTCCCGGTTACAACGCTCAGCGCCTGCGCGGACAGGACGCTCCCCGCCGGCGGTCGTGGCGCTGGCAGCCGTTACCAGCGCTGCTCGGCGCGCTGATCGCGGGGTTGGTGCTGCTGGCCGTCGCCGCGGTCCTCTATGACCATTCGCGCCGTAACACGATCTCCCCCGGCGTGCGCGTGGGCGGGGTCGACATCGGGGGCCTCAGCGTAAGCGCCGCGCGTCAGCGGCTGCAGGAGCAGCTTGCCGCGCCGCTGGAGCGATCCCTCGTGGTGCGCGTGGGCCACCAGCACTTCGCCCTGAGCGCGCGTCGGGCCGGCGTTGGCGTAGCCGTCAATCAGCTCACCCAGCAGGCCCTGACCGACAGCCGCGGGGGCTGGATCCTCGGCCGGGTGATCGACGGACTGACCGGCCGCCGGCTCAACGTGGATATCCCGCCCGCGGTGACGTACTCGGCCTCGGCCGTGCGGCGATTCGCCCTCGACGTGGCGGTAAGGACGCACCACAGCGCTCGCGACGCGTCGGTGCAGCCGTCGGCATCGGGTCTCCAGCGCGTGCCAAGCCACTTGGGGATCGAGGTCCAAACCAGCGCGCTGATCGGCCAGATCGAGCAGTCGCTCCAGCATCCCACCGACCCGCGGGTGATCGTCCCGCCGCTCAAGCGCCTGCGACCCAAGGTGACTCTTGCCAACCTGGCCAGCCACTACCCCGCCTATATCGTCATCAACCGGTCGGCCTTCAAGTTGCGCTTCTACCGGCGCCTGCGCCTGGCGCACACATACACGATCGCGGTCGGCCGGCAGGGCCTGGAGACGCCGGCGGGCCTGTACAACATCCAGGACATGGAGACCAACCCGTCCTGGCACGTGCCCAACTCGTCCTGGGCCGGGTCGCTGGCCGGCACGACGGTTCCGCCCGGCCCCGCGGACCCGATCAAGGCTCGCTGGATGGGCGTCAGCGGCGGGGCTGGCATACACGGGACCGACGTGTTGGGGTCGCTGGGCACCGCGGCCTCGCACGGTTGCATCCGGATGTCGATCCCGGACGTGATCCAGCTCTACAGCCAGGTACGCCTCCACACGCCGGTCTTCATCGCCTAGCCCAGCTAGCTCGGCGTGTCCATCAGCCGCTTGCCCACCGCAAGCGCCAGTCGCTTGGGAGCAAAGCGGTTCGGACCGAACGCTGCCCGGGTCGCGACGCCGCCCGGGATGATCGTGCGCTTGCCGCGCTCGGCCGCCCGCAGGGACTCCTCGGCCACGTCCTCGGCCGAGGCCCAGACCATCCCCGGCAGCCGCTCGGCGAACACGGCGTGGTTGGCCTCCTGGAACTCGGTGCGCACCGGTCCTGGGCAGACGGCGGTCACCGTGACGGCGTGGTCGCGAGCCTCGGCGTGAAGGCCCTCGCTGAACAGCAGCACGAAGGACTTGCTCGCGGCGTAGGTGGCGTTCCCCGGTATGGGCTGCAGTCCAGCGGTCGAGGACATGTTGATGATCGTGCCGCGGCCCCGATCGCGCATCCCGGGGTAGTAGCGCGCGCACAGATCGACGACCGCCTCGACGTCCACGCGCACCTGTTCGAGCTCGCGTCCACGGGGCGTGTCGCCGAACCGGGAGTAGATGCCAAAACCGGCATTGTTGACCAGGATCTCGACCGTTAGCCCCTGGCGTTCGATGTCGGCCGCCATCTCGTCCCGGGCGTCCGGGTCGCTCAGGTCGGCTGACACCACGTGGATCGCGACGCCGTGTGCGTCTCGGAGCTCGGCGGCGAGTGACTCCAGGCGATCGCGCCGTCGCGCCACCAGAGTGACGCCGTGACCCCGTTCCGCGAGCGCGCGGGCAAAGGCTCTGCCCATCCCTGACGACGCGCCGGTGACCAGTGCTGTGGACCGTAGTGACGGATCGGGCAGGGCCATGCGGCGACGACTGTACTGCTTCACCGGCCCGGGACACCGGTCGAGCAGCGGATCCTTAGGACGGATCTGGCGTCGCCACGGTCAGCAGCATGCCGCCGTCGACCACGTATGAGGCTCCGGTCACATAGGTGGCCTCGGTAGACGCGAGAAAGGCGATCACCGCCGCGACCTCGCGCGCCACCCCCGGCCGTCGCGCGGGGAGCGCGGGCCGCGTCGCGTTCACCGAATCGGGACTCGCGCCATCCAGGTGCGACGCAATCTCACCCGGCGCAACCGAGTTGACAGTGATCCCGTGTGAGGCGAGCTCGAGCGCCATCACTCGCGTCAGCTGCTCCAGGCCTCCCTTGGCGGCGCAGTAGGCCGCGGCATCGCGAAGCGGCACCTGCGCGAGCACCGAGGTCACGTTGACGATCCGGCCCCCACGACCGGCCGCGACCATGAGCCGGGCCGCCGCTTGTGCGGCAACGAACGCTCCGGTGAGGTCCACCTCCATCACGTGGCGCCAGCGCTCGAGATCCAGCTCGAGGAACGGATCACGGTGGCCCGTGGCGGCGTTGTTGACGAAGACGTGCAGCCCACCGAGCAGGTCGGCGAGCTCATCCACGGCCGCGGCTGCCCCTCCGGCGGACGAGAGATCGAGCGGGAGGTATGCGACCCGCCGCCTGTGCGATTGGACCTGTCGCGCGGTCGTCAGCGCGTCCTGCTCCTCGCCGTGCCAGGTGAAGCCGATGTCGAGCCCACGCTGCGCCAGCTCCACCGCCACGGCCCGGCCGATGCCGGAATTCGCCCCGGTGACGATCGCCACCCGGCGGGACACCTCTTCCTCTGGATCTGGGATGTGCTCGCCTCCTGGCGGTTTGCCGTCCACCGGGTCCTTGCGGCCGGCCGGCCTGGGAACGCTAGCCGCTGGCCACCCGCCGATAGCCTGCGGGCTCATGACCCGAGCAGAAGGCCCTAGCGGCGATGCGCCCCGCAACCAGGAACACGGCCCCCGCGGGCTCGATGGGGTGACGGACTTTCTGGGCTTGCGCTGGGTCAGCCCCGAGGAGGTGCGGCTGACGGTCCGCCCCGACCTCATCAACCGCGCCGGCCTGCTCTCGGGGGTGGTGGCCTTCGCGCTGGTGGACTACAGCATGGGCGCGGCGCTGTGGGTGCAAACCTCGGACGAGGAGTCGATCGCCACCATCAACATCTCGATCAACTACGTGCAGACGGCCACCGAAGGGGAGATCGTCTGCCGCAGCCGGGTGGATCGGCGCAATCGCCGCGTCGCGGTTCTGCGCAGCGAGGTCAGCGCCCACGACGGGCGCCTGCTGGCCACCGCGGTCGGGAGCTATTCGATCTACCCACGCCGAGACTGATCGTCGCGGCGCGGCTGATCGTCGCGCCGGGATCGTCGCGCCGGGCGCGGTCGCGCGGGCGCGGTCGCGCCCTTGCATGGCTACGTAACACCGCGAGCACCCTCGCCGAACGCGCCGTCGAGGAGTAGGGATGTGAGGCGACAGCCGCAACCGGGAGGTAACCATGGGAGGTAGCCGGCCGGAGGAAGCGCGGGCCATGAGGCTCACGCGCGCCGCACTGATGGGAACGGCAGCTCTGGCCGTGAGCGCCGCCTGGCCAGCCGCGGCTCCGGGACTCGTCGCGCATAGCGTCGCCCCCGGTGAAAGCCTTTGGTCGATCGCGAGTCGCGACGGCCTCAGCGTGAGCCAGCTCGCCTTGGCCAACGGACTTTCCTCGGCCGCCCAGCTGCACTCGGGCTCCGTGTTGCAGATACCCGGACGGATCCTTTCCGCCGCGCCGACCCGAGCCGTATCGATCCCCGCGCCGTCGACACGAGCTCTCTCTCGGGTCGCGACCACGACACACTCCCTCTCCGCCGCGCCGCACACGAGCGCATCCGACGACGGCGGCAACGATCCGGACGACTCACGCGGCGCGTCGGCGGCCGGGATTCGCGTGTCGGCGCCGCCTCCCCTCGGTGGCTACACCGTTCGCCCCGGAGACAGCCTGTCGGAGCTCGCGCTGCGCAGCCGAGTCAGCGTCGGCGAGATCGCGTACATGAACGGCCTGAATCCGAACGCGCCCTTGCGAATCGGCACGCTGATCAAGCTCCCCACGGGTGCGCCGACGCCCACCCGCGCGGTGGAGGCGGTCCCGGCGCGGCGGGTCGTGCCGGCGGCGGGCCCGTACCCGACGCCCGCGCGGGTCAGCCTGGGCGAGATTCAGGGGATCGCCGCCCGAGAGGGAGTGCCCAGCTCGCTGGCTGCAGCCATCGCGTGGCAGGAGAGCGGCTTCAACAACGGGCTCGTCTCCTCCGCGAATGCCCGCGGGGTCATGCAACTGCTGCCCGGAACGTGGGACTGGGTCCAGCGGACCCTGGTCGGACATCCCTTGGATCCGAGCTCGCCGCGGGACAACGTCGCGGCCGGGGTGCTGTATCTCCACAGCCTGCTGCGCAGCAGCGGAGGCAATCCCACCACGGCAACGGCCGCCTATTACCAGGGACTCGGCTCGGTTCGCCGGATCGGTCTGCTGCCCGAGACCCAGCGCTACGTCGCGAGCGTCGCCGCGCTGAGGAACCGGTTCGGGGGTCGCTGAACGAAGGCCAACGGGCGGACGCGGGTTCGATGGCCTTGAACCGAGGTCAAGGGCCGTACGCAGCTCGTTCAGGAGGACTTCAGGCGGTGCCCGCGAGCCTGTGGCCCGTGGGAGGTACGACACGATGCTGACTTTCAGAGCTGGCCCGCCGCGGTTTCTGGGCGCAGCGGCGTCCGTCCTGGCCACCGGCGCGCTGGTGCTCGCCGGGTGCGGCGGCTCCTCCTCCTCGTCGTCGTCGCCGAAGTCGACCTCCAGCACCGGGGCCGGGCCGGCGCCAAGCAGCTCGGCGGGCGGGAGCTCGGCCGGAGCGCTGTCGGCCGAGGCGCGGTCGGCCGCCACCGGCGATATTCCCGACAACCAGAACTTCCTCACCTTCCACAACACCGCGGTCGCAATGGGCTATTCGATCATCTATCCCGAGGGTTGGACTCAGAAGGGCAGCGCCGGCGACATCACCTTCCAGGACAAGAACAACGTCGTGCACATCGTCGTGTCGTCCGGACCGCCGCCGACGACCGCGTCGGCGACGTCGGCTCTTGCCCGGGAGCGTTCGCGGCTGCCCAGCCTTCAGGTCGGGGCTCCGACCACCGTGCAGATCGGCGGCGCGCCCGTGATCAAGGTCAGCTACTCGACGATCAGCGCGCCCAACCCGGTGACCGGTAAGCGCGTCCAGCTGCTGGTCGACCGCTACGAATTCGCACGCGCCGGGAAGGTGGCCGTGCTCGACCTCGCATCGCCGAAGGGCGTCGACAACGTCGATGCCTACCGGAGGATGAGCCACAGCTTCCGGTGGCTATGAGGAACCTGTACGTCGAGCCCGAGCGCCCGCCGGAGGCGCTCGAGTGGCCCGCCCTCGAATTTCATGACGTGTTTCGCATCTTCCGGTCCGGTCCGGTGGAAACGGTCGCGCTCCGAGGCCTCGACCTGCGCGTGGAGCGCGCCGAGTTCGTGGCCGTGCTCGGCCCATCGGGCTCGGGCAAGAGCACCTTCATGGCCCTCGCGGGTGCGCTGGACGTCCCCTCGGCCGGAGACGTGCGCGTGTTCGGGCAGTCGCTCGCCCGACTCGGAGAGGCCGAGCTCGCGCGGCTTCGAGCCCGCGACCTGGCGATCGTCTTCCAGAGCGACAACCTGATCTCGACGCTCTCGGCTCATGCCAACGTCGCGCTGTCGGTGGAGCTCGCCGGAGTCGAGCAGCCGGCGGCCGCCGCGTCGCGCGCACTGGCTCAGTTCGGCCTGGCCGAGCGGGCCACCCATCGAGCCGACTCGCTGTCAGGCGGAGAGCAGCAGAGGGTGGCGATCGCGGCCGCAGCCGCCCGCAATGCGTCCGTCGTGCTCGCCGACGAGCCGACCGGAGAGCTCGACGAAGCCAACGAGACGCTGGTCATCGACGCCCTCGAGGCGCTGCGCACGCAGTACTCGAGCGCCGTGGTGGTGGTCACCCACTCGCGCGTGGTCGCGGAGCGCGCCGACCGGGTCATCCAACTGCGCGACGGGAGGGTGGCGGCGTGACGCTGGCGGGCTGCCAGCAGGTCAGCGTCGTGCACGGGAGCGGCCCTGCGGCGGTGCACGCGCTCGAGCGAGTCTCGCTCACCATCCACGACCGCGACCGGGTCGCTCTCTGGGGCCGCTCGGGCTCCGGCAAGACCACTCTGCTGCACGTACTCGGAGGCCTGCTGACGCCGACCGAGGGTTCGGTGCGCTGGCGCGACCAGGAGCTCACCTCGCTGGACACAGCCGCTCGGGCCCGCACCCGGGCCCAGGGAATCGCCTACGTCTTCCAGGGCGCCAACCTCCTGCCCCACTTCACCGCGTATGAGAACGTCGCCTTCGCCGTGCACGCCACCGTCAACGGCGGCGGCACGCTCGCCCCCGAGCAGCTGCTCGAGCTCGTGGGGCTGGCCAGCAAGCTGGATGCCCTGCCCGCCGAGCTCTCGGGCGGCGAGGCCCAGCGGGTGGCGCTCGCCCGGGCCCTGGGCCAGGAGCCCCAGCTCCTGCTGTGCGACGAGCCCACCGGGCAGCTCGACTCGGACACCTCGGAACGCGTACTCGACCTGATCGACGCGCTCCAGCGCGAACGGCCGTTCGCGCTGGTGGTGGCCACCCACGACGCCGACGTGGCAGCTCGCTATGAGCGCGTGATCTCGCTCAGCGACGGGCGCCTGGCCGGCTCTGAGCTCCCGGCATGAGCCCGGACTCGAAGCTGACTACCTCGGACCCGCGGCCCGCGACGTGAGCGTCGCGCTGCGCCTCGCCGCGGCCGGGCTGCTACGCGCACCCGGGCGGACGCTGATCCGGCTCGCGGTGCTCACGCTGGCCACAGCGCTGCTGGGGTCGATGCTCCTGTTCG
Organism: Solirubrobacteraceae bacterium; assembly: GCA_035938095.1. Taxonomy (GTDB): domain Bacteria; phylum Actinomycetota; class Thermoleophilia; order Solirubrobacterales; family Solirubrobacteraceae; genus AC-64. The sequence continues at coordinate 24,427 of DASZHF010000238.1, forward strand.
TCGGATCGTCGCTGCGCACGATGACCTCGAGCGCGGTGCGCAGCGTTCCGCTCGACTGGCAGGGGCCGGTGGGGTCGTATCGCGAGGCCGTGCAGGTGGCGTCCGCAACCGGGGCGCAAGCGGGAATCGCCCAGGCGTCGGCAACCGCGACCGCGCCGCTGGCCCAGACCGTGCATTCGGGACCGAACGGAACCACGACGGCAGGCCAGGGAGCGGTCCTGGCCGTCCCCTCCGACTACCTCGCTCACCTGGACACGTTCCGGCTCCTGCACGGACGTGTCGCGCCGGACGGCGTCGTCCTCGACCAGCAGATGGCGGCCACCCTGCAGGCCCAGGTGGGAGACACGGTGAGGCTCACGCCCCGTCCCGGCGCCCGTCCGGTGGCCTTGCGGGTCACCGGCGTGGCGCTGGTGACCTCGCCCGACGTCCTCTTCCAGCCCTTGAACCCGCAGCTCGGGCCCGCCCCGGCCCAGCCGCCGGCAAACGTCGCCATCATGCCGATCGCCACCTTCGCGACGCGCTACGCGCCGGAGCTGCCCACCATCACCCCGGCCAACCTGGGCACCAACTCCGTGCCGGGAGCACAAACCGGGACCCAATGGCAGGTCCAGGCCCAGGTGGCGCGGTACGCGTTCGGGGGCACCCCTTCGCAGGCGTTCACAGTCGCGGGCCGGATCCGCAACCGGGTGCAGCGCAACCTCCCCGGCCGGGTGCAGTTCGTGGACAACCTCTCGGACTCCCTCAATACGGCGGCCGGCGACGCGCTATACGCCGAGACGCTCTTCGTGATGCTCGCCGTCCCCGGAGCTCTGATCGCACTCGGCCTCGCCTATCTCGCTGCGCTCGGTACGGTCGAGCGCGATCGGCGTGATCTCGCACTCCTTCGCGCTCGGGGAACCACCCGCTCACAGCTCGTGGCGGTCGGCGCGATCGAGAGCTTGATCCTCGGAGTCCTGGCCGGTACTGCGGGTGCCGCGGCGGGACTGGGAGCGGTCAAGCTCCTGGTCGGGGGTAACCTCGGGCTCACCACCGGGCGCCTGATCGTCGTGTTGGTGGTGTGCATCGGGCTGGCGGCGGCCGGCGCGGCGGCCGCGCGCCTGGGCGCGACGGCTCGCGTGCTGCGCTCGGCGGTCCTCGAGGGCCGGCGCTCGGTCGCCCGCACCGGGCGGCCGCTGTGGCAGCGGCTCTACCTCGATGTCGGCGCGCTCGCCATCAGCGGGTTGATCTATTGGCTCACCGCGAGCACCGGGTTCTCGGCCGTCGTCAATCCCGACTCCAATCCCACGCTTTCGCTGTCGATCTACATGTTCTTCGCGCCGGCGCTGCTGTGGATCGGGGCGACCCTGCTCCTCGTCCGGCTGCGCGGACGCGCCTTGGCCTGGGCGGCACGCCGGGCCGCCGGAGGCCGCGCCAGCGGACCGTGGGGCTTCCTGCTCGTCAGCGCCGGCCGCAGAGGTCCGGCGCTGAACCGCGGATTGGTCGTCGTCGGGCTGCTGCTGGCGTTCGGCGTCAACCTCAGCGTCTTCGCCGCCACCTACGACCAGCAGGCCAACGTCGACGCCCAGCTCACCCTCGGGGCGGACGTAGTGACCACGGCGCCGCCCGGCGTCGCCGCGCACCAGCAGCTCGCCGCTCGCATCGCCCGAGTTCCCGGTGTGCAGGGCACGTCACCGGTCGATCACTCCTACGCCTACGTGGGACCCGACCTCCAGGACACCTTCGGCATCGACCCGGCCACGCTGACGAACGCGACGAGCTTGCGCGACTCCTACTTCATCGGGGAGAGCGCGCACACTGCGCTCGCGCGCCTGCGCTCGACGCGAGACGGGATCCTGGTGTCGAAGGAGACGATCGCCGACTACTCGCTGAACCTCGGCGACCTCCTGAACCTGCGCGTGCTGGATCGTCGCACCGGCGGCTTTCGCGTTGTGCCCTTCCACGTCGTGGGCGTGGTGCAGGAGTTTCCATCCGCTCCCAAGGACTCCTTCATGGTCGCCAATCTCTCCTATCTGCAGGCGGCCGACCACGGCCCGGGAGCCAATGTCGTGTTTGCCAAGGCCGGCGGAGACCCGGCTGGGGTCGCTCGGCGCGTGGCTGCCGCGACACGTGGACTTGGTACCACGGTCAAGGACATCCGCCAGCAGACCCACGAGACGGTGAGCGCGATCACGACGGTCGACCTGCGCGGCATCAGTCACATCGAGGAGGCGTTCGTGGTCGCGCTGGCCGCCGCAGCCATGACCCTGTTCGTGGCGCTGGGACTCGCCGAACGCCGCCAGGAGTTCGCCACGATGGCCGCCATCGGCGCGTCGCTGCGTGACATCGCGGCGTTTCTGTGGAGCGAGGCTGCACTCGTGGTCGTCGCCAGCCTCGCCCTGGCAGCCGGCCTTGGATGGTTGCTGTCCGAGATGCTCGTCGCCATGCTCCAGCACGTCTTCGATCCTCCGCCCGATACGCTCGCCGTGCCCTGGGCCTTTCTGGGCGAGCTGGCCGGCGCCGCGGTGCTCGCCACGCTGATCGCCACCGCGATCGCGGTCCGCGGAGTCCGGCGCCTGGAGCTGGGAAGCGTTCTTCGAGAGCGGTAGGTCGCAGCGCCTGCTCCGCCCGCCTTCCCCCGCCCGACCCCTTTCACGTTCGGTTCATGCGCGCTCCGTACGTTCGGTCGCGTCGTACCCATCGAACGAAGAAAGGAGCACCGATGCCCAAGCGCATTCGCACGATCCTGCTGGCGGCAGTGGCCGCCGGCGCGCTCACCGTGGGCGGGATCGCCGCCGCCCAGGGCCACGGAAAGCGCCATCACGCAGCGGTCAAGCACGCCCACAAGGCTCAGGGGACGCTGGGGACCAGCAGCCCCGCTCCCGCCGACGGCGACACCGTCCAGCAGGGCGATCAAACCGCCCCCGACACTCCCGGAGCGGGCGAGAAGGCCGGTGAGAACGCCGGTGAGAACGCCGGTGAGAACGCCGCTGAGAACGGGCCCAGCGACGGGCCGGGCGGGTTCGCCGACAGCAATTCCAACGCCGACACTCAACAGCAGGGCGAGCATTAGACGCCCGCTGCGGCTCGCCGCGATCTCCCAAACGTGGCCCACCCCCGGCCGCGATCGCAGCGGTGCCAGCAACGGCACGGGGACGCCGGAGCGCCGCATGGCCTCCGGCGTCCCGCCGTTGGGCGCCCGGCTGTCCGGCCGGCCGAAAGGGAGCTCGCGATGCGCGTCCTGATCGTCGAGGACAAGGTCAGGCTCGCGCAGCTGCTCCAGCGGGGCATGCGCAACGCCGGACTGGCTGCCGACGTGGCTCACCGCGGTGAGGATGCCCTGTGGATGGCCGGCTCGACCGCTTACGACGCAGTCGTGCTCGACGTGATGTTGCCGGGGATAGACGGCCTGGAGACTTGCCGGCGGCTGCGCGCCGACGGAGTGTGGGCGCCGATCGTGATGCTGACTGCCCGCGATGCCGTGGAGGACCGCGTGGCGGGCCTCGACGGGGGCGCCGACGACTACGTGGTCAAGCCGTTCTCGTTCACCGAGTTGCTCGCTCGCGTGCGCGCGCTCGTGCGGCGGGGCGCCTCGGAGCGCCCCGCGATCCTGCTCGCCGGATCGTTGCGCCTCGACCCGGCCACCCATCGCGTGTGGCGCCGCGAGGTCGAGCTCTACCTGTCGGCGAAGGAGTTCGCGGTGCTCGAGGTGTTCATGCGCCATCCAGGAGTCGTGCTTTCGCGGCTGGAGCTGCTCGAGCACGCCTGGGATGCCGGCTACGAGAACCGTTCCAACATCGTCGACGCATACGTCCGCAGGCTGAGGGCGAAGGTCGACCGGCCCTTCGGCGTGCAAACGCTCGAGACGGTCAGAGGAGCGGGATACCGCTTGCGGCCAGACGAGACCTGATGCAAGGACCACGCGGATCGGCTCGCCGGCTGGCGCGATGGGTGTGGCGCCTGCCGGCCTCGGTGTGGTCGCGGATGGCGGTGCGCCAGAAGGTCACGGCCGGGTTCGTGCTCGCCATGGCCGTCGTCCTGGGTGCGACCGGGACGTTCCTATTCGTTCAGTTTCGCTCCGAGCTGGACCGGTCGCTCAACCGCGACCTGAGATCCCGCGCCGACGACGTGGGCGCCCTGCTGGCCCAGGCGGACCAGGGCTTGGGTCAGCAGTCGGGCACAGCGCTGGCACCAGGCCCGCAGCGTTTCGCCGAAGTGCTCTCCATCACCGGACGCGTGATCGACTCCACACCCGGGCTGGGAACTCCCCTTCTCAGCTCGCGGGAGCTGGCCCGCGCGACGGTGAGAACGCTCGAGATCGCGCGCAGTTCACATCGCGTCTCCGGCCAGCCGGTGCGCCTGCTGGCCACTCCGGTCAAGGCCCAGGACCGCCACGTAGTGGTCGTCGTGGGAACTTCGCTCGCCGAGCGCGACGCGGCGCTCGCGAAGCTCAGGACGTTGCTGCTCATCGGCGGTCCCGGCGCCCTTCTGCTCGCCGCCGCGGCCGGCTACCTGCTGATCGGGCTGGCGCTGCGCCCGGTCGAGTCCATGCGCCGGCGGGCGCGGCAGATATCGCTGAGCCAGCCGGGCCATCGCCTGCCGGTTCCAGGCGCCAACGACGAGCTTTACCGTCTGGGATCGACCCTGAACGAGATGCTCGAACGCAACGAGGTGGCGTTTGCCCGCGAAAGTGCCTTCGTCGCGGACGCCAGCCACGAGCTGCGCACGCCCCTGAGCATCCTGCGGGCCGAGCTGGAGATCGGACTGCTCGAGAGCAGCTCCAGCGAGCAGCTGCGCGCAACGCTGGCGTCGGGAGTGGAGGAAACCGAGCGCCTGTGCGACCTGGCCGAGGATCTGCTGACGCTCGCCCGCGCCGACCAGGGGCGGCTGCCCATCCGGCCCGCCCGGGTTCGAGTCGCCGAGACGCTGCGCCGCGTTCGCGATCGCTTCGCCCGCGCCGGCGAGCCGGACGGCAGGATGATCACCGTCAGCGCATCCGAGTATCTGGAGGTCGCCGCCGACCCCGTGCGGCTCGAACAGGCGCTCATGAACATGGTCGAGAACGCGCTGCGCCATGGCGACGGCGACACGGTGATCTACGCCAGCCGGCATCTCGGCTCCGTCGAGCTCCACGTGGCCGACGAGGGATCGGGGTTCCCGGCCTCGTTCCTGCCCAACGCGTTCAGGCGCTTCAGCCGGCCGGACCGCAGCCGCGGCGGCGAGGGGACCGGCCTGGGCCTGGCCATCATCGAGGCGATCGCCCGCGCGCACGGGGGGCAGGCGCATGCCGAGAACCGCCCGGCGGGCGGGGCCCACGTGTGGGTCTCGCTCCCCGATCCCACCGGCGGATCGCCCGCCGTCAGGTCAGAAACCGATATAGGCGCCGGGGCGCCAGGCGAGGCGCAGCGCGGGCGACCGCGTAGTTCGAGCGCCGCCCCGGGGCGCGCCTGACCGCCGAAGAGGGGCTCGATCCTCCCACCCCGTCGCTACCGTCATTGACGTGAGCGCCCTCGCACATGTACTGGTGGTCGAGGACGACGCCGATCTTCGCGGAGTCCTGCGCCGCGGGCTCGAGCGGTCTGGGTTCGAGGTCAGCCTCACCGCCACCGCCGCCGAGGCCCTCCAGGACATCGCCGAGGCCCAGCCCGACGTGCTGGTGGTCGACATCGGGCTCCCCGACGCCGACGGCCGCGACCTCTGTCAGGCGTTGCGAACTCGCGGTCTGCGCGCGCCCGTCCTCTTCCTCACGGCCATGGACGCGGTCACGGATCGAGTTCTGGGCCTCGAGGCCGGCGGCGATGATTACATGACCAAGCCATTCGCCTTCGAGGAGCTGGTGGCGCGACTGCGCGCGCTGTTGCGGCGCGCCGGAGGAGCACGGCCGGCGGGGCGGGAGCCTCTGACCGCCGGCGACCTGCGACTCGATCCGGTCAACCACGAGGTCGGGTGCGCCACGCGGACCGTCTCGATGAGCCCGACCGAGTTTCGCCTGCTGGCCGCCCTGGCCGCCTCGCCCGGAGACACCGTGCGCCGCGGCGAGCTGGTCGGCGTCGCCTGGCCCGAGGGGGCGATCGTCCACGACAACACTCTCGACGTGTACGTGGCGCGCCTGAGACGCAAGCTCCGCGAGATCGAGGCGAGGTCGGGCATCGAGACCGTGGTCGGGCTGGGCTACCGGTTGCGATGAGGCGGCGCCTTGCGTTCTATTCGCTGCGCGCCAGACTGGTCGTGGCGGTGGCGCTCGGGGCGGTCCTCGCGCTGTCGGGGGCCACGCTGGCGTTCAACCTGCTGCTGCGCCACCAGCTTCGGAGCGACGCCAACGCGGCCCTTCGCTCGCGCGCCGCGGCAAGCCTCGCGACGCTGAGCACGGTCAACGGTCATCTCCGCGTGGGCGAGGCGCCGGACGCGGCGGCGCCCGACAGCCCGACGTGGGTGTACGGGCTCGGCGGCCGGGTGCTCGAAGCACCACCCGCGGCCTCGCGCCTGGACGACTCCGCCGCAGCCTTGCTCGCCCGGGGACCGCAGCGATATCGCGAGGTGCCCGCCACCGACACGCTGCTGTACAGCGTGCCGGTGGTCGCCGGCGGCCTGCCCGTGGGAGCGGTCGTGGTGGGCGCGTCGCTGTCGCCCTACGAGCGCACGGCCCGGGACGCGCTGATCGGCTCGCTGGCGCTCTCCGCGATCATGCTGGTCGCGATGCTGGTGGCCGCCCGCCTGTTGATCGGCCGAGCGCTCGCGCCGGTCGACCGCATGACCGCCGCCGCCGGGCGCTTCAGCCACGACGATCTCGATCGCCGCCTGGTGGCCGAGGGAGACGACGAAATCGCCCGGCTGGCGCGAACCCTGAACTCCTTCCTCGATCGCCTGGCGGCCAACATGCGCCGCGAGCGGCGCTTCTCGGCCGAGCTCTCGCACGAACTTCGTACGCCGCTCAGCCATCTGCTGGCCGAGCTCGAGCTGGCCGAGCAGGAGGAGCACACGGAGGCCGGCCGTGCCACGCTCGCGGCCATCAGGACAAGCGCACGGCGGCTCGAACGGACGCTCGAGACCGTGCTGTCGGCCGTGCGCGCGGAGGCTGCCCGAGCCGACGCCATGAGTGCGGAGCCCGAAATCGGCGCGGCGGCGCGCGGTGAGGCGACGAGCAGCGTGGACGGGCGAGCCGAAGATGGGCGAGTCCCGGCGAACGGCGACAGCGCCGACGTACGCGCGGCGGCGGCGCACGCGGTGGAGGCGGCACAGGCGTCTGCCGTGCGTCGCGGGGTCGAGGTGACGTTGCAAGCCGGCCCCGACGGCGTGCGCGCGGCCACCAGCGCTGAGGTGATCGAGCGCATACTCGCCCCGGTGCTCGAGAACGGCGTCCGCCACGCCGCCAGCTCTGTGAGCATCGAAGTCGATGGCGGAGATGGCCGGGTGGCGCTGCTCGTGCGCGACGACGGCGCCGGCGTGGCCCCCGCCGACCGCGAGCACATCTTCGAGCCCGGGGTCCGGCGGCCGGCCGCGGCCGCGAGCGCAGACGAACCGAGGGGCGCGGGACTCGGCTTGCCGCTCGCCCGCCGCCTGGCGCGCGCCGCGGGCGGCGAGGTCGACTGCCTGCCCGCCGATCCCGGCGATGGCACCGGCGCGGTGTTTCGCGTAAGACTTCCCCTGGCTGCTAGCTTCGTGCCGTGACCGACGGCTACTTCCCCCGCGGTCGTTCGGTTCTGCGCCGGGTGCACGGGGCGCGGATCGTCGGGGTCCTGTACGGGCAGCGCGCGCTGCTCCTGCAGGCAACTCAGCCGCTCGCCTTCGCGGGACTGACCGCAAACACGCAGGGCTTGGAGGCGCCCTTCGCTCGCCTGGCCCACACGGCCAAGACCATGGAGCGGATCTTCTTCGGGCCGCGCTGGGAAGCGGACCGCGAAGCGGCCCGAGTGCGAAGCCTGCACGAGCGCGTGCGAGGACAGATCAGCGAGCCGGCGGGACGGTATCCACCGGGAACTCTGTACGCCGCCACGGAGCCCGAGTTCCTGCTCTGGATCCTCGCCTGCATCGCGGACTCGGCGCAGTGCGTCTACGAGCGTTTCGTCCGACCGCTCACCGACGCCGAGCGCGAATCCTTCTGGCAGGACTACTTGCGTCTGGGGGAGCTGTTCGCGTTGCCGCGCGAGCACGCGCCCGATTCATACGCGCGCTTCCGCGCCTACATGGACGACCGCCTCGCCGGCCCCGATCTGTTCGTCACCGAACAGGCCCGCGAGCTCGGTCGCAGGGTCGCATTCGACCTGCCGGTTCCCGACCACCGCCGCCCCGCCCTGGCCGTGATCAACTTCATCGTCCTCGGCACCCTCCCCGAGCGCGTCCGGCAAGCGTACGGCCTGCCGTGGGGCCCGGCCCAGGAGCGCGGGCTGGCGGCTCTGGCCACCGGCCTGCGCGCATCGGCGCTGATGGTTCCCGCCCGCTGGCGGCGAGGGCCGAGCGCCGGCGATTACGACGTCGTGGCTCGCACCGAGGCCCGGCGCCTGGGCCGCCTGGCCTCCTGAGCGCCGGTCAGCGAACGGGCTGGCTGCGCGCCGGTCACCGAACGGTCTGGCTGAGCGCCGGTCAGCGAACGGGCTGGCTGCGCGCGTGGGGCACGCGCCCGTCCGCCGGCGCCCTGGGCCGGGCGCGCGCGGCCGGTTGGCGGCCGGTCAGATGCTCGATCGCGGCTCGAGTGTGCTCGACCAGGTGCTCGGCCAGTTCGCGGCTGAGGTTCTCCTTGACCACGATGCGCAAGACCGCCACGTGCTCGGCATTGGGGGGCAGCGTGTAGGCCGGCACGATCCAGCCGTGCTTGCGAAGCTCGTCCGACAGCGCGAAGACGTCGAGGGCCTCCGGGTCGCGGGCGCGCACGGCGATGATCGGGAAGATTCGACTCTCGCCAACCGGCTCGAGCCCGAGCCGGCTCAGCTGCTCGCGCAGGTAGCGGGTGTTGTCCATGATGGTGGTCAAGATGCGCTCGTAGCCCGCTCGCCCCAGCCGCAGGAAGTTGTAGTACTGAAGGATCACCGTGTTCGCGGGTCGGGAGAAGTTCAGGCTGTAGTTGGGCATGTCGCCGCCCAGATAGTTGATGTGGAACACCAGCTCCTCGGGCAGATCGGAGCGATCGCGGAATACGACGGTGCCCATGCCGGGGTAGACGAAGCCGAACTTGTGGTTGGAGACGTTGATGGACCGTACCTGGCTGAGGCGGAAGTCCCACGCGAGCTCGGGATCGGTGAAGGGCGCTATGAACCCGCCGCTCGCAGCGTCGATGTGCAGCGGAACACGCCAGCCGTGAGTGCTCTCCAGCTCGGCCAGCAGGGCGTTGATCTCGGGGAGCTCGTCCATCCCACCGGTGAACGTCGTCCCCAGCAGACCGCCGACGGCGATCGTGTTCTCGTCTACACGCGCCTCGACGTCTGCCGCCGACAGCGTGAGGGAGCCCTCGGACAGCGGGGCGACGCGCGCTTCCACCTCGAAGTAGTTCGCGAACTTCTCCCAGCACGTGTGAACGTCGGCGCCGATGACCATGTTGGGGCAGTCGGTGGGCTGGCCCGCGGCGTGGCGGCGGTTGCGCCAGGTGCGCTTGTGGGCGAGCAGGGCGAGCATGATCGCCTCCGATGACCCGATCGTCGCGGTCCCCATCGGAACGCAGTCCGGGGAGGCGTTGAACAACCGGCCCAGCACGCTCACCACGCGCTCGTGAATCACTTCGCTCACCGGATACTCGTCCTGGTCGATCAGGTTCTTGTTGATCGCCTCGAGGGCGAGCGCGTCGGCCTCGGGCTCCATCCAGGTGGTCACGAAACTGGCCAGGTTCAGGACCGGGTTGCCGTCGAGGTTCAGCTCGTCGCGCACCAGCTGATAGGCGGCCCGAGGCGGCATGCCATCGTCCGGAAGCTCGTGCTTGGGGACGGGCCCTGAGAAGTAGCGGCCGGCGTAGGTGACCGCGTGCTCGTCCGATTCGTCCGACTTTCCCGCGGGGTAGATCCGGTGCACCGGCGGCGAGTATATGGCGCCCCTGATGACGCACCCGCTTGGCGGTCCGCGGAGCGCCGATCCGCCGATCGGGGCAACGAAGCGGATTCGGTCAAAAGGTTATGACCGGCCCTTACGGGCCGGCTAAACCCGACGGAGCCGATTCCCGATGATCAGCTTGCTGATCATCGCGGCGCGGCGATCGGCCCTAACCGGGACACGGTCCCGGCGGACGAGCTCGACACCCAGACGCCGCCGGCACCGACCGCTATGCCGGCCGGCTCGCCCCCGACCGCCACCGGCGATCCCACGATCGCCAGTCGCCGCGGGTCGACGCGGATGACGCCGGGCCCGCGGACGGGATGGGGCGGCAGCGTGTTGCCGACGTCGGTGAGCCAGACCGACCCCGCGCCCACGGCGAGCCGTACCGGGATGGCGCCGGGAACGCGCAGGGCGGGTCCTTGAGCGGCGCCGCTGCGCGGATCGAGGCGAAGCAGCTCGAGGGGATAGCTCAGCTCGGAGTCGGTCTTGACCACCCACAGCGCGCCGTTGCCCGCTGCGAGGGCCAGCACCTGACCGCGCGCCAGGCGCACGGTGCGGTCGGCGCGGCGCGTGACCGGGTCGATCCGCGTGACCTCGCCGGCCGCGCTGTCGGCCACCCACACGTAGCCGCCCGCCACCGCGACGTCGGTGGGCGCGGACCCCACCGGGATGGCCCGGCCGGCGCGTCCGGTGCGAGGGTCGATCGGGATGACGGTTCCAGACGCCCGGCTGGTCACCCACACGGCGCCTGCCCCGGCGGCGACCCCGGCGGGGTCGACCACGTCGATCGGGCGACCGACGCGCGCGCCGGTCGAGGGGTCGAGCCGGAGAACGCGACCGGTCGCGTCGACCACCCACACCCCGCCCTCTCCCACGGCCACGGCCGTCGGTGCCGCGCCCGTTCGGAGGGGAGAACCGAGCGGCTCGCCGGTGGCGGCGTTCAGGCGCGACACGGTCCCGCTGGCGTTGTTCGTGATCCACACGGCGCCGGCGCCGACGGCTACGGCGGTGGGGTTGGTTCCCACGCGGACCCGGCCCGACACCGTGGCCGACGTGCCCGCGACGGCGCGCGTCACAACGCCCGAGGACGTGCCCGAGCCGGCGCAGCCGGTCAGCAGACCGGCGGTGACCAGGACGGCCAGGGGGAGGGCGCGGCGCGACATGCAATTGCTTGTTTCGCGGCTGCGCCCCAGCCGGATCACTGCGGCTCGCCGATCGCGAGCGTCTGGTTGCGGGCGAAGCCCTCCTAATGAGATGCGCTCGCAGTTGCGAGGCGGCCTCAGATCTTCTTATCCACCGAGAGTGATCTGCCCCACGCGATCGGCCGCACCAGCACTGCAACCGCTTGCCCCCGAACAAGGAGTGAGGATGCGCTTCCCCAGACGCGCCGGCGCCTTCCGGCTGCTCGCGCTCACCGCGGCCCTGGCCGCCAGCTTCGTCGCCGTCTCGCTGAGCTCAGGCTCCAGCCACCGTGAGGCACCGGGCACTGCCCTGGATCCGACGGCCGACAACACCGACCTGTACGCCTTCACGGCCAACGACGCGCCCGGCTCGCTGACCATCGTCTCGAACTGGATCCCGTTCGAGGATCCGGCGGGCGGGCCGAACTTCTACCGCTTCGACGACCGCGCCGTGTACTGGATCAGCATCGACAACGCCGGCGACGGCAAGTACCACATCCGGTACCGCTTCAACTTCAAGACCCAGTACCGCAACCCGAGCTCGTTCCTGTACGCGCTGCCCGGCGTCAGCTCGATCGGGGACCCCAAGCTCCAGGTCCTGCAGACCTACACGGTCACGCGTCTGGTGTACAGCGGTAACGGGCACGTGAGCTCGTCGCAGGTGCTCGCCCGTAACGTCCCGGTCGCGCCCAACAACGCCGGGCCGAAGACGTTCCCCAACTACAACGCGGTCGCCAATCAGGCGATCACGCCACTCGGGGGCGGCGGGAAGGTGTTCGCGGGCCAGGTGGATGACCCGTTCTTCGTCGACCTGGGCACGACGTTCGACGCCATCAACTTCCGCAACGGCACCGGCAACGCCGGCGGCGGCAAGGACGACCTGGCGGGCTACAACGTGCACACGATCGCCATCCAGGTGCCCGACTCGCAGGTGACGCGCGACGGACAGCCGGTCACGAGCCCATCGGCCACCAATGCCGTGGTGGGCGTGTGGACGAGCACAGACCGTCGGCGCCTCGAGGTCCAGGGGTCGAACACGACGACTGCGGTCGCCAAGGGGCCCAAGGCCTCGAAGGGCTACGTCCAGGTCAGCCGGCTCGGAAACCCGCTCATCAACGAGCTGCTCATCCCGGTCGGCCTCAAGGACAAGTTCAACGCCACCCAGCCCAAGGACGACCTGAAGAACTTCGGGACCTACGCCCTGAACCCCGAGCCGGCGCGCATCATCAACACGCTGTTCAACCTCGGCGTCCCGACCACGAACCGCACCGATCTGGTCAATGCGCTGCTCGTCGGCCTGCCGGGGAAGACGATGATCTCGCCCAATGCGGTGCCCGCCGACACGCTGAAGATCAACCTCGGCGTGCCGCCCAGCGCGACCCCGAACCGGTTCGGGGTGATCGGCGGAGACCTAGCCGGGTTCCCGGATGGACGCAGGCTGAGCGACGACGTCGTCGACATCACCCTGCGCGTCGTCGGCGGCTTCCTGGTCGGCCACCAGCTGCCGCTGGGAGACGGGGTGGACCACAACGACGTGCCCTTCCGGTCCGCGTTCCCCTACGTAGCGCCTCCGCACGACGGGTTCACCTCGGCCCCCAAGCGGTTCGAGCCGACTCACGCGCCCACGCCGGCCAACCTCCAGCCGGCGACACCCTAGGGAAGTGAGTCCTCGCAGCGGGAGGGGGCAGCCGCGCCCCCT
>DASZHF010000239.1:0-1671 GCA_035938095.1 Solirubrobacteraceae bacterium
CGCACCAGGTTGGCCAGCGCGTTGGCCGCCATGCGCGGACTGGTGATCACCGGCGTGAGCAGGTGCGGGATCGCCTCGTAGTGGTTGAGCTCGACCTGCTTGGGATCGACCAGGACCACCCGGACCTCCCGCGGGCTCGCCCGCAAGAGGATGCTCGAGAGCATCGCGTTGATCGTGGCCGACTTCCCCGACCCGGTGGTGCCTGCGAGCAGCAGGTGGGGCATCTTGGCCAGGTCGGCGCCGATGGCGCGGCCCGAGACGTCCTTCCCCAGCCACACCGACAGCGGCGACCAACCCGCGGGGGGCTCCTGGAAGACGTCGCCGAGCTGGACCAGGCGCCGGTGGTCGTTGGGGACCTCGACCCCGACCGCCTGCTTGCCCGGGATGGGAGCCAGGATCCGGATCTCGGTCGCGGCCAGCGCGTAGGCGAGGTCGTCCTTGAGCCCGGCGACCTTCGAGAGCTTGATGCCGGGCTTCAGCCGCAGCTCGTAGCGGGTGATGTGCGGCCCCGCCACGGTGCCCACGATCGTGGCCTCGATGCCGTGGTGGCCAAGCGCCTCGAGCAGCGCCGCGGCGACGCGCTCCTGCCCGGCCGTGTCGGGCCGTGCCTGCTCGGGCGTAGAGCGGCGCAGCACCCGCGGATCGGGCAGGCGCCACTCGAAGTCCGGATCGTCGGTGACCGACGCGCGGAAGCGCCCCCGGGGCGTGAGCTGGTCGGGCGAGGGCGCGGCCCCCGCGCGGGTAACTCCCCTCGCCGCCGGTTCGTCGGGGTCATCTTCAATAGAGCGCTCCGCCTTCGGCTCCGCGCGGCGGCCGTGGGCGCCCGCGGCTTCCCCGTCCGCCGGGGGCGCCTCGACGTGGGTGGCGCGCACGATCGGCTCGGCGTCGACGGGCTCGGGCGGAAGGCGGTCGTCGCGGTCGCCCGGTGATCCCGGGCGCCGGTCCCTCACCGCCAGGGCCGCGCCGGCGCCCGCGCCCGCCTCGAGGGCATCGGAGTCCCCGCCGCCGCCCGCCGCGCCCGCCAGCCCGCGCCCGAGGTCGCGCCCCAGGTCCCCGAGCCGGTGGCCGGAGCGGCGCAGCACGCGGGTTGTGTCGGCCATCCCCCGCCCGGTCGCCCCCAGCGCCCCGGCGATCGAGGCCCCCGTGATCAGCGGCAGCCCGGCCACGAACAGGAACACGGCCAGGATGTCGGACCCGAGGTTGGACGCCAGCCGCGAGCTCGCCCAGTACAGCGCCTCCCCCACGACGCCGCCCCGGGCCTGGAAGTACGCCGGGTGCCAGAAGCCATGCCGGGGCCCCGCCGGCGCGATCCCGAGCGTGTCGGCCGCGAGCGCGAGCGTCAGGGCCCCGAACAGGCACAGCCCGCCCGCCGCGAACGGGCGCAGCGAGGGCAGCACCGGCCGCAGGACGGCGAGTCCCCCCGCGCAGACCAGCGCGACCGGGGTCACGTAGCGGATCGCCCCCAGCAGCCAGGCCAATCCGTCGGCCAGCCCCTCCCCCACCCGGCCTCCGTTCCAGTGGCCGTAGAGAACGAAGCCCAGGAACACCCCGAGCGCGACCAGCCCCAACCCGAGGACGTCGAGCTCGCGCTGGGACAGCGGGCGCAGCCGAGGGGAAACCACGGCCTGCCAGGCGTCGGCCACCCCGTAGCCGGCCTTGCGGCGGCGTGAG
>DASZHF010000240.1:0-32844 GCA_035938095.1 Solirubrobacteraceae bacterium
CGGCTCGGTAGCGCCCGCCGCCCCCGAGCCGTGCACGCGGCCACCCGGACCGGCGCCGAGCCCTTCCCTTGTTGGCGGTGAGGGGACATACTGGCACCTCATGGGCCCACAGCAACCGGTGGACGGCTTGACCTGCCCGGAGTGCGGACAGGAGAACCCCAGCCAGGCTCGCTTCTGCATCTCCTGCGGGAGCGGACTCGCGCCCACCTGCCCCGAGTGCGGAACCGAGGGACCGCCGGGCGCGCGTTTTTGCATGAGCTGCGGCACGGCTCTGCCCGGGGCGCCGGCCGGCCTCGCGCGCTCGGGCGCTCCGTCGCCGGGCGCGACGGCGGGGCAACCGCGCCCGGCCCCGCGGCGCGAAGAGCCGGTCGAGGCGGAGGAGCGGCGCACGGTCACGATCCTGTTCGCCGACCTGTCCGGTTACACCGCGGTCGCCGAGCAGATGGATCCCGAGTCGGTCAAGTCGCTGGTCGATAGATCCCTGCACCGGCTGGGCGAAGAGGTCGAGCGCTTCGGAGGAACGATCGACAAGTACATGGGCGACAACGTGATGGCGATCTTCGGCGCGCCGGTCACGCACGAGGACGACGCCGAGCGTGCCGTGCGGGCAGGCCTGGCCATGCTCGACGCGATGGCCGGTGTCAACGAAGAGCTCACCGGGCTGTACGGCGTCCGCTTCGCGCTGCGCGTGGGAATCAACACGGGCGAGGTGCTGGCGGGCCGGGTCGGCGCGACGTACACGGTGATCGGTGACAGCGTCAACGTTGCGTCGCGCCTACAGGCGGCAGCGCGGCCCGGGACGGTGACCGTGGGCGAACGCACCTACCGGGCCACGCGCGGGCGGATCGAGTATCGCCCGTTGGCCCCGCTCACGCTCAAGGGCAAGACCGAACCGGTGGATGCGTGGGAGGCGGTCGCGATGCTGGCGCCCTCGGAGACCGAGCCCGGCCTCGAAAGCACGCCGTTCATCGGCCGCGGCTCCGAGCTGGGACAGCTGCAGGCGCTCTACGGCCGGACTCTGCGCGAACACCGGCCCCACCTGGTGACGGTGATCGGCGAGGCCGGGGTGGGCAAGTCGAGGCTGTTGCGCGAGTTCGAGCGCGCCTTGACCGCCGTGCACCAGCCGGTCCGGGTCAGATGGGGCCGCTGCCTGCCATACGGGTCGAGTGTCGTCTACTGGCCGCTGGGTGAGGTCCTGCGGGCCGAGTGCGGCATCCAGGACGGCGATCCCGCGGCCGTCGCGTGGTCGAAGCTGTGGAACCGGCTGGGGGGCCTGCTCGCCGGCGAGCCGGCCGACGAGGAGCTCAACATGCGCAAGCTGGCCCTCATCGCCACGCTGCTCGGGATCGAGGCGCCCATCGACTCGAGCACCGACGACGAGCGGGATGCCCAGCGCACGCGCGACACGTTCTTCGCGGCGGTGCGTTCGTGCGTTGAAGGCATCGCGCGTGAGGATCCGCTGATCCTGGCCTGGGAGGACATCCATTGGGCCGACCAGGGGATGCTCGACCTGATCGAGTACCTGGCCCAGTGGGTGCGGGCGCCCGTTCTGCTGGTGTGCCTCGCGCGCGACGAGCTGCTCGAGCGCCGGCCCGAGTGGGGCGGCGCCCGGCGGAGCGCGACCACTCTCTTCCTGGATCCGCTCGCCGACGGCGACACACGCAAGCTCGTGGCCGCGCTGCTGCCTCCCCAGCGCAGCGAGCCCGAGCTGGTGACCCGCGTCACCGAACGCGTCGAGGGCAACCCCTTCTTCGCCGAGGAGATGACCAGGCGGCTGGTGGAGGCTGACCACGAGGCCGGCGGCGAGCTTCCCGACACCGTCAACGCCGTGCTGGCGGCCCGGATCGATTCGCTCGAGCCGCTCGAGCGGAGGGTGGTCCAGCAGGCCGCCGTGGTCGGGCGGACCTTCTGGGAAGGGTCGCTGGCCGGCGTCGCGGGCGAGGAAGGCGACGACCTGGGACGTGCGCTGTCGTCGCTGCGCGAGAAGGACATCCTTACCGCCGGCGAGGGGAGCCGGCTGGCCGGGGAGCCCGAGTTCGCCTTCAAGCACGTCCTCATTCGCGACGTGGCGTACGAGATGCTGCCCAAGGCCGTTCGCGCCCGCAAGCACTTCGAGGTCGGCGGCTTCATCGAGGAGCGAGCGGGCGAGCGAGGCGACGAGGTAGTCGCCCTGGTGGCCGAGCACTACGCGCAGGCCGCTGCGCTGGGCGCCGAGGTCAAGCTCGAGCCGGCCGAGCTGGGCCGCTTCCGAGCCAAGGCGCTGCATTTCCTGGAGGGCGCCGGCGATGCGGCGACACGGTTTTACTCCAACGAGGAGGCGCTGACTCACTACGGTGCCGCCCGCGCCCTCGCGGCCGCCCAGGACCCGGCGCTCGCGGCGCGCATCGCCGAGAAGGAGGGCGACGTCGCGTTGCGACTGGGTCGCGTGGATACGGCGCTGACCGTGTGGGAGGAGTGCCTGCACTACCACCGGGGCCAGGAAGACCTCGAGCGCGTGGCAGAGCTGCATCGCAAGATCGGTTCCGCGCTCGCGCACAAGGGGGAGCGCAAGACCGCGATCGAGCAGCACCAGAAGGGGATCAACCTGATCAAGGACGGTCCGCCCTCTCTGGCCTTGGTACGGCTCTACGAGGAGGCCGCCTGGCTGTACATGCAGACGGGCGACAACATGCTCGCCATATACGCCTCCGAGAAGGCGCTGCGGCTGGCCGAGCGCCTCGGAGAGGTGCGGGCGGCCAGTCGCGCGCACGGGATATTTGGCCGCGTCTTCGGGCGCATAGGCGACACGGTCAAAGCGCGCGAGAACCTCGAGCGCGCGGTGGCGCTGGCCCGGGGATCCGACGACCACGAGACGGTGCTCGCCCTGCTCGCGCTCGGGCATCACCTGGAGGAAGCCGAGGCGGTCTACGACGAGGCCGCCACGGTCTACGACGAGGCCCTCGGACTGGCCAAGCAGATCGGTGACGTGCCGGCGCAAATCGAGCTCCACGCGGCGAGCGCCCGGCTGGCTTTCTATCGCGGTGACTGGGACGCCGTGTCCTGGTCGAGCGACGAGAGCGCACAGCTGGCCGGGCGCGAGGGTCTGGTGGGCAAGCTCTGCTTGCCCTACGTGCTGCGAGGCCTGCTCGCGTGGCGCGAGGGCGAATGGGACGCCTCCGAGCGCCTGTTGCGTCAGGCCTACGAGCTGGCCGAGAAGGTGGGGTGGTCGGAGGTGGCCTTCTCCGCCCTGATGGGCGTGGCCGTCACCCTGCGCGACCGCGGTGAGTTGGGCCGGGCCGAGACCGCGCTCTCCCAGGCGCTGGATGTCTGCGAGCGCTCCGGCCTGATCGGACAGTCGATCCAGGCAAACTCCGCGCGCGCGGTCGTGCTCGTCCTGGCCGACAGGTACGAGCCCGCTCGCGAGGCGGCCGAGGAGGCAACGACGCTCGCGGACCGAGTGCGTTATCCGGTCGCCGAAGCCTCCGCGCTGGAGGCGACGGGCGCCGTCACGGCGAGCGCGCGGCCGGAGGGGGCCAAGCGCCTGCTCGCGGCGCGCGAGGCATGGACGAAGCTCGGGCGGCCAATCGACGCTGCCCGGTGCGAGCTGCTGGCCGGCCGGCTGATGCTCGAGAGCGACCCCGACTCGGCTGCGCGGGCCCTGGCGGAGGCGGCCGCAAGCTACGAGCGCCTCGGCATCGCCCACCTGGCTGCCACCGCGCGCGAACTGGCCAGCGGACCGAACTCGGCGCGGCCCTCGAGCTAGCCGACGTCCTCTCGGGCGGTCGTCGCGCGCTTAGTTCAGGCGCTCGACGAGCATGGCCTGGCCCATGCCGCCCGCCACGCACATCGACTCGATGCCGTAGGTCACGTCGAGCGTCTCGAGGTCGTTGAGCAGCGTCGTCATGATGCGCGCGCCGGTCATGCCGAACGGGTGCCCGAGCGCTATGGCCCCACCGAACGGGTTGAGCTTGTCGTCGTCGATTCCCAGGTCCTCCTTGCAGGGGACGATCTGGGCTGCGAACGCCTCGTTGATCTCGACCACGTCGATGTCGTCCATCGTCCGCCCGGACTCCTTGAGCAGGGCCTGGATGGCGGGGATCGGACCCAGGCCCATGATCTCCGGGCGGATGGCGGCCACGGTGGAGGCCAGGATCCGCGCCCGCGGCTTGAGCCCCAGCCCGGCAGCCTTTTCATCGGACATGATCAGCACCGCGGCAGCACCGTCGTTGAGCGGACAGGAATTGCCGGCGGTGACGGTGCCGTCCTCCTTGAACGCGGGCTTGAGCCCCGACAGCACCTCCATAGTGGTGCCCGGCCGCGGCCCGTCGTCCTGGGTGACCGTGCGCGCCGGCACCTCGTTGCCCTCCTTGTCCGTCGTGGCAGGCACGTCGACGCCCACGATCTCCCGCTCGAAGTGGCCGGACTGCTGGGAGTCGACGGCGCGGTTCTGGGAGATCACCGCCCACTCGTCCTGCTGCACGCGGGTGACGTGACAGCGTTCGGCCACGTTCTCAGCCGTGAGGCCCATCGGTATGTAGACGTTGTAGACCGATCCCTCCGAGCCATCGAGCTGGGGATTGAACGGAACGTTCGACCCGCCCCCGGCGCGCGAGACCGCCTCGACTCCGGCCGCTATGTACTGGTCGCCCTCGCCCGCCTTGATGGCGTGAAAGGCCATCCGGATCGTCTGCAGCGACGAGGCGCAGAAACGGTTCAGCGTGCAGCCCGGAACGTGATGGTCGATCCCGGCCAGCAACGCCGCGTTACGCCCGACGTTGTAGCCCTGTTCGCCCTCGCCGAAGGCGGCGCCCATGAGCACATCGACCGTCTCGGAGAAGTTGACCTCGGGATTGCGCTCCTGCAGCGCCTTGAGCGGCACCGCGGCCAGCTCGTCGGCGCGCACGTCCTTGAGCGACCCCTTGCCGGCTCGCCCTATCGGGGTGCGCACGGCGTCGACGATCACGGCTTCTGGCATTTCTGACGTTCTCCTTGGTCGGTGGCCGGGAATGGCGGCGCCGCCCCGGACTGAGCGACATCGTACGGTAGGCGTGCCCGAGGGCTACAGCCCCAGGTCGTGCACGCCCATCTCGTCGAAGCCAACGTGATGAGCGAGCTCGTGCCGCACGGTGCGGACCACCTGGTCCCGCAGAAGCTCCGGATCGTGACCGAAGTCTCGGCGCAGGGTGTCCCGGTAGATCACGATGCGATCGGGCACGTTGTCTCGGTGAGCACCGTCGCCGTGGTACAGGCCGTAGGCACCCCGGCGCCGCCCGTCGTCGGAGATGACGACGGCGACGTGCTCGAGCGCATTGCGCAGCAGGTCGGGCAATTCGTCCAGCGCTTCCCGCACCAGCTCCGCGAAGTCGTCATCGTCCAGCGGATCGAGCTCGAGGAATTCGGACTCCCCCGGCTCGACCGCCAGCCCATCGCGGGCGAGCTGCTCCGAGCGGCGCACTAGGGCCTCGAAGTCGCGTTCTGACTCGGGGTTCCTCCAACCCGCCAGCCTCAGCGCGAGCAGCGCACCGAACCCGGCGATGGCTGCCACCGCGAGCACGACGAGCGCGACCCACTCGGCCCAGCGCAGCAGCGGGCCGGCGCTCGAACCCTCCAGAAGCCCGGCCGTGGCAAGGCCGGCGCATAGTGCAATACCAGCCGCGAGACCGATCCGGCGAAGGGAGGGAGCAGGCATCGTTGGGTCTCCTGCGACCCTAGCGCAGCGTACGCGCGATGACCAGCCGCTGGATCTCGTTGG
The DNA here is from genome assembly GCA_035938095.1 of Solirubrobacteraceae bacterium. Classification (GTDB taxonomy): domain Bacteria; phylum Actinomycetota; class Thermoleophilia; order Solirubrobacterales; family Solirubrobacteraceae; genus AC-64. The sequence goes on from DASZHF010000240.1 coordinate 5,732, forward strand.
TCCCCTCGTAGATCTGCGTGATCTTGGCGTCGCGCAGGAAGCGCTCGACCGGGTACTCCTTGACATACCCGTAACCGCCCAGGACCTGCACCGCCTCGACCGTGACCGCCATCGCAGTGTCCGAGCAGAACAGCTTGGCCATCGCGGAGTACTTGCCCATGTCGGGCTCGTGCCGATCCACCTTCGCACACGCCTTGTACAGAAGCTCTCGCCCCGCAGCGCAGCCGGTCTCCATGTCGGCGAGCTTGAACTGGATGGCCTGGAAGCTGTTGATCGGCTGGCCGAACTGGCGGCGCTCACGAGCGTAGGCGGCGGCGTAGTCAGCCGCCCCCTGTGCGATCCCGAGGGCCTGGGCGGCGACACCCAAGCGAGAGTGATCCAGGGTCGCCATAGCCACCTTGAAGCCCTCCCCCTCGTCCCCCACGAGATTGCCGGCCGGGACGCGGACGTCCTCGAAGATCGGCTGCCCGGTGGGTGAGCCGCGGATGCCGAGCTTGTGCTCGAGCTTGCCTACGGAGAAGCCCGGACGGTCGGCTTCGACCACGAACGCGGAGATGCCGCGTGAATGGCCAGCGTCGCGATCGGTCACCGCGAAGACCACGTAGAAGTCCGCGACCCCGAGGTTGGTGATCCAGTTCTTGGTTCCGTTGATCACCCACTCGTCGCCGTCGCGCCGCGCGGTGGTCATCATCCCCCCCGGGTCCGATCCCGCTTCGGGTTCGGACAGTGCAAACGCCGGCGTCCATTCGCCACTGGCACACCGGGGCAGGATGCGGGCCTTGAGCTCGTCCGAGCCGAACAGCCGGATCGGCAGGGTGCCGAGCTCTTGGATCATTAGCATGAGCGCGGTCGAGGCACACGCCTTCGCGACCTCCTCGATCGCGATGTTGAGCATCAGGGTCCCGGTCCCGGTGCCGCCGTACTCCTCCTCGAAGGGAAGGCCGAACAGGTCGTGCTCGGCGAAGAGCTTCCTGAGATCGTGCGGGTACTCGGCCTTCTCGTCGATCTCCGCCGCCCGGGGCGCCACCCGCTCGCGCACGATCTGGCGGATCGTGTCGCGAAAGTCCCGGTGCTCCTGCGGGATCTCGTAGACCTCACCGGTGGCCTGCATGAACCGGATCGTATCGGGGGCGGAGCGACGGTTTGGGGAACCGCGGAGGGCGGCCCAGGACGACCCGCGCCAGGGCCGTCGCCCGCTGGCGGGGCGGGCGCGCCGGTGCCCCTGGGGAGCAGAGCCGTGTTTGCCGACGCCGGGGTTCGGGGTATCGCCGTGGTCTATGAGTTTTGGAACGTCAATCTTCCTGATAGCGGTCGGAGCGATCCTCAAGTGGGCCGTGATGACCCCGGTGCAGGGAGTCTCGCTCCAGACCGTGGGCGTGATCCTGATGATCTGTGGTGTGCTGCTGCTCGTCCTCTCGGTGATCTTCTGGGCTCCGTGGGTATCTGGCCGGCGCGGCGCGGTCGTGCGGGAGCGCTACTACGATCCTCGCGATCCGCGCGAGCCGCTTCCGTAGGCATTACCTCGGGCGGGATCGCTGAACCAGCCGCCCGAGGGGCGGTTCGGCGCGCCGATCGAGGGAGGACTGGAAGCCGCGTACCGCCGCGAGCTCGAAGCGGCGGAGGATCCGGTGGCGCTGCGCGCGGCGATCGAGGCGCGACTCAATGCCGTGCGTTCGCCGCTTCGCAGGGCCGAGCGTTCGGCATCGAGGAGATAGTCGACCCCCGGGACACACGCCCGCTGCTGTGCGACTTGGGCGGAGCGCGCCCACGAACTCATCCGTCACGATCTCGCCGCGGGACCGCGCGCGCGGCGTGCGCCCTTGAGCGCCCGGGCATAATCCCCGGCCATGCCCTCGCGCGGCGTCGTGATCGTCATGGCCATCGCGCTCGCGCTCGGGCTGGCGGCGCCGGCCTCGGCCGCCGGGCTCCAGGCGGGGGTAGGGCGCGCCGACATCACGCCCCCCACCGGCTACTACCTGATGGGCTGGGTGCGCTCGGACTCGGTCGGGAAGGGACAGAACACGCGCCTGTACGCCCGCGCCATCGTCCTGGAGCAGAACGGGCACAAGGTCGCGCTGGTGGCCGAGGATCTCAACGGCATCCCGGGCGGGGTGCTGCAGGCCGCGGCCAACGAACTCAAGCCGTTTGGCTTCTCGGAGCAGAACATCCTCGATACCGCCTCCCACACCCACGCGGGGCCGTCCCAGTTCTACAACTTCCCGTCGTACAACACGGTCTTCATGACCAACAGCACGCTGACCCAGCAGAACGTCTCGGGCAGCCTCGATCCACAGCTCTACGCCCTCGAGGTGCGCCAACTGGCGACCGCGATCCGGCGCGCCAACGACAACCTCGGTCCCGCCCGCGCGGCCTGGGGCTCGACTCAGCTGCTCGGGGTCACCCAGAACCGCAGCCTGGAGGCGCACCTCGCAAACTTCGGGATCAACGAACCGTACGGAACGGGCTCGGTCAGCCAGGATCCGGGCGGCTACCCGGACACGATCGACCCCAACGTAGACGTGCTCAGGGTCGACAAGCTGCTCCCCGTCTCGACGCCGGCGCCCGCCACTCGCTCCTGCCGCAAGCGTCGCAGTCATGGGCCGCGCCACAAGCTGCGCTGCCACAACAAACGCGGCGCCGCCCGCCGACGCGGCGCCGCCCGCCGCGTCCGCCGAGGTCGCGCCCGCCGGCGCTCCTCCCGGGTTGACGCATCGCGCTCGCACCGGCGCCGTGCTCGACGGCGGAGGCACTCCTCTGCCCGTCCCCAGACGGTGATGCGCTACTTCCCGGTCGGCATGTGGTCGAACTTCTCCGACCACGGAACCGTCAACAAGGCGAGCTTCACCTATTACAACGCCGATCATCACGGCCCGGCGATGCGCATGACCGAGGACGCGATGCGCAGCGCCGCCGGCACACCGGCCAGCCAGGACGTGGTCGACGCCTACGGCAACAGCGACGAGGGCGACGTGACCGCGGGCATCATGCACACAGGGCCCGCCGACGCCGAGTGGGTGGGCACGCAGGAGGCCAACGCCATGATGTCGGCGTGGCGTGACGCCGGCCAGCACCTGAGCGACGCGCTGCCGATCGACGAGCGCTGGACGCGGATCTGCTTCTGCGGGCAGGACACCATCGGCGGCCAGGTGGACTCCACCGCGGTCTTCGGCATCCCTCAGCTCACCGGCTCCGAGGAGGGGCGCGGACCGCTCTACGACAACACCCACGTGCCCTTCGAGGGCGACCACCTGGCGTTCGACACCGGACCCCAGGGCGACAAGATCCAGGACGTGCGCTCGCCTCCCCTCGACGTGCCCAAGGCGGTGCCGATGATGGCGTTGAAGCTCGGCGATCGGATGGTCGTCAGCATCCCGGGCGAGATGACGGTGACGATGGGCCAGCGGGTGCGCAAGGCCGTCTTGGACGCCACGGCCGGGGGCGGCGTCTCGGGCGTTGTGATCGCCGGTCTGGCCAATGAGTACCTGTCCTACTTCACCACTCCCGAGGAGTACCAGCAGCAGCATTACGAGGGCGGATCGACGCTCTACGGCCGCTACAGCTCCAACCTGCTCATGGCCACGGCGGCCGACCTCGGCCACCGGCTGGTCAGCGGCCAGCCGGCGCCGTCCCCGTACGCGTACGACCCCACCCACGGCGTGTCCCCCGATGCCCCGCCGTTCCCCACGGGAGCAACGAGTGCCGTGGCCAACGGCCAGCCGCAGGCCACACCGCGTCTAGGGCACGCCGCCTTCAAGTGGACCGGCGGTCTGCGCGCTCTCGATCGGCCCCTGGAGGCTCCATTCGTCACCGTTCGCCGCCGCGCGGGCGATCGGTGGGAGCGAGTGACCGACGATCTGGGTCTGCAGATCCTGTGGTCGGTCGACGACCAGGGCAACTACCAGGCCACCTGGGAGGTCCCGCGCGATGCGGCGCCAGGCACGTACGAGTTCCTGATCACCGCCAACCACTACCAGCTCGAGTCCTCCCCGTTCTCGGTCGCAGCGACCGGCGCACTCACCATCAAGCAGTTGCCTTCGAGCGCGGGCACCGCGCGGCTCGAGCTCGATTACCCGGCTGCGGTTGCCAACCAGGACATCACCTACCGCCCCCCGACCGCCGACGGCGGGACGCTCAACGTTTCGGTCGGAGGCCACACGCTGACCGTTAACGGACAGAACGGAACCTTCGCGGTACCAGCTCCGAGCGGCACGCCGGTAACCGTGCAGGCGGGTGGCGCTCGTGACGCGTATGGCAATCTAAATGGCAACACGCTGTCCTTCACCGCCTGAGGTATCGCCACCAAGAGACATGAACGTATTCGCTGAATCCGAGCTCGAGGTGTCCGTCGAACGCGTGGCGGAGTGGCTCGAGCAGGACACAGACCTGCAGCTCATCGACGTCCGCGAAACCTACGAGCACGAGGCGGGGCACATCGCCCAGGCCCGGCACATCGAGCTCGAGCGGCTGGCCTCGCAGGCGGAGACCATCGATCGCGAGCGACGCGTCGTCTTCCAATGCCGGGTAGGGGCGCGATCGGCGATGGCTGCCCAGGCGTTTCGGGCGGCCGGTTTCGAGGCGTACTCGATGGAGGGCGGCCTGAGCGCGTGGGCGGAGAAGGGCCTGCCGCTCTCGCCGGCCGATGGCTACGTGGCCGACCACTAGAGTGAGCGACGATGAGCGCTGAGGACGAGGACGTCGTGACGGGCGAGGGCTATGCGGTTGCTCGGAGCCTCGACGCGCTGGGGGACGGGCCGGGCTTCTTGAAGGTGCGGCGGGCCCTGGGCGTGACCGCGTTCGGCGTCAACGCGATCGTCCTCCCTGCGGGGGTGGAGACCGGTCGCCACTACCACGACGAGCAGGAGGAGCTCTACTTCGTCCATCGGGGCCAGCTCGAGATCGAGTTCGGCGATGGCTCGCGCCACCGGCTCGGGCCCGGTGGGCTGGCGCGCGTGGACGCGCACACGGTGAGGCTGCTGCGCAACGTGGGTGACGAGGACTCGGTCTATCTGGTGACCGGCGGCAAGGACGGCTACGTCGGACGCGACGGCCGCCTGCCAGAGGGGGAGGAAGCTCGGGCGCGGCCCAGCTCCGGCTAGCCGGCGCGCACGCGCGGACCGGGTTGCACGGCAGGTGACACGCGGCGCACGGCCAGGACGCAGGGGTCGTCCGGCGCCTCCCCGGAGGCGCGCGGCGCTGCCCCAGGCCCGGTGGTGGTCGATGCGCCGGGCTCAGAACCGCAAGCCCGCCACCTACCGCTGTCCGTTGTGCGGCGGGTTCCTCCCGGCGCTCAGTGAGCACCTGCTGATCGCCCCAGAGGGCGACGCCAGCCGTCGGCGTCACGCGCACACCGACTGCGTCATGAGGGCCCGCCGCGCGGGCCGGCTCCCCACCCGCGACGAGTGGTTGCGCTCCTTCCCCCGTCCGACACCCTCCTGGCGCCGGCTCTTGCGACGGCTGGTCCGGGGGGCGGAGGGCGGGTGACCGAGCGGAGGGAAGCGATCGTGCCCGAGTGGGCGCAGTCGAGTGAGCGCAGCGGAACGCGGGGAGCGAAGCGAGGCGAGCCCTGCCCGATGATCTGATCATCAACCGCGAGCTGGCGATCCCGCGGTCCGAGATCGACGTGCGCACCAGCCGCTCGTCGGGTCCGGGCGGCCAGCACGCCAACGTGACCGCCTCGCGCGTGGAAGCCTCTTTCGACGTCGCGCACTCTCGAGCGCTGGACGAAGAGCAGCGGCGCCGGGTGATGGCCCGCGTCGGGCCCCGCCTGACGGCGGTGGCCCAGGACTCCCGCAGCCAAGCCCGCAACCGTGAGCTCGCGCTGGAGCGCCTGCAGCGCCGGCTGGCCGGCGCGCTCACGGTGGGACCCCGCCGGCACCCAACCGCCCCCACCCCCGCCTCGCAGGCGCGCAGGCGTCGAGACAAGCAGCGCAACTCGCAGCGCAAGGCTCAGCGGCGCCCGCCGCGTCCCGACGAGCCCTAGCCGGCGTGGCGGCGGGCGATGGCCGCCGTCAGTGCAGCAGGCGCTTGGTCAAATGAGACTGCTGCTCGCCCAGGGGGGTGGCGGTGGGGCGGAAGTTCAACCCGGAGATGAGGTCGGTGGTGAGCGGGATCCAGGCCAGGAGCAGGTAGAGTCCGAACACCAGCGTGACCCCGCGCAGCGCGCGCGAACGCACGAGCGCCGCCAGCGGCAGGAGCCAGTAGACGTACCACGGGAGCTCCCAGCTCAGGGTCAGCAGCAGGACCAGCATGGCGACGGTCGCCGGAAGCAGCCAATCCCGCGTGCGCCAAGCCCAGACGCAGCACGCGACCACCGAGACGGCGAGCACGACCGAGAGCACGTCGCGCAGCGCGGTAGTTTCCCCGCCCAGCCCAAGCGAGTAGCCCAGGACGTTGGGCAGGCTGTCGCTGGCGACCAGCCGGGTCTGGTCGGCGAGCTGGGGCAGGTGGGGCCCGAACGCGTACAGCGTGGCGGCACCAAGGACCAGGCCCCCGGCGGCCATACCGGCCAGGAGGCGCAGGCGGCGCTGCGCGCCGAGCAGGACGATCGGCAACAGGATGCCGGCCGAGGCCTTGATGGCGACCGCGGCCACGAGCGCAACGCCAGCGCCGGACTCCCGGATGATCCGGGCCTTGTGGGCCGAATCCGCCTCGGTCAGGCGCCGCTGGGTGAGGACGTCCGGAGGCCAGGCGGCGTGTGCGCCCTCCGGCGGGACCCAGCGCGGGCCTGGGCCCGCGGACGGGACGCCGCGCTGGGGCGGACCTCCGCGCTGGGACGGGTATCCGGGCTGGGAGGGATACCCGCCGCTGACGCCGCCGGGCTCAGGTTTGGCGCCAGGGGCGAGGGTGCCCCCCGCACCAAGCTCGGACGCTGAAGCCGGGTTCCACTCCGGCTGGGAGATGGAGCTCGCGGCGGGCAGTGGAGCCTGCCAGTCGGTGCGGGTTGGGGCGGAGGATGCATACGACCCCCGCCAAGCAGGCGCGGGCGCGACGACGCCATTGCCGGTCGCCCAGCTCGCGGTGGGACGCTGCCCCCGACTGGCCCGCGCGGTCAGGAGCAGGTAGAAGCCGAGCAGGATCCAGAACACCACGAAGAAGTCGTTGTGGTCGCCCCCCAGGCCCCAGACGAGGACGAGGGGATTGAGCCCCACGAACAGCAGCGCCTGCAGCGGGTCGCGGCCGAGCAGTTCGGCACACCGCCACACCAGCCATAGCGCGGCCAGGCTGGTAAGCGCGAGCAGTGACTTCAGGACCCAGAAGCCCGTCGCGAGGCCAAGCGGGGCCAAGGCGTAGGTGAACAGGGTGAACAGGGGACCGTAGGGGCTGACCAGGTGATGCCAGTTGCTAAACGCGAAGGCCGGGTCGCTATGGGGCTCGAGGACCGGGATCTCCGTGTAGGGGTTCAGGTGATGCACGAACCCCATGCGCCCGTAGTTGAGATAGTTGAACGCGTCGGTCAGCGACAGCGGGGGCGACATCAGGTAGATGGCGTGGAGCAGCACTATCGCGGCGATCGCCCAGCGGACCCGCAGCCGGTGGGCGCACAGGAGCACGAGCAGGTAGCACAGGTACATCGCGCCCATCGTGAGCGAGAAGTCCCACTTGAGCGCGGTCGGGCTCTTGGTCAGCGACGGCCAGAGGCCCCGCAACGGACCCGCCATCCAGTGCGGGAAGCCGGCGTGGCTGGGTGGCGTAAGCAGCGACGCCCGCTCGGCCGCCCCCACGACGAGCGCGAGGCTGAGCAGGACCAGGATGACCAGGGCGAAGCCACCGACCACCCCGAGCCCGCGGGCGCTGGCGCCCTCCATACCGCGCGCGCGCGAACCAAAACCCGGTGACGCTGGAACGAGCGCCCCAGGAACGGGTACGGTGCTGGCGTCGGTTCCCATGCGTTCAGAGGACGGGGAGCCACCGGGGGACCTACGGCTCCGCGCCGCACGAGAATACCGGTCGTTTACGGGAGACTGACGGGGTCGCGACGAGCTCTACGGACAGCGGCTCGCAACGCTGGCAGAGCCCGCCGTCCGTGACGGCGGGTCCTCCGCTCGCGTTAGCTGATGCGCCGGCCGGCTAGATCGTCTGCACGTTGACGGCTTTGGGGCCCTTGTCGCCGTTCTCGGCGTCGAAGGACACCTTCGCCCCCTCGGCGAGCGACCGATAGCCCTCTCCGAGAATTCCCGTGTGATGGACGAACAGGTCCTTGTCCCCCTCGTCGGGAGTGATGAATCCGAAACCCTTGTCGTCGCTAAACCACTTGACGGTGCCGGTTGGCATGAAGCAATTCCTCCACGTTTCTGGTGCGCCGCGGCGGAGGAATGCTCCGTGAGCTTCGCCCAGCCAGCGCCTGCCACTACTACTTTCCCGAGCCCATGGGCCCGGCCCTGCGCGGGAAGGTAGCAGGTCGTCCCTCCGGGGCCGGGCCCACCCAATTGAGCGCCGCCGGCCGACTCTGGACGAATGTTCTGTGGACCGCCGCCGCGGTTCGGGTTAGGCTGAGCCTATGATCAGATCCGGATCCGCCCGAGTGCACTGTGGGGACTGCGAGTTTGCGTGGTATGGCCGCGCGACCGCGCATGGACTGTCCGTGCTGGGATACTGCCCCCGCTGTGGCGGCGAGCTCATCTTCAGTGAGCCAGGCCGTCCCGAGCCCCCGCCCGAGACCCGGACGGAAGACCTCGAGGCGGAGCCCTCGCGCGTCCTCGGGCTCCGCACCGGCCGGTTCTAACTCCGTTCGAACGTCGGATCCAGCTCGGTCCGCGCAGGGCGACGGCCGTCGCCAGCGGCGGGGCGCTCCGGCAACGTGAACCGGAAGGCGCTGCCACCGGCCGGAGCATCCTCGACCCAGATGCGCCCGCCGTGGGCGACCACGATCTTGGCGCAGATCGAGAGTCCTATACCCGAGCCGGACCGGGCGCCCGACCGGTCGGCGCGGTGAAACATGGTGAAGATGCGGTCTCGCTCGTCAGGCGGGATGCCGGTGCCGTTGTCGATGACCGAGAAGCGCCACTCTCCAGGATCCGGTGAGTCTGCGGTGACTCGGATCCGCGGGCTCCGCTCCGTGGGAACGAACTTCAGCGCGTTGCCGATCAAATTCTGAAACACGCGGACCAGCTCGTTTGGGTGGGCATGGACGGTGGGGAGGTCTCCCAGCGAGATCTCGGCCTGGGTCTCGGCGATCCTGGGCGCCAGCGCGCCCAGCGCTCGCGCCACCACCTCACCCGTATCTGTCGGCTGGTGCTCGGCGGCCGACGACCCGACGCGCGAATACTCGAGCACGTCGGCGATCATCGCGCGCATGCGTCCGATGTCCGACAGCGAATACTCGATGAAGTTCCGCGCCTGATCGTCCAGTTGATCGGCGTAACGGGCGTGCAGCAGCTCGATGAACCCAGCCACCGTCCGGAGCGGCTCCGACAGATCGTGGGAGGCGACCGACGCGAAGACCTCGAGCTCTTCGTTTGAGCGACGGAGCTCATCATTGGACGCGGCCAGCTCACGCGCCAGCTGCTCGAGCCCAAGGTGCGCGTTGAAGCGCTCTATCACGCGCCCCAATTGCGTTCCGACCTGGGCCATGAGCGTGAGCAGAGATGGATCGGCGGACGCGAACCGGGTGGTCATGAACTCGAGCACGCCGACCGTCTCGGCGCCGATCAGAAGCGGGAAGGCCAGGGCGGAGCGTAGGCCGAGCTCGACTGCCGGGTGGCGTCGCGTGAAGCCGGTCTGATGAGCGACATCCTCGATCCACTCCGGCCGCCCACTGACGAGGACCCGTCCGGGGAGGCCCTCGCCGGGGCCGAACGTGCGGTCGGATGTCGCGCCGCGAAATGGCTCGAGCTGGGGCGGCACATGCCACACCCCGGCGGAACGCAGACGCCCGCCGTCGCCGTCGCGGAGGTACGCGTGCCCGACCGCGAAGTCGGCGTGAGCGCAGACCAGCTCGAGCGCGATGCGCAGCGCATCCTCGACGGAGGTGGCCGAGTTGGAAGCCGTCGCCACCGCCTCGACCAGGGTCAGCTCGCGCTGCCGGTCGTAGAGCTCGCGGGTGGTGGACTCGGCGATCACCTCGGCCTGCCGGCGGGCATCGCGCTCACGGCGTAGGCGGCGGCGCATGCGGTCCAGCGCATCGACCGAGGCGGGTGGGTCGGCGGCCGCGGGCGGAGTGCCGGACTCGGGCGGGTCGGCGGGGTCGGGCGGCGAATGGGCCGGCGACCGTTGGCTCGACCCGGGACGCGAGCCCTGGGTCATGCCCCGAAGCGGATCGCAAGCGTGCAGCGGGGATCTCCCCGGCGCATGCAAGTCGGCTGTTCGATGCTCACCGTCTCCCCGTAGTAGTGGGCGGTCCCCTCCACGAGCCCCTCGCCGAGGGTGCACAGCTTACGCTTGGAGCGGTAGCCCATCAGCACGACGTTGGGTCCAGGGAACTCGTAGTCGAAGGTCGGAACGTCCGCACCGGGGTAGAGCTTGCGCACCTCGGCATGGATGATCTCGTTGAGGCAGAGCACGAGCGACCGGGCGTCGTGGTACGGCTCGAAGATTGCGGGGAACCGAGCCGCGAACAACGGGATGGCGCTGCGCCCGAGAGCTCGGACCAGATCGTCAGCGGGCACGCCGTAGACGTGTTCGGCAGCGCCCACCAGCGCCAGAAGCTCCTCGTAGGGATAGCTGCCCACCGAGGTGTAGGCCCCCTCGAGTCCGGCCTGGTCGAGCAGATCGTCCCACGCATCCTCCCCGTGCTCGCCGACGATCATCTCCTCGAAGGCGTTGAACACGATGCCTTTCAAGGCAGGCCTAGTCCTTCTCCTCCCGCCCGTTGCCACTGGCGGACCGGGTCTCCCGCGAGACAACCTCCAGAAGCTCGCTGGCCAGTTGGGGACCATCGGAAGCGACGCTGGGGGTGGCCGAGATGCGAACCACGACCTCATCCCCGTCCACTTCCTCGAGGGTGATGCGCGGATCGTCGCGCAGCGGCGTCGTGATGCTCTCCTGGAGCAGGGCCTGCAGATCGCGGGGAGTCATGCCCGGGCGCAGGCGGGCGCGCAGATCAACGCCGTCGGGTTCGCGCAGCGGGGTGACGGCCAGGTTCAGGACCACGCTGTTGGGGACCATGATCGAGTCCTCGCCGCTGGCGAAGGTCGTGTAGAGCAGGCCGAGCGAGGACACGACGCCCTCGATGCGCCCGGCGATCCCGCCCCCCTGCAGGCGCACGCGCTCTCCCACCCGAAACGGGCGCGCGCTGAGCAGCACCGTTCCGGCGAACAGGTTGCCCAGCGTCTGCTGGGCGGCGAGACCGAGGACGACAGCGGTGATCGCACCGCCCGCGGCGAGCGTGCGGGGATCGAGCCCGGCGATCCGCAGGGCGACGAGCAGCGCCACGACGATCGTGGCCAGCCTGATCAGGAAGCCGACGGTGCCGGCGGTCGCCGGGTCCAGGCGGCGAAACAGCACGGGCCCCATTGCGCGTCCGACGTCGCGGGCGATCGCCCACCCCAGCACCAGGAGCACGAGGACGGCGCCGATCCGCACGGGGACGTCCACCCCGAGCAGTTGCTGGCGGTAGTTGTAGGCCAGCAGGACGGCCACGAAGAGCGGCACCAGGACCGCCGCCTCCACCCGGGCCCGACGCGCGCGTTGCGCGGCTCGGGTCGAGATCTGGCGCGCGAGTCCCGCGTCGCGCCAGGACTGGCTCCGAGTCTCGAACATGCGCCGGGCCATGCCCCCGAATGATCGCGGATCCACCCCTGCGCCTCGGCGCGAGCGGTATCGGTGGATCTCGGCCTCGAATTCGTCGGGGGGCTGGGGTCCCTCTCCGGGGTCTGTGCGCTCGTCGCCGGGCGGCTTCCCACCGTCCCCGGGGTCTGTGCGCTGGTCGCCGCGCGGCTTCCCCCCGTCCGCGGGCGTTCTCCCCCAGTCCCCGGGCTCCGTGCGCTCGTCCCCGGGCGCTCTCCCCTCGTCCCCGGGCGTTCCCCCCTCGTCTCGCGGCCCTCTCCCCGAGCTCACGATCGGACATCCCCCCGGACCGGTTGTCCGGTCGTGTGAATAGATCGTGATCGGTTCCGGGGCATCGGCGAGGGCGCTGCTAGCGTCGGATGCAACTTACGAAATGTGAAAGCCAGGGCGGGCACCGACGATCCGCCCGGAAGGGAGCAACAGTTTCCTACGTCGACCTTCATTCCCACGTCCTGCCCGCGATGGACGACGGGGCGCGCACGGAGGACGAGAGCCTCCGCTACGCACGCCGCCTGGCCGCAGAAGGGGTGCGCGAGATTGTCGCCACTCCGCACGTCCACCGGAACGTCGCGCTCGACGTCCACGAAATCGGACCGCGGGTGCAAGCCCTCCAGCGGGCGATCGACGCGGAGCGCCTCGGGGTGCGTGTGCACACCGGAGGCGAGGTTCATCCCAACCGCGTATCGGCGCTCACCGAAGCGGAGCTCGAGCTGGTGGCCCAGGGTCCGCCCGGGAAGCGCTGGGTTCTGCTCGAGGCACCCTTCGAGGGCCTGGATTCGTCGTTCTCCGAGTGTGCGCGCGAGCTGCGCGCGCGGGGCTACGGCATCCTGATCGCGCACCCCGAGCGCGCCCACGGCGTGCTCGACGACGACGCCCGGCGGTTGATGGATGAGATGGGGGCGGGATCGCTGCTTCAAGTCAATGTTTGTTCGTTGCTGGGACAGCATGGACTGCTCATTCAGGAGACGGCGGTTGAGGTGCTGCGTCGCGGTCTGGCCTTCGTGCTCGCCTCCGATGCCCACCCTGGCACCCGGGGGCACACGCTGCGCCTGGGGTTCGAGCTCGCCGTGCAGGCGGGCGGCTCGTCCGTCCAGGCCTGGCGACTGACACAGGCCAACCCTCGGACGCTGCTGCGCAGCGGGATCACAACCCCGGCCTGGGCGCCCGGGTTGGCTGCCTGATCCGGATTCGTTCGCTGCCTGATCCGGATTCGGTTCCGGCTACCCGTTCGGCCCGAGCGCCAGGATCCGATGACGCTCGCCGAAGAGTTCGACTGCGCCGCTACTCGCGGGCGCGCTGTTCGAACTCGGCCTGCTCGGCGTCGACCAACGCCCAGCCAACCCGTTCGATGAGCTGGCCGGAGAAATGATCGCTCTCAAGATCGCTGGACGAAATCCGTTCCTGGAGCAGGATGGCGCCGGGTCGCTCGTCGCCGGGCTCGGCGGTCACCAGGATGCGCGGCATGGCCCCTCCTTTTGTTCGACGCTGGACGGTACGGCGGATCTGATGATGGCAACGGCTGGTTTGGCTTCGGTAAAGATGCCGTGACACCCGCAAAACCTCCACCATCGATGCGGTGACCGGGGCGCGATCTACTAGGGTCTGCCCTCGCAAATGAACCGTCAGACGAACTCATGAACAACCGGGCCCTCATCTACATCGCCGCTCTGGCGGGGATCGTGCTGATCGCGGTGGCGGTGATCTACTGGGTCGAGCCGGCGAAGTCGCTGCCCTCGTTCTTCCCCGGTCACAACGCCAATTCGGGGACTCACCACGTCAAGCACGGGATCGCCGCGCTCGTCGTGGGGCTCGGCTGCTTCGCCTTCGCCTGGTTCCGGAGCGGACCCCGTTCCGCGCCGGGCGCCCGCCCGGCGGCCTGAGCGCAGTCGCGCTCACCTTCCAGGCGGAGCCCCCTTGGGGGGCGGAGCCCCTTTCCCTTCCGGGCGGAGCCCCCTTGCGGGGCGGAGCCCTTTCCCTCAGCCCGTGAACGCGAAGATCAGAGTGGTGATCAGCCCCGCCCCGATGCAGTAGAAGCCGAACGGGGTGAGCCGGTTGGTCTCGAAGTACTTGAGCAGGAACTTGACGGCGACGAACGTGGTGGCGGCCGCGCACAGACAGCCGATGAGCGCCGGCTCCCGGAGGCCGTTGCCCTTGCTTCCGAACAGGTCGGGCAATTTGAGCGCGTTGGCGGCCAGGATGATCGGGGTCGCGAGCAGGAAGGCGTAGCGGGCGGCGTCCTCGTTGGACAGACCGACGAGCAGCCCGCCGCCCATCGTCACCCCGGAGCGAGACATGCCCGGCACCAGGCCGGCCGACTGCGACGTGCCCACCGCGATGGCCTGGCGCCAGCTGAGCTTGGCCAGGCGCGTGTCCACGTCGCCCACGTTCTCGCCCGGGCGCGGCGGGCGGCGGCGCAGGCGCTCGAAGACCAGCAGCAGGATCCCGTTGAGGATCAGGAACGCCGCGGCGGTGGCGGCGGAGGCGAACAGCTTGCGGAGCGAGCTCTCGAGCAGCAGCCCGATGATCCCGGTGGGGATCGTGCCCACCACCAGCAGCCAGCCCAGCCGGGCGTCGTGGTCGTCGGCGCGGATCTCGCGCATCTGGAGCGAACGCCACAGCCCCTTCACGATCCGGACCCAGTCGCCCAGGAAGAACAGGAGCAGGACGATCGCGGTGGCGAGGTGGGTGGCGACCAGGAAGGTCAGGAAGCGGTCGTCGTCGGCGCGCTGGAAGTGCCAGCCCAGCAGCTTGGGCAGGATCACGCCGTGCCCGAGGCTGGAGATGGGGAATGGCTCGGCGATCCCCTGCAGGAGACCCAGGATCGCGCCCTGGAAGTCGCTGATCGTGGTCTGGGAGGCGGCGAGAGGGATGAGTGCGTGCGTCACGGATCGGGCAGCCTAGTGGAGGGGCGACGCAATACCTGCGGTATTTGCGGCATCGCATGTCGGAGCTCCGCAGATCGGGCATTCCCGGCGAGGGGCCCATTAGACTTCGCCCCGTGGTTGAGGTAGCCGGGCAGGCTCACCAGCCGTCTTCGGCTGGGCAAACTGGGGGCGGCCCGGGCGGTATTCGCGTGGCCGTGTTCGACCGCGACACGGGGTTCCTGCAGGTGCTCGGAAAGCGCCTGGACGGGATGGGGTGGCCGCACCGCGTCCTGGCCAGCCCGGTCCCCGTCGAGGCTCTGGTAGCCATGCGGCTGAACGCCGTGGTCGTGGACCTGGCCATTCTCGGTCCCGCCGCATGGGACTACCTCGACCGGCTGTGCATGGCGCTTCCCGGCCTGGGAGTCGTGGTGTGCACGAGCTCGTCGACCGTCGCCCAGCGCGTGCGGGGCCTGCGGCTGGGAGCGGACGACTGGATCACCAAGCCCTGCCATCCGGAAGAGGTCATCGCCCGGATCGAGGCGGTTGTCCGGCGGCGCCGGCGAGCCGAGGTCCGGCGCCAGAGCCTGCCCGTTCAGGCCGGCGAGCTCGAGGTTCGCCCCGACCAGTTCCAGGCATTTGTCCAGGGACAGAGCCTTGATCTGACCCGGCGCGAGTTCGAGCTCCTCGAGCTGCTCGCCGCCGCTGGAGGCCGCGTACTCGAACGGGAGGACATCTACCAGCGGGTGTGGGGCTACGCGATGGCCCGGGGAGACCGCTCGGTGGACGTGTTCGTGCGCAAGCTGCGCCAGAAGCTGGAGCAGGCGTCGCCTGGTTGGCGATACATCCACACTCACGTGGGCGTGGGATACCGGTTCGCTCCCAAGCCACACGGCCTCGACGCCGACGCCGAGGACCAGCTGTCGGCGCCGTCGGGAGAGGGCGAGCTCGCTGCCGGCGCCGGGCAGGCCGAAGCCGCTCGAGCCGCGGACTTGGACCCGGCCGCGCCGCCCTCAGACGTGGACGTACACGCCTTCGAGGAACGGTCGGCGCTGCTGCCGGCCGAGTAACTCGACTACCAGCCGAGTACGCGCTCCAGCTTCTCCCTCCCCCGGTCGAGATCGACCTGCTCGATGGGAGGGTTGCCGCGCGGCGGGGGGTCGTAGCGACGGCTCCCGTCGGAAGCCCGGCCGGACCCGGTCAGCTCTGCCGTCGCCGCCATCGCAGCACCAGCGGCGACCCGGGGCTCTTCAAATTGCGGAGCGTTCGGTCCGCTCGGGGAACCATCGTGCCCTGCTCGTAGCGTGCCCATCTGCTCCTCCTTCCGCGTTCGTGCAGGCTCGGCCCTGGGTGGGACCAAACCTGCTGCTGACGGACCAGCCTTCGACAGTACTCCGGCGCCGAAAGCCCAGGTAAAAGTTGCACCACCGGAGTCGATACGCGCCCGCGGTTCGCCACCGGCGCCGAAACGGCGCGTGAACTTCTGCGGAAACTGGGACTCATCGAGAGACGCACCCCAGGCCGGCCGGGTAAGCTCGCGCCCTCCGCTCTGTCGAGGGGGGCGGCGGATCGAGGGGCGCAGGGCGCCGGGCCCCAATAGGGCCCGGCGCGATCGCGCTCGGCCCGCCGGAGGGAACAGGCGGGCAGGTAGTCGCCACCTGTATCGGGTGGCGGCTCGCGGGTTGGTCAGACCCGCGTAGCGAGTGGGTCAGGCTCGCGAACTACAGTTGATCAGTCCGTCGTCCCCGCGTCGTGAAGATCCGGAGAATCGCGCCCTCGGCTTCCTGGAAGATCCGGGATCCAGACGATCGAGCCAGCGCACGAAGACGTCCACCACGCGCCGGTCGAATTGCCGCCCCGCTCCCCGGCGCAGCTCCTCGCGGGCCCGTCGCGCCTCGAGGGCGCAGCGGTACGGTCGCCCGGCCGTCATGGCCTCATAGGCGTCGGCCACGGCCAGAATCCTGGCCTCGAGGGGAATCTGGGGCTCACGCAGGCCAAGCGGGTAACCCGATCCGTCCGGACGCTCGTGGTGGGCGAGGATCCACTCGCCTATGTCCTCGAGGTGGTTCTGGGCGACGATTCGCGCCCCGATGCGGGGGTGTCGCTTCATGTCGTCCCATTCCACCTCGGTCAGCGGTTCGGGCTTCTGGAGGATGGAGTCCGGAATCCCGATCTTGCCGATGTCGTGGAGCATGCCGGCCAATCGGACGCGCTCCGCCCGGCGACCGGGCATGCCCAGCTCCGAGGCGATCTGCTCGGCGTAGCGGCCCACCGTCCGGGAGTGATTGGCGGTCCCGGCGTCGCGCAGATCCAAGGCCTGGGCGAGACTCACCACCTCGGCGAGCGCAGCCCCGTAGTTCCGCTCATCCTCGTCCAGCGCCCCTGTTGGCAGGTCTTCCGGCGGTCCCTCGACGCCCGTGTCCATGAATCCTCCGATACCACCTCGGGGCGTTCACTCCGATACGAGCTCGAAGGCCCCGCTCCTCGCCGATATCAACGCCCCAAGCTCGACGAGGTTGGCCGTAGCCCGAGGAAGCGATCTGGGCCGTGCGCCCGGGAGCCCGGGAGCCCGGGGAAGCGATCTGGGCCGTGGGCCCGGGGAGCCCATCTCTGTGAGGCAGATCACAGTCGACTGGCCAGTCAGCCAGCATCATGCTGCACGGGAGGTCGCACCCGCGAGGCGACCCCCCAAGGACTTCCCCAAGAGATCACAAATACGCATCTCTCCTCCCCAAGAACGGCCCGCCTCCTCGGCGGGTCGTTCTGCGTCTGGGGACGGGTTTACCGCGGTGCAACCCTCACCGCCTCGGCCGCCGTTACCTTGACCGACCATGAACGCGCGACACGAAGTCAGCGAGGGCCAGCAGCGGGTCAGCCTCAGGGACGGAGCGGAGCTGTTGATCCGGCCGATCGAGCCAGACGACAGGGACCGGCTCGCCCAGGCGTACGCTCGTCTCAGCCCGGAGTCACGCCGCCGGCGGTTCCTCTCGGCGCCCGCACGGCTGACCGACGAGGACCTGCGCTATCTCACCGAGGTGGACCACCGCCGACACGAGGCGATGGGCGCCTTCGATCCCGAGACCGGGGACCTGCTGGGCGTGGCGCGCTACGTGCGGGTCCCGGGCGATCCCGAGACGGCTGAGGTGGCCGCCGCGGTGATCGACGACTGGCAGGGCCGGGGCATAGGCACGCAGCTGCTCACGGCGCTCACCAACCGGGCTCGGGAGAACGGGCTGCGCCGCTTCACCGCGGTGGTTTCGGTCGACAACCGCCCGGTCCGGGCGAAGCTCGATCAGCTCGGGGGCTCCTCCCTGCCCGACGGGCACGAGCTCGAGTATTCGCTCCGGGTGCCCTCCGCCGAGGAGCTCGAGGTTCTCATGGAGCTTCCGGCCCAAGGGCTCCCGGATCGCCTGCGCACCGCGCTGCGGCGGGCGGCCAGCGGGCAGCTGAGGCTGCTGGCGGCCGTTTGGCGCCGCCCGTTCTGAGCGCACGGGCGCTGCGATGGCGCCGGGCCCGCGCTGGCGGTCGCGATCGTGGTGTACTTCGCCGTGGTGGCGCGCGTCGGGAATCGTTTAGCGGTCCGGCCCGGGGGGCGCGAGCAGAGTGCGCTCGGGACCGGCGCGCACGGGGCCGGCGCGCATGCAGGTTAATGACCTGACACCGGCGCGACTGCGGGCCCTGGCTCAGCTCCGGCCCTCCGGAGCCAAGGTGATGAGCGTGTACGTCAACCTCGATCCGGCCCAGTTCGCGATCGCGCCCGCTCGGAGCACCGAGGTCCGGTCGCTGCTCGACGAGGCGGACAGGATGGTCCGCCACCAAGACGACCTGTCCCACTCCGAGCACGCGGCGCTCCGCAAGGACCTGGCCCGTCTCGAGCAGTTCTTCGAAGCCGAGTTCGCCGCGCACGTCAAGGGAGCTCACGGCCTGGCCGTGTTCTGCTGCGGACCGGCCGACGTGTTCGACGCCATCCGCCTGCCCCGGGCGGTGGAGGCCTCCGTGGTCATCGATTCGACGCCGTTCATCGAGCCGCTGGCCGACATCGGCACCGCCGACCGGTGGTGCGTGGCCCTGGTGACCCGCCGCAACGGGCGGATCCTGTGCGGAAGCTCGGACTGGCTGGGGGAAGTGGAGTCGCTCACCGACGACGTCCATGGCTGGCACGACCAGGGTGGCTTCTCGCAGGCTCGCTATCAGCGCGGGATTCAGAAGGAGACCACCGACCACGTCAAGCATGTGTGCGACGCGCTGTTTCGCAACTACCAGCGACTCCCCTTCGACCGCTTGCTGATTGCCACCCACGATGAGCTGTGGCCCATCGTCGAGACCCACCTGCATTCCTATCTGCGTGAGCGTCTGCTGGGCAGGATCGACGTCGACATCGAGCACGCGAGCGCCGATGACATACACAAGGCGGCGCTGCCCCTCATCGAGGCCGACGAGCGGCGGCGCGAACGGGAGTCGCTGGACCGGCTGGCGCAGGCCGTCGGGAGCGGAGGCCGCGGCGCGAGCGGGCTCGAGCAGGTGCTCGACGCGCTCACCCAGCGCCGGGTCGAGACGCTGCTCGTGGCGGCCGGGTTCCGGGCCCCGGGGGTCGTCTGCCCTCATGGCGACTGGCTGGGTCCGCCGGGCAGCAGCTGCCCGGTCGAGGGCCACGAGGTCGAAGAGCGGGCGGACATCGTCGAAAGCGCGGTGGAGGCGGCCGTGGCCCAATCGGCCGACGTGATCGTCGTCCGCCACTACGACGACCTCGGTCCGCTGGGCTCGATCGGCGCCATTCTGCGGTTCTGACCCGGGCCTAGTCCATTCGTCTGCGGGGCTCGGCCGAGCTGAAGCGCGGCGCGGATCAGGTCGCTAGCCTCACCGATGATGCCGGGCAAGTTCACGGCGGTCTTATGGTGAGACGCTGGGTAGTGGTCGTTGGGGTCCTGGCGGGATGCCTTCCGGGGGCGGTGCTCGCCCTCACGTCGGGGCACGGGTCGTCGCGTGCGAGCCGGCCGGTCCTGCTCGCGGACCGCAAGCAGGGCACGGGGACCGGCCTGATCCCCGATCCCGAGGCGGCCAAGAGCTTCCCCGAGCCGGCCTCCGCCCCGCCCCACGCGCTGGCCAAGACGCCGGCGGTCGCCGCCACCCGGGCGGTCGCCGCCGGAGCCCCGACCGACGCCGAGGTCCGCCAGGAGCTGCGGCAGATGCGCGCGGCGGTGGGCGCGGCGCGGACCGCGGCGGCGACAGCGACGGCGGTTCCGATTCCCAGCCCCCAGGTGGGCGCCGCGGTCCTGCCCCGGGGCAACGCGCAGCCCCCGCGCGGCGCGCCGCTGGCCGTGGCCCGGGTAATCGCGGCGGGGAACGCGATTGCCAACTTCCCCTACCGCTGGGGAGGCGGTCACGCGTCGTTTGTCGATAACGCCTACGACTGCTCGGGATCGGTGTCCTACGCCCTGGCCGCCGCGGGACTGCTGGGGGCGCCCGTGACCTCGGGCCAGCTCATGCAGTGGGGAGCGCCGGGACCGGGCAAGTGGATCTCTGTGATGGCCAGCGACGGTCACACCTACATGTACGTGGCTGGCCTGCGCTTCGACACCAGCGGTCGCTCCGGCCCGTTCGGATCGCGCTGGCAGGCGGCGGCTCGCTCCAACGCCGGGTTCGTCGTCCGCCATTGGCCCGGGCTGTAGAGGAACGCAGCGCCGGGCGGTCCCGGACCGGGCGCGGTCCGGCAACGCGGCGCCGGGCGGTCCCGGACCGGGTTCTGTGCGGCTTGGCGGGGGCCGGGTTCGGGTAGGCCTCTCTAGTGGATTCGGTGCGCGGACAGCTGCTCGTCGCTTCCCCGGCGCTCGTCGACCCCAATTTTCAGCGCAGCGTGGTGCTGGTGGCTGAGCACACCGACGACGGAGCGATGGGAGTGATCGTCAACCGGCGCTCGTCCGCCAGCGTCTCGGCGACGGTCCCCGCGCTGCTGGGCTTCTCGGGCGTGGACGACAGCCTGTTCCTGGGCGGTCCGGTCCGGCCATCGGCCGTGCTCGTGGTGGCCGAGTTCTCCGACTCCGACCAGGCCGGCATCCTGGTTACGGATCGGATCGGCTTCATCTCGGCGGAGGCCGACGTCGACCAGCTGACGCAGTTCACCGACCGGGCCCGCGTGTTCGCGGGGTATGCGGGTTGGGGAGCGGGCCAGCTCGAGGGCGAGATCGAACAAGCGGACTGGTTGCTCGCTCGAGCACTGGAGGACGACGTGTTCAGCGAGGCTCCCGAGACCTTGTGGGGCAGCGTGCTGGAACGGATGGGACCGCGCTTTGCCCTGCTCGCCCGCATGCCCGAGGATCCGTCGGTCAATTAGCACCGCGGTCGCGTCCGAGCGGGGCCATCGTCTCCTGCGCCAAACCCTCGAGCATCGCCTCCACCCCTCCACGGCGGTAGGCGGCGCGCTGGCGCTCGGCGCCACCGCCGCGCTCGAGCACGTCGCGGAGGCCGTCGAGGGCGGGCTCGCTTCCCAGATCGCGGGCGTAGGGGCGCGCCAGCTCTATCGTCGCGCGCGCCACCTCGCGAGCGGGCCGCACGGCGCCGCCAGCGAAGATCGACGCGTCCAGGCCGTCGCGACACGCCCGAAAGCACGACTCGGCGATCGCCTCCGTAGGCAGCGTGCCGCGCGCTCCGCTGGAAGCGCGGGCGCCCGCTCCCCTGGACGCCCGGGCGCCCGCTCCGGAGCCGGCCTCGTGGCAGGCAAGGCCCTGCACCAGGGCGCCGATCCCGGCCACGTCGGACACCCGAGACTGGGCGTCCAGCTCGCGCACCTCGACCGTTCCAAGCTTGGGCTGCAGACGAACGTCCCACCACACCCAGGTGTAGTCGGGCAGTTCGCCGGCCGCCGTGACGGCGTCGATCGTCTCCACATAGTGCTCGAAGTCACGCAGGCGATTCGGGACGCCGCGGCGGGGATAGGAGCGCACCAACGCATACCGCGCGCTCGCCAGGCCCGAATCCGCGCCGAACCACCAGGGCGAGTTCGCGCCCAGCGCGATCAGGACCGGAAGGTGCTCGCGCAGCCCGTTGTAGGCGCGGATCGCGCTCTCCGGGTCGGGCATCGACACGTGCACGTGCAGGGCGCATTCCGGCGTCCTGCGGATCAGCCCGCGCATGGTCTCGCCCACCTGCGCGTAGCGTTCGATGTCGACCAGGGCGACGTCTCCCCACCTGGCGGTGGGGTGCACGCCGGCGCCCATGAGCGTGAGATCGGCCGTCGGGGCCCGCCCGCGCAGCTGGGCGAGCTGCTCGGCGGCGTCGGCGGCCTGCGCGCACGGCGCGGAGCGAAGCTCGATCTCCGCGGCGGGGGCCTCGTATCCGGCACTCCCGACGGGCGCCGACAGGGACTCGAGCAGGACGGCGGCGGCCGGCGCCAGCCGGTGCGTCTGGCGATCGACGATGAGCAGCTCCTCCTCGACTCCGACCAGGAAGGACTCGCCGTGTCCGAAGGCGTGCTCCACGGTCAGCTCCCCTCCTGGAGGGCTTCGGCGCGCTCGGTGCGCGGGCGCTCGCCCCGGCCCGCGGCCGCGACCGCCGACCGGGCCGCGATCCGCCCCAGCACGAGCGCCCCCGCCAGGCCGCTCGAGTAACCGCCGGTGGAGATTCCGCCGGCGTCGGCGCCGGCGGCGAACACCCCCGGAGCCACCCGGGCGTGATCGTCGATCGCAATCCCGCCCAGCGTGGTCGTGATCCCCGCCACCACCTCGACCGTGACGCCGTCGGAGCCCGAGCGCACGCTCATGCCCGCCTCGCGTCCGGCCTCGATTACCTCGGCCACGGTCCGCTCCCTGACCCGCTCGGCCAGCGCCCGCTCGGAGACGGTGAACCAGGCCCGCGCACCGGGCTGGCGCGCCATCCACTGAACGACGTCGATCTCCGACCAGGTGCGAGCCACGTAGCCCTCGCCCCGGGCGTTGCGCACGGTGGCGTGGCGGGCGTAGACCTGGGCCAGCTCGACGAAGTCCGACTCGCCGATCCGGGCCGGTGGCGCGGGCATGGCCCGGCCGTAGAACTCGTCGAGCCCGGCGGAGAACTGGGCGCCGGCCCGCCGGCCCAGCGCCAGCCCGTCGCCGGTGCTCCAGGGCGAGGCCCGCAGGAGCAGGGAGTCCGCCTCACGCGTTATGTGGCGGCCCACGAGCGCCCGGTTCGCCGCGAATCCCCCGCACGCGAGCACCAATGGAACCGGCGGCAGCTCGCGCGCCGGGCGCCCGAGCTCGACCGAGCCGGCGGCCGCCCCCAGCGCAGCGACCAGCCCGGGTGGCTCGAAGCGACGGCCCACAGTTCGGGGGTTGCCGGTGTCGCGCGCGGCGACCGCGGCGCCCAGCGACTCCAGCCAGTCGAGGTCCTCGTCGAGATGCTCGAATACCAGCCGCTGCAGGGCGGGGTCTCCGCGCGGGCATTGGGCGCGAAAGTCCTCGAAGGTGCGATAGCGCCAGATCATCCCGGTGGACAGCGCCATCGAGCCTCCGAGGCGGTCGCCCTTCTCCCACACCGCCGGCCGCGCCCCGAGACGCCGGGCCTCGGCCGCCGCCACCAGGCCCGCCATGCCCGCCCCAGCCACGACCAGGTCGGTCACGTCAGCGCCCCAGCCACGACCAGGTCGGTCACGTCAGACCAGCGAGAAGCCGGGCTTGTGCTCCAGGTACTCGAGCTTGATGCGATCCGGTCCCCAGACGAAGGCGGCGTAGGTGTTGGGAGCGTCCTTGATCTCGTCGACCTCCAGGCCGTGGTGGCGGCCCTGCCCCAGGTAGTCGTCGACCGAAGCGACCAGGAGCGCGAGGTGGTTGAGCAGCGGACGGTCGGTGGCCCGGGGATGCCCGGCGACCAGGCGGAGGTGGCGGTCACCGACCTCGAGGCGCCCGGCGCGTCGCTCGAACCCCATCTCGCCGAGCCGCCGCGCGGCGCCCTCGGGATCGGGGACCCGGAGCACGACGTGGTCGAGGTCGTAGGCCACCTGATCCCCCCGGGCCTCGACGAGCGCGATCGTCAGACCCTCCGGTGCGCGCACCCGGGCCGCCGCCCCATCGACCTCCACCACGCTGAGCTCCGGCGGCAGCCGGTCGACGACGCTGGCGACGTCGTGCACGCGCAGCCCCACGCTGTCCAGCACCCCCGCCTCCCGCGGGCCCTCGGCCGCGAACAGGGTCAGCTTGCCCAGCCGGGCATCCACCCCGACCAGCGTGAAGGTGTCTGTGCGCTCGATCACATGCATCCCCAGGCCCGTGCACAGGGCGTCCGCGAGGGCATCGGGCGCGCCAACCCAGAGCGCGACGTGGTCGAGCGAGGTGGGGCGGGGTGGTGTTCGGGGGTCGGTCTGCACCGGCGGGTCTGTGGCCCTGCCAAACTACGCCCCCCGCTGCGCCGGCCCGTGGGGCCGGCGTCCACGGTCGGGCGGGTCGCAAGCACAGGCATCCTGGCAGCCGGAAGGAGCAGACGGGTGACCGATCTCGAACACAGCTCAGCGCAGGAGCCCGATCAGGAAGATCAGACGTCACCCGACCGGCTGACCCGGAGGGGACTGCTCGCCGGCGCGGCCGTGGCGGGCGCGGCGGCGGCGCTGCCCGAGGCCGCCGAGGCCCGCAAGCGCCACAAGCGCAAGCATGCCAAGCACGGCCAGCGCCAGGGGACGGCGCCCACGACCGGCTCCTCACTCTCGGCCGACGTCGTGGTGGTCGGGGCCGGGCTCGCCGGCCTGACCGCGGCGCGCAACGTCGTCGCCGCGGGCAAGTCGGTGATCGTGCTCGAGGCCCGCGACCGCGTGGGCGGACGAATGTGGAACCACGACCTCGGCGGCGGCGTGATCTCCGAGCGCGGGGGAACGTTCGTGGGACCCACCCAGGGCCACCTGCTCGACCTGGCCAAGGCGCTGGGAGTCGGCACCTTTGACACCTACGACGCCGGCAACGACGTCTTCTACGACGGCTCGTCGGTCACCACCTACAGCGACACGAGCCCGCTGGGGACGGCGCCGCCCGATCCCCAGACCCTGCCCGACATCACCAGCACGGTCGCACAGTTCGATCAGATGTCGACGACCGTGCCGGTCGACGCCCCGTGGACGGCGCCCAACGCGGCGGTCTGGGACCAGCAGACGCTCGACACCTGGATCCGGGCCAACACGAGCAACAGCGCCCGCTTCCGCGCCGTCGTGTCGGTGGCCACCCGCGCGATCTTCGGCGCCGAGCCCCGAGACCTGTCGCTCCTGTTCGTGCTCTTCTACATCGCCTCCTCGGGTGACGAGAAGAACCCGGGCACCTTCGAGCGCAACTTCGACACCCGCGGCGGCGCGCAGATGTCGCGCTTCGTGGGCGGCTCGCAGGAGATACCGCTGCGCATGGCCGCCCAGCTGGGCTCGAAGGTCATGCTCAGCCAGCCCGTGCGGCGGATCGTTCGCTCGGGCGGGAGCGCCCAGGTGAGCACCGACACGGTGACGGTCGCCGCCAAGCGCGTCGTGGTGGCGATCCCGGCGACGCTCGCCGGCCGCATCGACTACGAGCCGATCCTCCCGGAAGCGCGAGACCAGTTCACCTCCCGCGCGGGTCAGGGAAGCCTGATCAAGGTCGGGGCCCGCTACGACCGCGCGTTCTGGCGCGACAGCGGCCTCAACGGCCAGGGCGTCTCGCTCACCGGTCCGGTGTGCTTCACGGTCGACGACTCGCCCCCCAGCGGCACCCCCGGCGTGATGTTCGGCTTCGTGGGCGGCGACGCCGCCCGCAGCTTCATCGCCACGGCGCCGGACGCGCGTCGCAACCAGGTCCTGAGCGAGTTCGCCGCCATGTTCGGCTCGCAGGCCGCCTCCCCGCGCGACTACTTCGAGACCAACTGGACGGCGGAGCCGTGGACGCGTGGCTGCCCGGTGGCGCTCCCCTCGACCGGCACGCTGCTCGAGTACGGGCCCGCGCTGCGGGCTCCGGTCGACCTCATCCACTGGGCCGGCACCGAGACCTCGCCCTACTGGAACGGCTACATGGACGGCGCCGTGCGCTCCGGCGAGCGGGCCGCGCGCGAGGTGCTGGCCGAGTTGTGAGCAGGCACGGCCGGGTGCTTCGGAGGGTGGCGGTGAAGGAGAGGATGGCCCTCCGGGCCTTCGCCCTCCGGGCTGGGCTAGGAGCGTTGACGGCGATCTCGGCCGCCGCGCTGGTCCCCGGGCCGGCCGGCGCCCAGGCGCCGATGAGCCGCACCAAGTGGGACACCCGCGTGCTGGCCCCGATTCCATCGCCCGGCTTCGGAGCGCTCTCGCTGGTGGCGGCCGACCGGCGCATCTATGTCGGGTCGTTCGAGAACCCGGCCGGCGACAGCCTGCCGTCGAAGGTCTTCCGCTACGGCCCCGACGGGTCGCTGGAGACGTCGTTCACGCCCGGCTCCCAGGACCTGACCGCCCCGCACGGCATCCAGGTGGCGGCGCAGGACGCGGCCGGCTCCCTCTACCTGCTCCAGCAGAGCCCACCCCGGATGCTGCGCTTCAATCCCAACACGGGGAGCTGGGCCTACTACGCGAGCTTCGCCCAGGTCCCGACGTGCTCCTCGGTCGCGGCCGGGACCGAGTGCAAGCAGGCGATCGCGGACAACGCGTCCGAGCCCGACTACGCCGCCTGGGGCCCGGACGGCTCCCTCTACGTGACCGACTATCAGCAGGCGCTGATCTGGCGCGTCCCGCCGGGCGGCGGCATCGCTCACGTGTGGTTCACCGATCCGCGCCTGGATGGCGTCCAGTTCGACGCGGCCGGCATCGTGCTGGGCGCCGACCACCGCACGCTGCTCTTCGACACGGCCGCCTCGGCGCCCAGCACCGGTCCGGACTTCACCAGCGGCAAGCTCTATGCGCTGCCCATCCAGCCCGACGGCAAGCCCGGGCCCCTGCGACAGCTGTGGGTCAGCGGCCCCCGGGAGGCGCCCGACGGGTTCGCGCTGGCCCAGTCGGGCAACGTCTACATGGCGCTCGTGGGCCCGGGCGTCAACCAGCTCGTCGAAATATCTCCCCAGGGGCAGGAGCTGGGGCGCTATCCGCCCGACCCGGCCACGAACAACGGCTTCGCGGTCCCCTACGACGAGCCGTCGAGCGTCGAGTTCGACGGCGAGCGCCTGATCGTCACCAACCTCTCCTACTTCGCGGGCAACTCCGCCCACCAGGTCCTGTTCGACGTGTGGGCGGGCGAGCCCGGGATGCCCGTCTACCACCCGCCGGCCGCGCCGGCCGGCGCGCCGCCAGCCCAGACGCTGCCGCAACTCATCCTGACGGCCCACCCCCGGCGCCTGCGGTTGCGCGCCCGCAGGCGCGTGCAATTCCTGGTCACCGTGATCCAGGACGGCCGCAAGCTGCTGGTCCCGGGAGCCACCATCCAGATCGCCGGGCACCGGGTGACCACCGACCCGGCCGGGCGCGCCACCGTGGTGCTGCGCGTGCGTCGCGCCCTGTCCGTCCGCGCGCTGGCCAGCGCGCCCGGATTCCGCCCGGCCCAGATCGATCTCCACGTGGTCGCCCGCCGGCGCCGCCGGGCGATCATCGGCTGAGCC
>DASZHF010000241.1:0-6054 GCA_035938095.1 Solirubrobacteraceae bacterium
GGTGACGACCAGCGGGATCAGCGCCAGCGCCGCGACGAACACCGCCCCCGCGGCGGGGAGGTGGCGCCGCCGAGCGTCGGGCGACACGTTGGGCCCGGCCAGTAGCAGCACGGCCTCGGCGGCGACGAGGAACGCGGCGAAGTAGAACGTGAGCAGGGCCAGAACCGAGAACGCCGCCCACGCCCACAGGTCCCGGGGACGGGCCTCGGGGGCCATGCGGGCGCGCACGAAGAACCAGAACGAGACCGCGGCCAGCAGCGCGAACAACTCGTAGGCGCGCGCCTCCTGCGAGTACCACACGAGCAAAGGACTAGTGGCGGCGAGCGCCGCCAGCCAGATCGCGGTCCGGCGGCCGCGCAGCGTATTGCCCACCGCCCACGCCACGATCACCAGGCCCAGGCCGGCGAGCGTGGACAGCGATCGCAGCGCCACCGGTCCGTCACCGAGCACGCGCGTCCACACCCAGGCGAGCACGTAGTACAGCGGCGGGGTGCTCTCGGTGTGCAGCACTCCGTGGAGCGTCGCGCCCAGACCGGGGTGCAGCACGTGAACGGCGGTGAACGCCTCGTCGTACCAGAAGCTCTGATGCGCGATGGTGCCGAAGCGCAGGCCGGCGGCGAGGAGGAGCAGCGCGATCAGGGGCCAGCGGTCGCGGGCGGCCGCCAGCCAGCGGTTGCGTTCGGGCTGCTCGGAGGTCCGCGCCGGTCGGGGACCCGCGTGCGGGACCGTGGCCGCTACTGGAAAGACCCCCTGGCGGTGCACCAACCCGCCCGCGCCGCCACTCCGAAGCAGTGCGAGCGAACCGTGTGCAGGTCCTTGCCCAGAAGGGGCAGGTCATAGCCGCCCAGCACCTGGCGATAGGCCCGGTGCTGCGAGGGGCCCCCGAGGACCAGGCAGAAGCGGTACTGAGCCCCGTTGGTGGGAGGCGCGCAGGCGATGTCGACGTTCCTGCGCGCCACCCGGCCCACGACGGCCAGCGTGCGCGGGTTGATGTCGGTGACGTTGAGGGGGTTGACGTCGATCATGTTCAGCGTGCGGTGGGTGTAGTTCTCCCACGTCGTACGGTCGACGGCGAAGCGCTCGTTGATGCCGACCTGACGCACGACGTCGTAGATCACGCCGGCGGCGAGCACCAGCCCGATCACGAGCAGGACGGCCGTCTCCAGACGCCACACCCTGCCGCTCGGGGCCGGTTCGTCCGTCTGGGGCCGAGGGGCCAGCCAGGGCGGGAGCCGGGGTTCGGCGGGGGCGAGACCGCTCATACGGGCGTGAACAGCGGGGACATCTGGTGAACGAAGAACAGCCCGGTCACGGCCAGGGCGCCATAGAGCGCGCGGCGATCCCGGGCGATCACGGCGAGCGGCAGCGACCACATCACGTACCAGGCCAGCAGCCAGGTGGTTGACACCGCGACCGCCAGCAGCGCCCAGGTGGCGCCCGAGATCCAGTCGTAGCCCCGCCACACCCGCCACAGGAGGTAGATCACGACCGCCGCCGCGCCGAGGCGCAGGAAGATGCGATCGGAGGGGAACACGCCCGCCAGTCCGAACAGGTGGGCGACCTCGTTGGGGAAGCTGTCGGTGGACACGAACGACTGCTGCTTCTGGAGCGCGGAGACGAAGTCGAGCGAGTGCGCTCCGAAAACGGCGAAGGCCACCACCGCGGTGATGGAGCCGGCGATCAACGTTCCGGTCAGAAGTCCGACCTGCCGGCGCGCGAGGAGCATGAACGGGAGCACGGCGACCGCGGTCGCCTTCACTGCCGCCCCGGCCACCACCGAGGCCGCGCCCACGGCGTCGCGGCCCCGAAGCGTCAGCCACACGCCGAGCATCATCAGGAACCCCATCTCGAGGTCGTTGTGCGCCCCGCCGACGTCGTAGATGAGGAGGATCGGGTTGAGTCCGAGCAGGAGCGCCGGGACGAGTGGGTCGCGGCCGAGCAAGCGGGCGCAGCGCCAGACCAGCCAGACGGTGCCCAGGCTGGCCGCCACCGCGAACAGCTTCAGGCCCCATAGCGCTCCGTTCACGCCGAGCGGAGCGAGCGGGTAGCTGGCCAGCGTGAACAGCGGTCCGTAGACGGTCGCGGTCGAGCGCCAGTCGGGACCGACGAAGTGGAAGATCGGGTCGTGGGGGGCGGCGTACGGCCCGTGCAGGTAGGGGTTGATCCCGTGGAGCACCCCCATGCGGGCGTAGGCGACGTAGCTGAACGGATCCTGGGAGAGCAGGATCGGGCCGGCGAACACGATCGCGTGGAGCAGGACGATGGCCCCGACCGCGAAGCGGGTCGTGAGCCGCCGGGCCAGCGCGACGATGCCGGCGTAGCAGACGGTCATGCCCAGCATGGCCAGCAGGAAGGTGTCGTAGCCCAGGCGCTCCCCGACCCCGTTCAGGTAGTTGGCGATGCCCGGCTGGCGGGGGATGACCCCCGAGTGCCCCGCCGCCGCGTCGAGAACGATCAGCGTGGTGGCGCCGACCATGCCCACCAGGAGCGCGATCGGGAGGCCCAGGCCGGAGCCCGCCAGCGGCCGCGCCCGGCCCGGGCGGGCGCCGGTCTCCCGACCGGGCGCGAAGGCGGGCGCGTCGGTGGTCGAGGGCGGCGGTGCCGCGCCCGGGGGCGAACTCGGGGCGGTCGCTGACGCTGGGTTGAGGGGGCTGTGGGTCATCCCAGGGTGTGCCGGCGCGCGCGGACGCCAGGGTTCGGGCGCTCCACGACCGGCCGGAGACCGCTCGTCGCTGGGCCGCGGGTCTCCGGACACGGTCCGCGCCAGCGTGGTCCGTGCGCTGGCCGCTCCGACGCGCGGCGCAGCCTCGCGCCGGAATCCGGGCGGGGATGATAGTCGGCCGGCCCTCGGAAGGGCGAGCCTGCCCCCTCAGGGAATCGGGGGAAGCGGGGACACTGGTGCCGGGGGCGCCGGCGGCGTGGGCCCGGGCTGGCCGGGCCCGGTGGGACCACCGGGGCCGCTCGTGCCCGTCGTCCCGACCGGTCCGGTGGGCCCGGTCGTGCCGGCGCCGGGCGTGGGCCCCCGGCCCGGGCGGTGGCGCCCGGGCGCGAGCGGGCAGCGCCGATCGAGCTCGCGGGCGAACCGCCGCCAGGCGCTGCAGATCGCCGGCTCCCCGGTGCGCTGGCACAGCGCCCGGGCCAGATCGAGGTTCAGCACGTGGTAGTTGAGGCTGGCCTCCCCTCCGCCCTGGGCGTAGCGCGACCAGCGGCCGGTGTCGAAGCGACGGATGCGGTCACGCGCCGCGCGCAGACCCTCGCGCTCGAGCGCGCCGATCGCAGGGTCGGCCGTCGCGCGGGCCAGGTCGTACAGGGCGATCAGAGCGTCGAGCTGCGCGTTGAGCACCAGCGCGTGCGGGGGGAAGCTGTAGAGCAGGTACCAGTTGGCGCCCCCCAGGCGCAGGCGCAGGCCCGCCGGCGGCGAGCGCTCGAAGACGCGTACCAGCTGCCGGGCCACGTCCAGGTAGTCCGGACGCTGGAGGCGCGCGGCGGCGCGCGTGTAGGCCTCGATCGCCGTCCCCTGGGCCAGGGCGCTGGTCCAGGGCGGCTGGGCGCGCCCGTACGGGAATTCGTACTCCCAGGTCAGGGCACCGTCCCGGGTCGCGGCCAGGGGACGCATCTGATCGAGCGTGCGCGCGGCCGCGGCCACGGCGTCTGGGGTGCCCCTCTGCAGCAGCGCGTTGGCCGCGCCAAAGGTCCCGTTGACCTGGAGCTGCAGCCCACGACCGGGGTAGTACTCGAACAAGATCCCGCTGCCCGGGAAGGCCAGTCGGGCGGAGGCGGCTCGGGGCCGTTTGCAGTGTCGCCCCCGCGCCTCGGGCTCGCCCGGCGATCCCGGGGCGGGAGGGCCGTGCTCCGACCACCACAGCACGTTGCGGTCAAGGGTGAGGAAGACGAGCGGCATGCGCCCCGGAGTGAGCGCGCCCCGGGCGGCGAGCCGGCCCACGATGCGCAGCTCGGCGCCCAGCTCGCGCCGCCGCACGCCTCGCAGCCGCGCGAGCGTTCGCGACGCTGCGGTCTCGATCGCGGTGTAGGCCTGGGCCCGGGCGGGGCTGATCAGACCGCTGTGAAGGGCGATGTTTATGGAGGAGGCGATGGCGTCGGTGGGGGAACGGGCACCCGCGCCGGGTCCGGTCCTCACCGCGGCCATCAGCGCCAGCAAACCGATGAGACCCAAGGAGACGCGCGCGATGAGCCTCATTTGCGGACCTTTAATACACGGGCGCGAGGCGAGCCCCGTTTCGGGGCGAGCCTCCCCCCTTCTCTATTGAAAATCGATGCCAAGATGAAGCGGTGGCCCAGCGGAGAGAGATCGGACCCGGCGCCCAGCTGCGCTACGAGCCGAGCTCGCGCTGGGTGCGCGGTGAGCTCGGCGGCGAGACGGTGGTCGATTCGCGCGAGCCGCTGCTCGTGTGGGAGCCGGGCCGCATCGTTCCGCTGTACTGCTTTCCGCGGCGCGATGTCCGCATGGAGCTGCTGCGCCCCGCGACGTCCGCGGAGCGGAGCGACAGTCCGCGCGATCGGCTGTGGACGGCGGAGGTCGACGGTCGCGTAGAGGACTCGGCCGCCTGGAGCTACGCCGATCCCGACCTCGCCGATTACGTCGCGCTGCGCTGGGACGCGCTCGACGCGTGGTACGAGGAGGACGAGGAGGTGTTCGGCCACCCGCGGGATCCCCACCACCGCATCGACGTGCTCCCGAGCTCGCGCCGGGTTCGGGTGGAGCTCGAGGGCGAGCTGCTGGCCGAGTCGGCCCATCCGCACCTGCTGTTCGAGACCGGCCTGCCGATCCGCTTCTATCTGGCCGAGGACGACATCCGCGCGGACTTGGTGGGGCCGAGCGAAACGCACACCCGCTGCCCGTACAAGGGCGTGGCGTCGTACTGGTCGGTGCGGGTCGCCGATCAACTCCTCGAGGACCTTGCGTGGTTCTATCCCGACCCCGTGCCCGAGGCCCCCAAGATCCGCGGGCTGATCGCGTTCTACAACGAGCGGGTCGACTTGATCGTGGACGGGCGACCGCACGACAGGCCGCATACCCAGTGGTCACGGTCGAAGTGAGCGCGCGTGGGCGCGAGGGCTGGAGCGCCGCCCGGCTGGACGCCATCGAGGACGCACTCGCCCCGCCCGGGTAGTCCGATGGCATCCCCTTCTCCCTCCGCGACGGTCGCCTTCCTGGGCACGGGCACGATGGGCCTGCCCATGGCCCGCAACCTTCTGCGAGCGGGGTTCGTGGTCCGGGCCTGGAACCGCACCAGGGAGAAGGCGCTCGCGCTGACCGACGACGGTGCCGAGGTCACGGCCACCCCGGCGGAGGCGGCGGCGGGCGCCGACGTGATCGTGACCATGCTCGCCGACGCCGCCGCGGTCGCGGCGGTCGCGGATGGCGAGGCGGCCGGGTTCCTGGGCGCGGCGGACCAGGACGCGGTGTGGGCGCAGATGAGCACGGTCGGCCTGGAGGGCATCGAACGCTGCCAGCAGCTGGCCGAGCGCAGCCGCATCGCGCTCGTCGATGCGCCCGTCCTGGGGACCAAGGGTCCCGCGGAGCAGGGCGAGCTGACCGTGCTGGCCGCCGGTGAACCGCCGGCGCTCGCGCGCTGCCGTCCGATCTTCGAGGTCCTCGGAAGCCGCATTCTCGAACTCGGGCCCGTCGGGGCCGGCACGCGGCTGAAGCTGGTGATCAACCACTGGCTGGTCGTGCTGGTCGAAGCCCTGGCCGAGACGATCGCCCTGGCCGAGGCGCTGGGGGTCGACCCGCGTCGCTTCCTCGACACCATCAAGGGCGGTGGGCTCGACACCGCGTACGCGCAGCTGAAGGGGAACGCGATCCTCGAGCGTCGGCTCGAGGCGAGCTTCAGCCTGAAGATGGCGCGCAAGGACGCCGGCCTCGTGGTCGAGGCGGCCCGGCGCCAGGGCATGGACGCGGCCTTGGCCCGCGTGGTGGCCGAGCGCATGCAGCGCGCCATCGAGCTCGGACACGGCGACGAGGACATGGCCGCCACCTACTGGGCCAGCGTCGAGCCGGCCGAGCGGGGATCGTCCACCGAGCGGGGATCG
>DASZHF010000242.1:0-15586 GCA_035938095.1 Solirubrobacteraceae bacterium
ATTCGGGCCCGGCTCAACGAAGCGCGGCGCACCTACCTGCGCCAGTGCCTCTACACCACGAGCTTCGACGCGTGGGTCAAGCGCCGGCTGCGTGCGCGCGCCCGCACCGGCTGGCCCGACCCCTACGCCTGAGCGAGGACCGCATCCGCGGTCAGGCGCAGGCCGTCCAGGAGCGCGACGGGTATCAGCGAAGCGACGTTCTCGAGACCGCGACCTTGACCGAGGTCCGGCCGGTGCCGTTGGCGTTCGTTGCGGTGAGCGAGAGGGCGGCGGACTCCCTGGCCCTGTGCCTGAGGCCCTTGCGCGCGGCCCTGGGCAGCTTGAGCGCGAGCACGGTCGCCACCCCCGCGTCGATCGATCGCCTCACCGGGCCGAGCCGGAACTTCCTGATCCGGGGTTTAGCGCGCCCACCGAACCGCTCTCTGAGCGTCCCGGTCAGCGTCACCTTGGCTGCCTGGTTGCAGTGGGCGACCACCGCCAGCGTTGCGCGTGTGGCCTGGCGGCCCTTCCGCTTTGACCCGGCCGGCCCGACCTTGTTGCGCTTGGACGCGAGCGTGCACTTCGGCCCTGCCCCCGTACCGCTGTTGCCGCCACCGCTCCCCGAGGCGCTCTGCAACGGGGACGCAGGACAGCCGCCGCTGGCCGGGAACGGCTGCCGGGCGAGTGGCTGTCCCGTCTGCGGATCGGGGTAGTGGAGACATTCCAGGTTGTTCGGGTCGCCGATCGAGACCTCGAGCCATCCGGGATTGGGGTTGACAACCTGGCCGGTCGAGAGAAACGCCCCGAGCTGCTGTTCCCCCGAGGTCCGGCCGGCGAGCGTTGGATCGGCGAGCCACCCATGAGGGTCGGAAGCGTAGGTCGGCGTCTTGTCGTTGCGGTAGTACACGACTCGATCGAAGAGCGCGCCGGCGCGGTAGAGAGTCCCCGCCGTCGGGTTCGGGACGGTGCCGTCGCCGTAGGCCGTCTGGAAGAGAACGTTCTTGGGGTTGGCAGCCCACGCCGGATCGGGTCGCAGCCGGATGCGCGGTGCGAACGTCTCCGGGCTGCCCGTTCGGTCGTACCAGTTCGAGGCGCCGAACAGCTCCTGCAGCGCGGCCGCGCCGGAGTGCTTGATGACCATGGGCGGGTCGTTGCGCAGCGGCAGGTCCTCCGTGAAGCCGTTCGCCCCGGGACCCCCGTTGAGCAAGCTCGGCCGCGAGAGCCCGAGCGCGGTGGCCAGGTCGCCCCGGAAGGCCGACAGCCGAGCAATGTCGACGATCGGGCCGCCCGGGACGTTCAGGAGCCCCTGGTGAAAGAGAGGGTCGGTGCCCATCAGCATGGTCCCGTAGATGCCGCCGAAGCTGAGCCCGTAGTACATGATCCTGGAGGGGTCGACCAGGTTCGTGCCGATTCCGGGGATGTCCAGGCCGGCCTGGAGCGAACGGCCCAGCGCCATGTTGTCGACGACGGTCTGGACCAGCCCCGACTCGAGTCCGTCGATCGGCTTGTGCGATGGCAGTTCACTCTTGTCGGGCTGGAAGTGACCGGTGGGTCCGACACCGTCGTTGAGACCGTCGCCGATGACCCCGTTGCCGTCCAGGTCGCGCCCGCGACCGTAGCTGAGGAACATGGTCGGCACTCCGTTGCTCGTCACCGTCGTCGTGCTCTGCGGCCCGAAGCCATGGCCGGCGGGATCGGTGGCCACGGTGAGGACCCCCAGCGAGGCGTTGTAGTCGGCGGTGACGAAGAGGTCGTAGTCGCTCCGGGTAAATCCGGGGCCGTAGACCGCGGCGGGCCACGGCGGTGGGAACCTGGCTGGGTCGGGAGTCACGACGATGGCGCCGAGCCGGTCGGCGCCGAAGGGAGCCGGGGTTTGGGTGCTCGGAACTGGTGGGATCTCACCGTCGGTGAAACCATCGCCGACGCCGTACGGGCTGTCCTGGTGCCCGGTCGCCGAGGCGAATTGGTAGCGCGGCGACAGGAAACTGCCGAAGGCGTAGTAGCCAGCGGTCCCGGACGGGATCAGGTTCGGCACCGCGCTCGAATTGAACGCGCCGGAGGCGTTCGGGTCGACCTTCACCTGGTCGTTTCGAACAATGCCATTGAGCGGATCGGCCAGCGACGGAGCGACGCTCGCCGCGAGGAAGACGTCGTTCATCCCGTTCTGCACAAACGTCAGCTTGCGGCCGGCAGTCGACGTCGACGCGCCGGGTAATCCCGCGAGCGCGTATGCGTTGCGCGGGTCCGACAGCGGCAGATCCAACGACTGGCGGATGCGGACTAGCTCGCCGCTCGCCGTTCGGGTCGTGAAGCGGACGATGCAGGCCCGGCCGCACGCGTCGATGGCGTTATCGGCGCTGTCGCGAATGCCGTTGGTGACGTGGATGCGGTAGGGCGTGTCCTCGAGCAGGAACTTGTCGCTGATTCCCGCCAGCGTGTTAGTGACCGGGTCGAAGGTCAGCTGGCGCAGGCCGCTTACGAAGGCGCCGGTGTCGCTGGTGATGAAGAAGTTCGAGTCGTTCACCGAGCTGAGGCGGATCGACCCCGTGAGCGGCACGACGACGCGCGGCTGGAGGTCGAACCCGTCGAGCTTGTTGAGCTCGGCGAAGGCGTCGCAGATCGAGTAGTCCGCGGTCGTGCACGTGGCTTGGACGCCGCCCCCGAAAGTCGGGTGGTCGACCCCCTGGCGGAAGTTCACGCGCCGGCCGGTCACCTGGGTCGGATCCGGCGTCGTGAACGCGTCGTCCGGGAAGATCCGGGCGCCATAGTGATCGCCCCGCACCACGGCGGCCGCCGATGCCGCCGAAGCGGGGATGGCGGCCGCGAGGCAGAGCCCGACGCACGCGGCCAGCACGCTCGCCCGCAGTCGCGTCATCTCCGCTCCGCCCTCTGGCCCTGGCGACCGTTCCGGTGGATCTCGAGATCCCCAGCACCCATCCGCAACCTCCCGCGCTACCGCGTCACTGACCCGTGGCCAAGATACGTGGTAGGGGGCAGATCCGCGCTGCTTCTGGCATCGCGCTGCACTCTTGATCGTGGCCGGGACGGAGCTCACGCCACGGCCGGACGGAGCTCACGCCTTGGCCGGACGGAGCTCAGGCCTTGGCCGTGAGTTGGGCCCTGTTCTTTGCCGCTCGTACGGCCGTTCTAAGGGTGTCGATGTCGTAGACGCCGTAGTGGCGCCGCCCATTGATGAAGAAGGTCGGTGTCCCGGACACCCCGCTCTCGTCGGCGCTGGCGACGTCCTCGCTTACTCGGGACGCGTACTCGCGCCTGCGGAGCTCGTCAATGAAGCGCTCACGGTCCAGTCCGAGCTGTTCGGCGTAGGCAGCGAGGTCGCGGGGCTGCAGCGCGTCTTGGTGGCTGAGCAGGGTGTCGTGCATCTCCCAGAACTTGCCTTGGGCGGCCGCGGCCTCCGTCGCCTCGGCCGCCATCTGGGCGTCGCGGTGGACGTCGTTTAAGGGGAGATGACGCCAGACGTAGCGCACGTCGGCGCCGAGCGACGAGAGAAGCTCGCGTATGACCTGCTCTGCCTGCCCGCAGTAAGGGCACTCGAAGTCGCCGTACTCGACCAGCGTGACGGGCGCATCCTCCGGTCCGCGGATGTGGTCGCGGTCGGGGTCGATGTCCTCGGCCAGATCGAGGATGTCCTCGGCAGTGCGGCCGATCTGGCGCGCTCGGGTTGCCGTCGGCAGCCGCTTGACGACGCTGAGGACAGCCCACGCCATCAGGGGGGCCAGAACCACGGTGGCCAACGCGCCAAGCTTGGCCTCGTCGAGTCGCTCGCCGCTGAACGCCAAGCTGGAAATCAGCAGCGACACCGTGAAACCAATCCCCGCGAATGCGCCCGCGGCGACGAGCAATGGTCCGCTCAGTGGGGAGCGCGGACCGTGGACGGCCGGCCGCGATGCCATCCAGGAGCCGGTAAAGACGCCGACCGGCTTGCCAGCCACGTAGCCGACGAGGATGCCGAGCGTGATCGGCGAGTCGATCGCGTTAGCGAGCAGCTTGTCGGTCACGTGGATCCCGGCGTTGGCGACCGCGAATAGCGGCACGATCACGTAGCTGACCCAGGGATGCAGGCCGTACTGCAACCGCTCGTTGGCAGAGACGGCAGACAGAAGCGACTGCTGCGCGCTGCGCGCTAGCGCAGGGGTTGGCTGCTCGCGAAACGAGCGCGTCAGCTCGGTCGCGCGCTCCAAATCCTCGCGCGCCGGCGGGTACGCGCTGGTGGCCAGTCCGATCGCCAGGCCCGAGACCACCGGGTCGATTCCGGACTTGAACATCGCCACCCAGACGCCGCTGGCGACACCGATCGAGACCGCCCGCCGTCCCGCCGGCAGGTAGCGCAGCGCCAGCAGCACGCCGAAGAGCCCGACCGCCACCGCCAGGGCCACCACGGAGACTTGGCGGGTGTAGACGGTCGCGATGACCAACAGGGCTCCAAGATCATCGGCCACCGCGAGCGTGAGCAGGAAGACGCGCAGCCGCGTGGCCGCGCGAGGAGTCAGCAGCGCCACCGCGCCCAGAGCGAAGGCCGTGTCGGTCGACATCGCGGCTCCCCATCCGTGCGCGCCGGCGCCGCCCGCGTTGAAGGCGAGATAGATCAGGATCGGCACCGTGACTCCGCCGATCGCCGCGAACACCGGGATCGCGAGCCGGCGCCGCTCGCGCAACTCCCCCAGATCGAGTTCGCGCTTGGCCTCGAGCCCCACGACCAGGAAGAAGAACGTCATCAGGCCCTCGTTGACCCAATGACGAAGGTCGGCGGAGATCCCGCCGCCGCCGACGCGGATCGCCAGCCTCGTCGTCCACACCGATTCGTAGGAGTGCGACCACGGCGAGTTCGCCCACAGCATCGCGAGGACCACGGCCGCCAGCAGCACGACAGCGCTGCCCGTCTCGGTGCTCAAGAAGTCGCGAACCGGCGCGGCCAGGTTCCGCGCCCACGCCGTCCGGCCGGCGTAGGAGGTGGCCGGAGCGGTCGCACTCATCGCCGCGCGATTATCCCCCGGGCTCCTGCCCGACGGTTGCCGCCCCCCGGGGGCGGGCGACGGGGGAGGACCTTTTGCGCCATGATGACGAGTCGAGGTCCGGAGACGTGAGCGGCTTCGTATCGAGAGCATTCCGCGGCCGACGCGAGACGCCGGAAGAGTTCGCCGGGCGCCTTCCGCCCGGGCAGTACTACGAGCCCGGGTTCCCCGTGCTCACCGCGGGGCCCACGCCCCAGGTCAGCACGGATCAGTGGACCTTCCGGATCGACGGCATGGTGTCCAACGAGCGCGAGTGGACGTGGCAGGAGTTCGGCCAGCTCGCGTTCGAGACGGTGCCGGCCGACATTCACTGCGTGACGAAGTGGTCGAAGCTGGGCACCAACTTCGGCGGCGTCTCGATGGACGTCCTGCTCGAGGGGGTCGATCCCCAGGGGGCCTACGCCATCCAGTACTCCTACGGCGGCTACACGACCAACCTTCCGCTCGAGGATCTCACCGGGGGGAAGGCGTGGGTCGTGACCCAGCACGAGGGCGAGCCGCTGCCTCGCGAGCACGGCGGACCGGCTCGCATGCTGGTTCCGCATCTGTACTTCTGGAAGAGCGCCAAGTGGGTTGCCGGGGTGCGGGTCATGGACCATGACGAACCCGGTTTTTGGGAGCAGAACGGCTATCACAACTACGGCGATCCTTGGAAGGAACAACGCTATTGGACGGACTGACCCGGGCCGAGCTCGGACTGACCCCGGTCGAGCAGCGCGCCCCAGGCCGCTGGCAGGTCGGGACCGTGGCCTCGATCAAGCGGGAGACGCCGCACGTCAAGTCGTTTCGCATCGAGCTGCCGATGTGGATGGCGCACCTACCCGGCCAGCATTACGACGTTCGCCTCACCGCTCCCGACGGCTATCAAGCGGAGCGCTCCTACTCGGTCGCCTCGACGCCGCTCGACAAGGGGCAGATCGAGCTGACGATCGATCGGCTCGCCGATGGCGAGGTCTCCCCCTACTTCCACGACGTCCTCGTCGAGGGCGACCAGGTCGAGGTGCGGGGACCCTTCACCTCCTACTTCGTCTGGCGGGGAGAGGCGCCCGTCCTACTCGTGGGCGGCGGCTCCGGCGTGGTGCCGCTGATGGCGATCCTGCGCCACCGACGCCGGACCATGCCCGAGCTCCCGATGCGGCTCATCTACTCGGTCCGAACTGGCGAGGACGTCATCTATGCCGACGAGCTCGGCGAGGACACGGTTCTGACCTTCACTCGCGAACCGCCGCCGGGCTGGAGTGGCCACGCGGGGCGCATCGACTCCGAGATGATCGAGGAGGAGGCGGCGCTGCACTCCGGGATCGCGTTCCTCTGCGGCACGAACGGGTTCGTCGAGACGGCCAGCCAGCTGACGCTCGGGGCGGGCTTCGAGCCCCAGCGCGTCCGCACCGAACGCTTCGGG
The DNA here is from genome assembly GCA_035938095.1 of Solirubrobacteraceae bacterium. Taxonomy (GTDB): domain Bacteria; phylum Actinomycetota; class Thermoleophilia; order Solirubrobacterales; family Solirubrobacteraceae; genus AC-64. The sequence goes on from DASZHF010000242.1 coordinate 6,415, forward strand.
CCGACCGGCTGACCAATCGGGCGGCCGCGCCCCGGTCCCGGGGCCATCATCGGCCGGGGCTCCCCAGCCGGCTCACAGGCTCACCACGCGGGTGGCGGTCGCCTTCCAGCTCGCCACCACGCGGGTCCCCGACCGCAGGCGCAGCCCGCGAGCGGCAGCCTCGGTGACCTCGGCCGTGAGCGGCTGGGCGGCCACCAGGCCCACCCGGACCCGGTTGCCAACGGGCGTCACCGAGAGGACCTCGGCGTCGAGGCGGTTCTGAGCCGAACCGACGGGTACCGATTCGAGGGGCTCGAGCGCGATCTCCCACGGAAACACGCTCACGGCCACCGGACCGGCGCCGGCAGCGGTCGTCGATATCACGCCTCCGCCATCGAGCGTGACGCGGGTCAGGCCGTCAGGGCCCGGTTGCGCGCTACCCGTCAGGACGACCGCGCCGGTGAAGTCGGCCACGAACGCCGTGGCGGGCCGGGCCGCTAGCTCGGCGGGATTTCCTCGCTGGACGACCCGCCCCCGATCGATCACCGCAACATCGTCGCCGAGGACCGCCGCCTCGTGGAAGTCATGGGTCACCAGCAGGGCGGGAACGCCGGCGCCTCGCAGGATGGTCGCCAGCTCACGGGCCGCGCGGGCGCGGGTGCGGGCGTCCAGCGCCGACAGCGGCTCGTCGAGCAGCAGGACCTCCGGGCGTCGCGCGAGCGCGCGAGCGACAGCCACGCGTTGACGCTCGCCACCCGAAAGGGTGCGTGGCCGCGCGTCGGCCAGCCGGTCGATCCCGAATCGCGCGAGCAGGTCGCTGGCCCGGCGCCGGCGCTCGGACCGCGAGGCCCCGTCGATTCCGTACGCCACGTTCTGCCACACGGACAGGTGCTCGAACAGCGCGTAGTGCTGGAACACGTAGCCGCACCGCCTGTGTTCGGCCGCCACGGTGACGCCGCGGTCGGTGTCGAGCCAGGCCCGCTCGCCGCAGGTCACGCGCCCGGCGTCGGGTCGCTCTAATCCGGCCACGATGCGCAGGACAGTGGTCTTGCCGGCGCCGGAAGGTCCGGCTAAGGCCAGGCAGGCGCCGGGGCCGACCGTGAACGCAACGTCGAGCTCGAAGGCGTCGAGGCTCGTGCGCGCCTCAACGAGTAGCACCGAGCGCCTCGGAGCCCGCCAGGAGCTTGACCGAGATCAGCAGCGCCGCCGACACCCCCACCAACACGCCGGACAGTCCCAGGGCGCCCGGGAAGTCGGTGGCGAAGCGATCGTAGATGGCCAGCGGGACGGTCTGAGTCACACCCCGGAACGACCCGGCGAACATCAGGGTGGCGCCGAACTCGCCCAGGGCCCGGCCCCACGCCAGCGCGAGCCCCGCCAGCAGGCCCGGCATGGCCACCGGGACGGCCACGCGGGCGAAGGTGCGCGCCTCGCCGGCGCCCAGTGTGCGCGACGCCTCGATCACGGGCCGGTCGATCGCGGCGAACGCCGCCTGGGCCTGACGCAAGTAGAAGGGAGCGGCGACGAACGTGAGCGCCACGACCACGCCGGCCGTCTGGAGGACGAGCTGGACGCCGATATCGCGCACCGCACCGCCCAGGATGCCCTTGGGACCGAGGGCTGCGAGCAAGCCGATCCCCGCCACGGCGGGCGGGAGCACGAGGGGAAGCTCGACGAGCGTGACCAGCAGCGCGCGCCCGCGGAAGGAACGCCGAGCCAGCAGGTAGGCGGCGGGCGTCCCGACGACGAGGATGATGGCGACCGCGATCGCGGTGGTCTCCAGGCTCAGGCGCAGCGCGTCGGTGGCCGCTGGGTCGCCGAGACTCGAGAGGAGCCGGCCCGGACCGACGTCGGCGAAGATGGCGACGACGGGCAGCGCGAGGAAGACCAAAGCCAACGCGAGCGCCGCGCCAAGCAGCACTGCGAACGCGCGCGCGCGCCTCATGGCCGGGGCGGGGGCTGGAAGCCGGCGCCCCGCAGGGCCCGGCGGCCGGCGCCGGCCAGCAACCCCTCGATGAACGCGCTCGCCTCCCGGCGGTGCGCGGTGCCGCTGACCACCGCGACGGCATAGGCGACCTGGGGTTGAAGACTCGATGGCAGCTCGATGGCCGCGAGCTTGCCCCCGGCACCCCGCACGTCGGTGACGTAGACGAACCCCGCGTCGATTGCGCCCTGGGTCAGCTTGCCCACGACGCCGGCGACGTCGGGCTCATTGGAGCGGACGTTGGCGAGGATGGCCGCGCGCTCGGAGGGCGCCAGCCGGCCCAGGACCTGTCGCGTGTAACTCCCCACCGGTACGGAGGGCGACCCGGCCCCGATAGTCACGCCGCGCTTGGCCAGATCGGCGATCGAGCGCACCCGCGTGGATCCCGCCGGCACCGCGACGACCAGCCGGTTGGCGGCGAAGACCACCGGGCTCTCGACCAGTCCCTGGGCGTGCAGAAGGTCCGGCAGCTTGGTGTTCGCCGAGGCGAACACGTCGGGCTTGACCCCTTGACGGATCTGCGCCGCAAGCTCGTCGGACCCGGCGAAGGAAAAGCTGGCCCGGGCCGATCCGAACTCACGCCCGTAGGTCGTGAACGGGATCCGGAGCGAGGCGGCGGCGGAGACCCGCAGGGTCGGTTTGCCACCGCTCCCGGCGCACCCCGCGATTACAAGCGCCACCGCGGCCAAGGCCAGCGCGGCCAGGGCCAGCGCGGCCACGGTTGGCCCGGCCAGGGTTGGGGCACCCCGGCGGCCGCGGATCACGCTCCGCCCCGCTCCACCATCACCGACGTCGCTTTGATGGTCGCCGTCGCGTGTACCCCTTCCTCCAGCCCGAGCTCCTCGACCGCGTCGCGGGTCACCGCCGCGGTGATTCGGAACGGCCCCGCCTCGATCTCCACCAGCGCCATCACGCCGTCGACCTCGACCGAGCGCACCACGCCCGGGAACCGGTTGCGCGCCGACAACGTGTGATGCGTCGCCTGGCGGCGGGGACGCGAGGTCAGCCGGCGCACCTCCGACGCGGGTACCCGGCGCCGGTTTCGGTCGTCGCGAGTCGTGCGCAGCTTGCCGGCCCGGTCCCACCGGCGCAGCGTGTCGGGGCTAACGCCAATCGCCCGGGCGGCTTCTCCGAGCGAGAGAGTGCTCGCCATCTGCATAAGCATTGCATAGGCACTCCACGGGACCCGGGGACCCCGCCTCGCGTGACCCGCCGGGGCGGCCTCGTCGGGCAGGGGCTAATGCGGATGCTCGCCCGCGAGCAGGGCCAGGGCGTGCGGCAGCGCGACCGCCAGCGCGTCGCCCGCCTCGCCGATGCTGCGCGGGTGGCCTGGGAAATTGATGATCAGGGTGCGCCCTCGGATCCCGGCCACCGCCCGTGAGAGCATCCAGTGCTCGGTGTGCGGGCGCGAGGCCAGGCGGAGGGCCTCCCCGAGCCCGGGCGCCTCGCGATCGATCACCGCCCGCGTCGCCTCGGGGGTGACATCGGTGGGCGCAAACCCGGTGCCACCGCTGGTCAGGACGAGGTCGCAACGCTCCTCATCCGCCCAGTGGCGAAGGCGCGACTCGATCTCATCGGCCCGATCGGGAACGAGCTCGCGGCCGACGACGTGCGCCCCAACCCGCTCGGCAAACGCCGAAAGTGCCGGGCCACTCTCGTCCACGCCCTGGCCGGCCGCCCGCGATGTGCTGACAGTGATGACCGCCGCTCTCAGCGCCGCTCCTCGCGTCGCCAGTCGTGCCGGCCACCCGATTTCTCCAGCAGCTCGATGCGGTCGATGGTGACACCCCGCTCGAGGCCCTTCACCATGTCGTAGACGGTCAGAGCGGCTACCGCAACGGCGGTCAGCGCCTCCATCTCCACACCGGTCTGGGCGACCGTGTGCACTCGGGCCTCGAGCGTGACCGTTCCACTGTCGGCGTCGATCTCGCCCTCGACGTCGACGAAGCTCAGCGCCAGCGGATGCGCCAGCGGCACCAGCTCCGCGGTGCGCTTGGCGGCCTGAATACCGGCAATGCGCGCGGTGGCAAGCACGTCGCCCTTGGGAGCATCGCCCCGGGCCACCGCCGCGGCGGTCCTCGGAGACATGGTCATGCGCGCCCCGGCCCGCGCGCGGCGCTCGGTGGCAGGTTTGGCGCCGACGTCGACCATCCGCGCCCGGCCGCGCGGGTCGAGGTGTGGGAGATGATGGTCGTCGGGGTGTGGCAGATGATCGTCGTCGGTCATGCCGGCGCCGTCGGTGGTCGGGACCCGGCGACCCAGCGCGGCTCAGCGCCGGCCTCAACCTCGCACTTCCAGATCGGTGCCTCGGCCTTGATCCGATCGATTGCATCTCTTGCCCCAGCGAATGCTTCGGCGCGATGCGCGGCCGAGACCGCCACGACGACGCTCGTCTCGCCGAGCGGGACGGCACCGATACGGTGCTCGGCCGCCGCCGCCTTCAATCCGTGGCGCTCGATGCAGTCGGCGAGGATCCCGGCTATCCGCTCCTCGGCCATCTCCGAATAGGCCTCGTAGTCGAGACGCTCGACATCCCGGGTCGTACCCGAGAATGTGACCATTGCGCCCGCGTCGGGCCGGCCCGCGCGGGCGGCGACGGCACCCAGGTCCAGCGGCTGATCGGTGACGCGCGCGTGTACGGCCTCGCTCGCGTTGTCGCCGCCGCTCACCGGGGGGATCAACGCCACCTCGTCGCCGTCGTGCAGCGGGTGATCCCGACTCGTGTACTCGCGGTTCACGGCGATCGCCACCGGCAGGCGCGAGACCAGGTCGCGCAGGCCATCACGCTGGCCGAGCGCAGCGAGCAGTTCACCGACCGTGGCACCGTCCGCGAGCTCGACCTCCAGCCGATCGTGCCGGGCTGCCTCGCGAAGCATCGCGAACAGTCGCACTGAGACAACCACTGCGCCCATGCTACTGGCGGTCGATCAGTTCGATGGTCACGCGCTCGCCCACCCCGACGTCGCCGCGCTCGGCGGGCAGCAACGCCAAGGCGTCGGCGCCGAGCATCGAAGTCAGGACGTGAGACCCCTGGGGACCCGTCGGCCTCACGTGCCACCCGTCGTCCAACGCCTCGGCCCGGCAGCGGACCACGTGCGCCCGCCCCGGTGCCTTGCGGTACTCAGTGTCCATGATCGCCACGGTTCGCCGTTCGTCGGGGGCCGCACCCACAAGCCGAGCCATAGCCGGACGCACGAACAGGTGAAACGTGACCAGCGCAGACACCGGATTGCCCGGCAGCCCGAACACCAGTGTTCTGGGGGCGTCCCGTCCGTGAACTCCGAACCATGTCGGCTTGCCGGGCCGCAATGCGACGCCCCAGAAGACCTCGTGTACGCCGAGCTCCTCCAGCGCGCTCTTTACATGATCGTGAGGGCCCACCGACACGCCGCCGCATACGACGACGACGTCGGCATCGAGCGCGCGGCGCAGCCCGTCGATCGTCGCCTGGCGATCGTCCGGAAGCGTACCCGCGCTCGCGACCTCCGCACCGGCAACTCGGACCTGGGCGGGCACGGAGAAGCGGTTGCTGTCGTAGATCCCTCCCGGCCCCAGCGGCTCGCCCGGCGCGACCAGCTCGTCGCCCGTTGTGATCACCGCCGCGACGGGCCGGCGCGCGCACGGCGCGTGCTCGAGGCCCAGCGACGCGAGCACCCCGAGCTCCGCCGGCCCCAGGCGCGTGCCTCGGTGGAGCACCACGTCGCCCATCTGAATGTCCTCGCCCGCGCGGCGAACGTAGCGGCCTTCCTCGACCGGCACCGCGATCTCGATTTCGACATCGCGCTCGGCGCGCGTGTCCTCGACGCGAACGACGGCGTCCGCGCCGTCGGGCAGCATTGCTCCGGTCGAGATGCGCACGGCCCGACCGGGGGTGACGGGCGCGCGGGCGGGGCGACCGGCGCTCGACTCGCCCACCACCGCGAGCACGACCGGTGCTTTCGCGGTGTCCCGCGCACGAACGGCGTAGCCGTCCATGGCCGAGTTGTCGAAGCCGGGAACATCGGTGGCGGCGGCCACGTCCGATGCGAGCACCCGTCCGAGCGCGTCGGGAAGCGCGACGGGCTCGCCCGGCAGGGGACGGGCCCACTCGAGCACCCGCCTGCGGGCCTCCTCGACTTCGATCAGCTCGTCGTCCACGCGACCGGCGGTCCGGTTGACGTCAACCTCCGATGGCACTCATGGTCCGCGGCGGTTGTCGAAAGCCGGGTTGGCCAACGTGGTGTTTGAGCTCCTTGCGCCAGACGGCGTCGCGCACGATGCGTTCGAGGCCCTCGTCCGTAGCCCCATCGCGCAGAGGACCACGAAGGTCCGTCTCGTGCAGTGAGAACAGGCACGTGCGCAGGGTGCCCTCGGCGGTCAGCCGGATGCGGTTGCAGTCGGCGCAAAAGGGATCGGAAACGGGATTGACGAAGCCGATCTCGCCCCTACCGTCGCGGAAGCGATACACCCGAGCGGTGGACGACGGCTCGCGCGGGCACTCCTCCAGCGGGTACGTCGCGTCGATCAGCGCGCGCAGCTCGTCACCCGGGAGAACGGCGTCCTCGCTCCAATGGTGGTCGGCGTCGAGAGGCATGAACTCGATGAAGCGCACTTGAAAGCGCGTGCGGCGCGCGAACTCGGCGAACGGCAGTGCCTCGGCCTCGGTGAACCCACGCATGGCCACCGCGTTGACCTTGACGGCGCGGACCTGCGGATGACTCGCGATCGCGCTTAGACCGCGAAGGACCTGGGGCAGCGCGTCGCGGCGTGTCATGGCGAAGAACCGATCGCGCTGAAGCGAGTCGATCGACACGTTGACGCGGCGCAGGCCGGCCGCCACCAGCGCATCGGCGTCGCGCTCGAGGAGATATCCGTTGGTCGTCAGCGACAGGTCCGCGAGACCAGGGACGCGGGCCAGCATCGCCACGAGCCGCGGCAGCTCCCGCCGCACCAGCGGCTCGCCGCCGGTGAGGCGGACGTCCCGTACACCCAACGACACCATGATCCGCACCAGCCGCTCGATCTCCTCGTAGGTCAGGATCTCGGAACGCTCGAGCCACGGCAGCCCATCGGCGGGCATGCAGTACTGGCAGCGGAAGTTGCACCTGTCCGTGACCGACACGCGCAGGTCGCTGATCGTGCGGCCGTGCCCGTCGACCAACGGCGCGCGATCACTCACGGGGAGAGGGTCCCTCACGGGGAGAGGGTCCACGTTAGGGCGTCGACCCTGGAAGCCACGAGATGTCGGGGGCACCAGCCATAGTCAGGCTACTCCCGCGACCGATCAAACCGGCCCGTGACGCGAATCAGGCCTGGGACTGGCCCGCAGCGGCCCTGGTATGCGGCGCTTGGGGGATTCGTGGTTCGACGTTCTGGAGGCGTACGGTTCCCCGGGCCACGAGCCGGTCGCTCTGGTCGGTGATGCGCACGTCCCAGAGTTGTTGGGTGCGGCCTTGTTGGGCGGGCGTGGCGGTGACGGTGACCCGGCCTGAGGTCATGGAGCGCAGGAAGTCCGTGTTGTTGTTGGTGCCGACAGCGATCTGCCCGCGGTCGGCCACGGCCAAGCTCGCGCCGATGCTGGCGGCGGTCTCTATCGCCGTGGTGTAGACGCCACCGTGGACCACGCCCCACGGGGTGTGATGTTCTGGGCCGAGGTCGATGACGCCTTCGACCAGGTCACCCGCAGTCCGAGTGATCTGGAGTCCGCCCGCGGTCACGAACGCGCTGCTCACAGACGCTGGATGAGCGTGGCCGGTCCAGTGCCGCCTGCGGTACACATGGTCACGAGACCAAGCTCGGTGTCCGAGCGCTCGAGCTCGTGAAGCAGTGTGGTGATCAGCCTGGCCCCGGAGGACCCGAGTGGGTGTCCGAGAGCGAGCGCGCCGCCGTTGACGTTGACCCTGTTCATGTCGGCGCCGGTCTCCCGCTTCCAAGCCATCACGACTGACGCGAACGCTTCGTTGATCTCGATCAGGTCGAGGTCGTCGATGGTCAGCTCGTTGCGCTCGAGGATCATCTGCGTGGCCGGGATCGGCCCCGTGAGCATGATCACGGGGTCCACGCCGGCAATGATCTGGTCGACGATCCGCGCCCGCGCCCGGAGCCCGAGCTCGTCGGCCTTCTCGCGACTCATCAGGAGCACAGCGGCCGCGCCATCGGAGATCTGCGAGGAAGTGGCGGCCGTGATCTTGCCGTCGGGCTTGAATGCGGGCTTGAGCCCTGCGAGCGTCTCCAGGTTGGTGTCCGGGCGGATTCCCTGGTCGGTGACGTAGGTAGAGCCGTTGACGCTGAACGGCACCATTTCGCGCTCGAAACGACCCTCGTCGGTCGCGCGCGACGCGAGCTGCTGGGAGCGGACTCCGAACTCATCGAGCTCGGCGCGGGAGATCTCCCATTTGTCCGCGATCATCTCGGCCGCGAGCCCCTGCGGGATCAGCTGGTAGCGCTCCATCAGGGCGGGCGGGAAAGGCGTCCCGAACTCGTCGGGATGAGCGACGTTGGAGCCCATCGGGAGGTGGCCCATGTGCTCGACGCCGCCGCCGATGACTACGTCGTTCGCACCCGCCGCGATCTGGGCGGCGGCCAGGTTGACCGCCAGCTGGGCCGACCCGCACTGCATGTCAACCGTGCTCGCCGGCGTGGTGATCGGCAGGCCCGCCTGCAGCCAGGCGTTGCGGGCGATGTTGTTGGACTGCTCGCCCACCTGGCTGACGGCTCCGGCAATCACGTTCTCGACGATTGCGGCGTCGATTCCGGTGCGCGTCAGCAGCGCCCGGTACGTGGCCCCCAGCAACTCGTTGGGGTGCGTGTCCTTGTAATAGCCAACGTCCGTCCGCCCCCGGCCAATCGGGGTTCGAGCGGCCTCGACGATGACTACCTCGCGGGCGCTTGGGGTACGCATGCGGTGCTCCGTTTCGATGAGTGGCGCCGGGTCAGCGAGCGACGCCCTCAATAACTTGTCGGTGCGATCACAGACCTACGGCCAATTTAGCAGAGTGGGTTGCATGACACAACTAACTCTCCGCTCGACTAGAGTCGCCCGTCCATGAAGGCGGCGGTGATCTACGAAAACGGCGGGCCGGACGTCCTGCGCTACGAGGACGTACCCGATCCCGGGTGTCCCGACGGGTGCGTTCTGATCGACGTCGAGGCGTTAAGCATCGAGGGTGGAGACCTGCTCGCCCGCGCGGGGTCCGCGCCGCCGTCGGTTCCCCACGTCGTGGGGTACCT
>DASZHF010000243.1:0-6850 GCA_035938095.1 Solirubrobacteraceae bacterium
GCTGACCTTGGCGCTCTACCGGACGGCCTTCGTCGAGGGCCGCGCCCTCAATGATCCCGATGCGGTGGCCGACGCGGTGCAGGAATGCGGTCTCGAGCCCGACGCGGTGCTCGACGCCGTCGAGCGTCCCGAGATCAAGGAGCAGCTCCGAGCCGCAACCGAGGAGGCGCAGGAGCGCGGCGTGACGGGCGTGCCCACCGTTGCCGTCGACAACGACCTGTTCTGGGGGGACGACCGCCTGGAGGAGGCCGCGGCGGGTCTTCGGTGAGCGACCGCCTCGAGGCTCGCCACCGATCCGGGGCCGCGTCGATCACACGGCCTGGCTCCGGCGTCCCGGCACGCATGGGTGATAGAGGTGGCGGCTGGTCAGCGTTCGTATCCGCGCGCCTTGACGGAGCCGGGCAACCACCCTCACCCGGACGCGACCGCGGGGGAGCCCGCGTAGGTCGACCACGGCGCTCAGCCGTCCACGGCGCACCCGCACATTGCTGCGACCGGCGCGCCGACCGTTGAGGTAGACCGCGACGCGGACCAGTCGCGACCGCGACGGCACGCGAACCCGGACCCGCAAGACACGCCGGCTCGCACACGGTCGCGAGGCCGGGAGCGTTAGCTGGCCTCCTCCGGCGCCGGGCGCCGAGTCGATCACGTACTGAGGTCCAGGCCCGGCCTGGAGCGCGATCTTCCCGTCCTGAGCGGTCACGGTCCGGCGCGCCCCCATGTAGTCGACCACCGTCGCGGCGGGCGCGGACACCGGGACGGCCACCGGCACGCTGGCCGGGCCGGCCGTACCGCCCTGGGACCCCTGCCCCTGCCCTTCGTTGGCGGACTCGTTGGCCAACCACAGGGCCGTCACGGTCTCCCCGGGACCGTCGTACCGAAGGGCAAATCCTCGCCCGCCCGTGTTCTGCTGGCCGGGCGGGAGCCCGAGCTCCCGCGATCGATCCGCCACGAAGTGCGTGCCGGCGAACACCGAGGCGAAGACGCGCAGCGCGGTGTAGGAGGGCTTGGGAGAGTTGTCGATGTGGAAGAACCCGAACCACGCCTCCTGGTTGGCGCCCGACGGGTCGCTGTAATCGCCGTAGGTGTAGTAGGTGAGGACGGGCACGCCCTGCGCGAAGGTCGCGAGCGCCATGCGGGCGGCGTACTGGGCCTGCTTGACCTCGGGCACGCCGTAGGCGTCGGAGCTGGTGGGCCAGCCCACCTCGGTGATCCACAGTGGCTTGCCACCGTCTCCGTGTTGCTGCAACACGGTGCGCATCTGGTCGGCGGCCGATAGGACCGAGCCGCGGACGGGCACATCGACCTCGGGCGAGGTGAACGGGTAGGGGTAAGGGTGGTAGGCCATGGCGTCGTAGCAGCGCGTCAGCTGCGGATCGGCCTGATAGGCCTGCGCCACGAAGTCGGGCCCCGACGTGCCGGGCGCATCCGCGACGCCGGGGAAGAACACCCCTCCGAACAGCACCGGCGTCTGCGGGTCGACGGCCTTCACCTCGGGGTAGGTGCCGCACAGTAACCGCGCGTACGCGGCCGGGTCCTCGTGCGGAGGCCAGAATCGCCAGCCCTCGTTCTCTTCGTTCCACACCTCCCAGGCCACGGCATCACCGGCATAGTGCTGCGCGGTGGCCCGCGCGTAGCGGGCGAAGTCGGCAGGGTTGTCGGGAGGGTAAGAGGAGGCGCTGCCCGTGGCGAACGGCGGAAGCCCTTGGTCGAGGGGGGTGAGGGCTACGTACTTGCCACGGGAGGAGTAGTCGGGGTTGCCGTAGTCGAGGATCCCGATGAACTTCAACCCGGCCTGTCGGATCGCCTGCACCTCGCGATCGGTGTGAGAGAAGTCGAATTTGGTCGGCGGAGAGCCAGCGGGCTGGATGGAGGTCCACGGGAAGTCGAGGCGCACCGCTCGCACGCCGGCGTCATACAGACGCCGGTAGTTGGCGGCCCGCTCGGCGACCGTGTTACCGGGCAGGCCGTTGGCGGTCAGAGCCAGCAGGCCGTAGGGAGCGCTGCCCGGCGGCGCTTCCGCGGCGTGGGTGGGCGGCACCCCGACGAGCCAGCTCAGTGTCAGCGCAGCACCGATCGACCACTTCGCCAACTGCCCCGTGGTTCAACCTCCGCTGTGCGGCTCGAGAATCACCAGCGGGATCTCGCGGTCGGTGCGCTGCTGGTAGTTCGCGTACCCGCTGTAGAGGTCGACCACCTTCGGCCACAGATTCTTGCGCTCGGCCGGGCTCGCGACGCGGGCGGTCACGTCCATGCGGCGCGGTCCCACCTGGATCGTCGTCTCGGGGTGGGCGCGCAGGTTGTGATACCACGCTGGATGGCGGGGGTAGCCACCCTTGGAGGCGACTATCACGTAGCGGCCGTCCTCCTCGAGGTACGCCAGTGGCGTCGTCCGGCGCCTGCCGCTGCGGGCGCCGACGTGGTCGAGGAGCAGCATCGGGGGGGCGCCCGGCATGCGCTGGCCGATGAGACCGCCACTGAGCCGGTACAGCAGGGTATGGCCGCGAATGACCTGATTGGCGACCGTCCAGCGATTCACGGACGGCACCTTAACGCGCCGGCCTAGGGCCGGGCGTGAGTTCGCCGGGATGCCCCGGCCGTGGGCGTGTTGCTCGAGGGCGTGGGCGCGCTGCTCGACTGGTCGTTACAGAGCGCCATGTAATGGTGTCCCGCCCCCACGAGCACCGTGCGATGGCGGTCCAGGTCGCGCACCGCCACCTTTCCCTTGCTCACCTGGGTGACGGTTCCCGCGCAGCTCTCGACGGTGTGCCATGTGGTTCCCCGCACGGTGGCCACGCTCTCGCGACCGTGGGTGCGAAACCGCCCGTGGTGATCGGTGGCCCAGAGCTGGCGGATGACTCGCGGTCCCGAGCGTCCGGGCCGAACCGCAGGGGCGGAACGGGCCGTGCGCGCGCTGCGAGCAGTGCGAGCTCCCTCTCCGGCTCCCTGCTGCCCCGGCGGGCAACTGGCGAACGAGCCGCCAGCCATGTACAGATCGGTCATTCCGTGGCCCGTGGGCGACTGACTGACCTGAAAGCTCCCGCCCCAGATCGTGGCCTCCTGTGTGGTTCCCGAGGCGTCGATGGCGGTCACCAGCGTGACCTTGCCGCGGCCCGCGTCGACGGTGACGCCCACCGGAACTGTCGACCCGCGGTTCAGCGCCCGGAAGGCGGTGTCACCTGGGGCCTCGATGAGAACGGTGCCCGATGGGCGAGCCAGGGAGACCGTGCGTCCGAGCACGGGCTTCGGGGCGTTGGGCGAGCGCCTTGGCGGGGTCGGCCGGGACTTGGAGCCCGATGACGATCCAGCCGACGAACTGGCGCCGACGGCACCCGTGGGCGCCACCGCTAGCGCGGCGCCGAGAACAGCTGCGATCCAAACGGCTAAGGGCCGCACCCGAGGGTCATCGGGAGGCGCCGGCCGATGCCTGATCGCCGCGCGCCAGGACTGGACGCATTCCGCCGCCGGCGGGCGTCCGTCGAAGGCGATCTTTGAGGATTTGGCTGGCTCTGAGTCCGAATCGGGGCGCCTCCACCCTCCTGATCCCGGGGTCCCGCGGTCGGATCCGGCTCGCGCGGCAGGTACGCTGGAGCCCCGCCCCGGTGGCCGAGTGGATCAGGCACGGGCCTTCTAAGCCCGCTCACGGGGGTTCGAATCCTCCCCGGGGCGTACCCCTCGCCATCGCCTTGGTTGGGACGCCCGAGGACACGCCGGCCGGGCATTCGCGAACCCGTCTAGCCCCCTCACGCACGACGCTCTAGGCTCCTGACTCGTGACCCTGGTCAGTGAGATCGAGATTCCGCGCTTTGAGTACATGGACCCGTCGCTCTCGGGCGAGCGCTTCCACCAGGTCATGAACGAGCTCGGGCAGCGCTCGTGGCTCGCCTCCTACGACATGGGCTACGTCGCCCTCGATCGGGAGGCGGCCGAGTTCTTCCTGCGCAATCGTGGCTTCACGTTCCCGGGCAAGATGGTGGCCGAGGTGTTCGGGGTCACAGACGGCCCGCTCTACGAGGAGATCTCGCGCAACATCCTGCACATCGACGGGGACGACCATCGGCGGCTTCGCAATCTCGTCAACCCGGCGCTCACCCCGCGCGCGGTCGAGCGCTACCGCCCCGCCATGCGACGCTTCCTGGACGAGCTGTTCGAGCGCTCGTGCTCCGACGGCCGCTGCGAGTTCGTGGGTGCCTTCGCCAAGCCCTATCCCTCTCTGACCATCGCCACGGTGATGGGGGCGCCCCTCGAGGACGCCGACCGGCTGCACCGCTGGTCCAACCTGATCCAGCGCCAGTTCGCCTCCAACCTGTTCGAGGAGCGCGAGCTGATCGAGGGCGCCGTGACCGAGTTCTACGAGTATGCCGGCGAGCTACTCGAGCGCCGCCGGGCCGAACCGGGCGACGACCTGATCTCGGTTCTGCTCGCCGCGGAGGATGCCGGCGACCGGTTATCGGATGTCGAGTGCGTCAACCTCGTGCTCAACATCCTCATCGGGGGGGTGGACACCACCCAGAGCCAGCTCGCGCACGGGGTTCGCCTGTTGGCCGCGCACCCCGAGCAATGGGAGCTTCTCGCCGGTTCGCCCGAACTTGCCCCGGCGGCCGTGGAGGAGGTGTTGCGCTTCGAGCCGATCACCCCCTTCACCGCCCGCATCGCGCTCGAGGACGTCGAATACCGCGACGTGACGTTCCCGCAGGGGACCGTCGTCCTCGTGTCCGCGTTCAATGGAAACCGCGATCCGGACGCTTACCCGGAACCCGACCGCTTCGACATCACGCGCCAGACCGGTTCGGACAAGCCCCTGACGTTCGGCGCCGGAATTCATTATTGCCTGGGTGCCAACCTGGCCCGCGCCGAGATGCAGGAGGCGCTCGCCTTCCTCCCCGCCCGGATGCGCGACCTGCGGCTCGATGGTGAACCCCGCTTCGGCACCGTGCACGGCATCTACGGGCTCGACGAGCTCCCGATCCGCTTCACGGTCGGCGAACTCGAGCCGACCGCTTCCGCGCCGCAGTCCCGATCGGCCGTTCGGGATCGCTGATGCGGCCGTGAATCAGTGACGCGGCCGTGAATCAGTGACGCGGCCGTGAATCACTGACGCGGGCGTGACCGGCGCCGGCGCCGGAACCGTCGCCGCCGCGAGCCCCGCGAACCGTCCCGGCTGGGGCGCATGGCCGGGCGAACATAGGGGGACGTGACCGCGTAGGCGCGCGACCTACGGGCCTTGCGCGACAGCACGTGCAACTCCTCGAGCGAGCGCCCGGCTCCCTCGGCGACGCATGTCAGAGGCGACTCCGCCAGAGAGGTGGGCATGTGCGTCTCTTCCTCGATTCGCGCGGCGAAGCCTCGCAGCAGGGACCCGCCCCCGGCCATCAGGATCCCGTTGTTGAGGATGTCGGCCGCCAGCTCGGGAGGGGTCTGCTCCAAGCTGTCCTTGACCGCCTCGCAGATGGCGTGCAGCGGCTCCTCGCAGGCCACGCGGACCTGCTCGCTGCTCAGCGCCACCCGGCGAGGTAGCCCGGTCACCGCGTCCCGGCCTCGCACCTCGCCGGTCAGCTCCTCCTCGAGCGGGCCGGCCGAGCCGATGGCCAGCTTCAAGGCCTCCGCGGTCGGCTGCCCGATGACCAGGCCGTGATCGCGTCGCAGCAGCCCGATGATGGCGTCGTCGAAGTCATAGCCTCCGGTCCGCAGTGAGCGCTTGACCACCATCCCGCCCATCGAGATGACCGCCACCTCGCTCGTGCCTCCGCCGACGTCGACCACCATCCGCCCGGCCGCCTCGGAGATGTCGAGTCCCGCCCCCACCGCCGCGGCTATGGGCTCCTCGATCAGATGCACCTCGTGCGCTCCTGCCGCGATGCAGGCCTCCTGGACCGCTCCGATCTCCACCTGGGTCACGCCCGAGGGGACGCACATCACGACGCGGCGGTAGGAGAAGCGGCTCAAGCGCACGCGGGCCAGGAAGTAGCGCAGCATCTCCTGGGTGACCTCGAAGTCGGCGATCACGCCGTGCCGTAGCGGCCGCGTCGCGGCGATTCGGGCCGGGGTGCGCCCGATCATCCGCTTGGCTTCGTCGCCGACGGCATGAACTTCCCCGGTCGTCGAGTCGATCGCCACCACCGATGGCTCGGAAACCACGATGCCCCGCCCGTGCACGTAAACGAGCGTATTGGCGGTCCCGAGGTCGATGGCCATGTCTCCGCCACCGGGACGTGAGGGGCGTGGGAGCAGACGCATGGCAATAGAGTTTCGCGCGCGGTCCGGAATGCACGCGTCGGCGAGTCGAAGGCCTCATGTGTACGGGCCCCGGCGCTCGCCCCGCCGAGGCGCCGCCCGCACCCGCCGGGTCAGGCGCCTACGGCCGCCCATCATATGACGAGCCCCCTGACACGCCGGGATCTTCTGCAAGGGACCCTGGCTGCGGGGGCCTCGCTGACGCTGGCCGGCTTGGATTCTCGGTCGCTTCTAGCCCGGGCTCTGGCCGCCTCACCGGCCTGCGGCCAGCTCAGGGACATCGAGCACGTGGTCTTCCTGGTCCAGGAGAACCGTTCCTTCGACAGCTACTTCGGGACCTACCGCGGCGTGCGCGGATTCGCCGACCCCCGTCCCCTCCCTCTGGCGGGGGGTGGCGGGCTGACCGTCTTTGCCCAGCCTGGCTACCCATCCCCGGGCTTTGGCGGGCACCTGTATCCGTTCCATCTCGACACGAACAACAACGGCGAGTGCGTCAACGACATCACCCACGCTTGGGGCCCGCAGCACCGCAGCTGGAACGGGGGTGCCATGGACGCCTTCGTGCGCGAGCACGTCAAGGCCGAGGGAGCCGATCACGGAGCGGTGACGATGGGCT